>DASZPP010000320.1:0-9011 GCA_035549975.1 Opitutus sp.
GCCTGTCCCTCGTTCCACTCGCGCGAAACCAGGATCCGGTCGCTGAGCTCCTGCAACATCGTCGGCGACGGATAATCCCCGCTCGCCGCGAGCGCCCGGCCGCGCGCGACGACCTTCGGGCGCGATGGAGTTGATTGGGTGATGATTGACGGACACGCCGCCCGGGCCGCATTCGGTCGGGGCGCGCCGGCAAATAAATCGTCGGAAGCGATCATGAAGTCTGGTCGATGCTGCTGGACGAAAGAAACCCGGTCGGGCCTTCCGCAAGGCAGCACGTTATCGACGCAACGCCGCCGGACTTTAGCCTCACAAAGGCAGAGCGATCCGCCGCCCAAACAGAATCGACCGCCAGCCCGCGCCGTCCGATGCTTCCGCCATCATGGACTCCATTTCCCTGCCCGAGAAATTCGCCCTGGTCCGCGAACACTGGCGCCCCAAGGTCGTCGCCGCGCTCAACGGCCAGGAATTGAAGGTCGTGAAATTCTCCGGCACCTTCCCGTGGCACCGTCACGAGCACGAGGACGAGTTGTTCCTGGTCTGGCGCGGGCGGATGAAGATCGAATTTCGCGATCGCACCGTCGGACTCGCTGCCGGCGAACTTTGCGTCGTGCCGCGCGGCGTCGAGCATCGCACGCTCGCCGACGACGAAGCCGAAGTTCTCCTGTTCGAGCCCGCCGCCACGCGCAACACCGGCAATGTGCTCGATCCGCAGTTCACCGCTCCGAACGACGTGAGGATTTGATCCGCTCCCGCCGGATCCGCTTGCCGGCGCGACCTGACCGGCCTCACCGCGCAAGGCACGCGCCCGGCCGCGCACCCGCTCGCTGCGCCGCCACGCCAGCATCCGGCCGATCGGCGGCAGCGCTGAATCGGTCTCGCGGTTAATCAATCCGCCGGTTCGTTCGTGCACGCCGCACGACGTCTCACCGAGCGGGGCGCAATTTGCATCGAATCCAGCCTGCTTCCCGCAACCGCGCTTCGATCCGAAATTTTTAACTTCCCGCTCCGCCGGCACTTGGTGCCGTCCGCTCCTCACTGGCATCGGCCAAGCATAAACTGGCTTACGCCACGTCTTGCGATGGCGCCTCAACCCCTCCGAGACCACTATGCTCCGCTGGATCATCACCTTTCTTGTCATCGCGATCGTCGCCGGCCTCTTCGGCTTCACCGGCGTCGCCGGCACGGCGGCCGAAATCGCGCGCATCCTTTTCTATATCTTCCTCGTGCTGCTCCTCGTCGCGATCATCGCCGGGCTCTTTCGCGGCGGCACGCCGCCGGCACCCTGACGCATCCCGTCATCTCCTTTCGCGGCGCCCGGCACCGCCGCGCTCCACCATCCTCGAACTTTTCCTATGAAAACCGACAACCTCCTCAAACTGGGCGGCGCGACCGTTATCGGCGCCGCACTGCTTCTCTGCGGCTGCACGAAAAACCACGACATGTCCGGCAAGTCCACCGCCAGCACCCCCCCGCCCGCCAGCTCCGCGGCCACCGCGGGCGCCAATGCCACGGCGATGACCAACGATTCGCTCAACAGCACTTGGCAGCAGATCAAGGATTACTCCTACGACCAGCGCGACCAGTTCAAGGCAAAGCTCAACACGATGGCCGACCAGATCAGCAGCGAGGCTGCCAGCGCCAAAGGCCAGGCCAGCACGCAGCTCTCCGACGCCCGCGACAACCTCCGCTCTGCCATCGCGCAGGTTGACCAAGCCACGTCCGACACGTGGCAGGCTACGAAGGACCAGATCGCCCAAGCGGTGCAGAAGGCCGACTCGGCCTATCGCAACGCCGCGGAGTGATCGCGTTCCTCCTCCACAACCAACGTTAGCGGCGGTCGGTGACCGCCGCTATTTTTTTGTCCGCAGATAGCCGGGCCCGCCGCAGCGGCGCCTCCGCACCGCTGCGATCCAGCCGTGCGGCCGGCGCCGGCTAGTAATGCGGCGGCCGCTCCTCCAGCGGCTCGTCCACCGGCATTTCCTCCGCGAGCCGGCTCGCCCGTTCGCGCAAGGCACCGATTTCGCGCCGCAAGTGCGCCAGGTCCTCGGCCATTTCGAGCATGGCCTTGTCCTGTTCGACGACATGCCGCTCGAGGTAGGCAACCTTCTCTTCGAGTCGTGTGATCGTTTCGTTCATGGGCTCCTCCGGTCATCAGTTTGTCCGCGCCTCAAAGTTTTGCGAGTCTTCTCTGTCTTCGCCCGGCGCGTTCTGCGCCGGCGCGGCTCCCGGCTCCGCCACAGGCAGCGCATGCTGCGCCAGCACCTTCAGCAGATCCGGCCAGCTAAATGGTTTCGCCACGATCTCGACCGCCCCCGCCGCGCGGGCCCGCTCCTCCATCGCGGCGTTGACGATCGCGGACAAAATCACGACCGGCACGCGCTCGAATTTCGCTTCCCGCTTCAGTTTCTCGCAGATCACGAATCCGCTCACCCACCGCCAGCCGACATCGAGCAACACGATGTCGATCGCACGCTCCGCTCCCATCCGGATCGCCTCGTCGGCGTCGCGCGCGGTCAGCGCGGCGTAGCCGAACCGCGGCAGGCAGAACTCCATCGTCTGCCGAAACGGCTCGTATTCGTCGATGACCAGCACGCAGCTCATGTCACGAATCGGCCAGTCCTCGCCCGGTGCGCTCCCGCCCCAGCACCACCGTCAGCAGCTCCGCCACCTGCCGGCACGCGAGCCGCGCCTCTGCCGATCCTTCCAGCCGCTCGATCCGCCGGCAGATTCCGATCAGCACCCGCAGCAGTTTCGCACGCCGGCGCCGCTCATCGTGCCGTCGTGCAATCATCGGGTTGCTCGCGCTTCTGGCCATATGCACACGGTTTGTATGTCACTATTTATTGTCAATCCCGCTTTGATTTTCACCGGATGTTCCCCGGTGCGTTGACATCCCCGCCGTCTCGCCGCTACTCCCTGCGCGATGGATTACACGCAGCTTTTCCGCCAACTGCGCGAGGCGAAGAATATCAGCCTCGAACAACTCGCCGGTCTCGCCCGCGTCCATCGCAACACCGTCTTCAATCTCGAGTCCGGCCGCCCGGTGAAATTCAAGACCATCGCCCGGCTCATGCGGAAGATGGGCTACGCCGACTCCTCCACCGAAATGAAGAGCCTGGCGCTGCTCTGGCTCGAATCCGTCAGCGGCATCCCGTTTTCGCGGACCGACGCCGAGGCTGTCGCCCGGAAGGCCATCGGCCACTATCGCACCGGCACCCGCCAGGCCGCCCGCCACCTCGGCCAGGCCGTCGCCGACGCCAGCCTCACGCCGCCGCAGATCGAGCTGCTGATCTTCGCCGCGCGCCATCCCGACGTCATCGCGATCATCGAGAGCGTGCGTGATTTCGCCGCGGATTTCGCCGCCGCCCGGGAAAACGCCGCCCTCGAGCTCCTGGCCGCCGAAGATCAGGGCAACGACTACAACAAAACGTAGCGCAGCCCACGTCCGGCCGGTCCGCTAGGCCCGCCACAGCAACGCCCGCAATTCCGCCGGCTCCGTCACCGGCGCCTGGCACGCGAAATCCTCGCAAACATAGGCCGTCGCCCGCCCTCCCGCCGGCTTCATGCCGGCGATCCACGGCGCCCGCTCCGCCAGCCAGCGCTGCCCCTCGCCGGCATCCGCCGCCAGCAACACCCGCCGCGGCCCCAGCCGTTCGTGCACGACGTCCGCGAGCGCCCGGAAATCCTCGTCCCGCGGATCGCCCGCGAGGACGACATGCCGCGGAGAATCCAGCGCCAGCTCGAGCGCGCAGAGCATCTGGGGCATCGCCTGCGGTGTCTCCGACCACTGCCGCCAAAACCCCTCGATGCACCGCCGCCCTCGCTCGCGATAATTCACCCCGCGCCCCGATACTCCCGCCTCGCCCGGCATTTCGTTTCCCGTCATCGTCGCCAGCCGCAAAAGATTCGCTGCCGCCACCGAACTCGCCGCCGGCTCGGCGCCGTCGTAATCCTCCTTCAGCCGCAGCACGATCGACGGGTCGCCCGCGGACGAATTGAAATATCCCCCGCCCGCTTCGTCCCAAAACAGTACGTCCATCGCCGTCTGCAACTGCTCCGCCCAGGCGAGCCAGCGCACCTCGAACCCCGCTTCATACAAATCGAGCAATCCCTGGATCAGAAACGCGTAATCTTCCGCGAACGCCTTCGCCGCGCCGCGGCCTTCGCGCCAGCTCCGAAACAAGGCCCCGCTCCGCACATCGAACAACTCCCGCTGCACAAACTCCGCCGTCCGCGTCGCCGCCGCCAGGAGCCCGCCGGCCGGCGAATCACCGCCCGCTCGTCCGCGACCGCCCTCCAGCACCGACGCTCCTTTCGCCAGCGCCGAAATCATCAGTCCGTTCCAGGCCGTGATGATCTTGTCGTCCCGCAACGGCCGCGGTCGCCGGCGGCGCACTTCGCGCAGCTTCGCCAGCGCCGCGAGCACGCGGTCGTTCGCGTCCTGCGGCGCCAGCGAAAATTGCCGCGCCGTCTCCGCCAGCGACCGCCGCTGCACCAGCACGTTTTTCCCGCGCAACTCCCCCTGCGGATCGAGCTGCGACGGGACGTTGCCCTCCTCCGTCACGCCAAAATGCGCACAAAACAACTCCCCCTCGCTGCCGAGCGCCGCCGCGATCTCCGCCCGCGTCCAGACATAAAACGCTCCCTCCGCGTGGCGCTCGGCCTCGCCGTTGGTCCGGTGCTCCCTGTCCCGTCCCGTCGACTCCGGCAGCGCGCTGTCCGCATCCTCCGCCGAATAAAAACCTCCGTCCGGGTGCGCCATCTCGTGCTGCACGTAGTCGAAAATGTCGCGCGCCATCCAGGCGAACCGCTCGTCGCCCGTCGCCTGCCTCGCCTCGAGCGCGTTGAGCGCGATCTGCGCCTGGTCGTAAAGCATCTTTTCAAAATGCGGCACGAACCACGCCTCATCCACCGAGTAACGGTGAAACCCGCCGCCGACGTGATCGTGAATCCCGCCGCGCGCCATCGCCTGCAACGTCGCCGTCGCCATCCGCACCGCTTCCTGGCCCGCGTCGCTCTCCACTCCCTGGAGCGCCGCTGCGCGAAGCAGGAAATTCAGCGCCGCCGCCCGCGGAAATTTTGGCGCCCCGCCAAATCCGCCGTGCTGCGCGTCGAATGCCTCATAAAAATACTGGAAGCACTGCTCGAAAGCGCGCGGCGCACTTTCGGCGAGTCGGGCGCCTGGAGCCGAGCGCCGAGAGCCAACATCCGCAGGCTTCCCGGTTTGAGCTCTGGACTCTGGACTCTCGGCTCCAGGCTCCGCGTGCTCCCGGAGCACGCGGATGACCCGTTCGCTCTCCGCCACGAGCTTGTCGCGCTCGTTCGCCCAGCCGTTCGCGATCGCCCGCAGGATCGACCCGAACCCCGCCCGCCCGCCGCGATCCTCCGGCGGAAAATACGTGCCGCCGTAGAACGGCTTCAGCTCCGGCGTCAGCCACGCGCTCAACGGCCAGCCGCCGTGCCCCGTCATCGCCTGCACGTAGGTCATGTAAACCTTGTCCACGTCGGGCCGCTCCTCGCGGTCCACCTTGATCGGCACGAAATGCCCGTTCAACAACGCCGCCACCCCGGCATCCTCGAACGACTCGTGCGCCATCACATGACACCAGTGGCACGTCGCGTAACCGATGCTCAGGAAGATCGGCTTCTGCTCCGCCCGCGCCGCCGCAAACGCCGCCTCGCCCCACGGCCGCCAGTGGACGGGATTCTCCGCGTGCTGCAGCAGGTAGGGCGATTTTTCGTGGGCGAGCAAGTTGGCCATGATCGTGATTCCTGATTCCGGTCTCCCAACTCCACAGAATGCGCGAACGCCAACAACTCAATTGGAGTTGGCTATTCGCAGTTTCTCTGGTGCTTGGTCCCTGGAAGTTGGAGCTCTCCCATCCCATGCCCACCAAACGCCTCATCGTCACCGGCGGCACCGGCAAGGCCGGCCGCTGGATCGTCCAGCACCTCGTCGAATCCGGTTACGAGGTCGTCAGTGTCGACTCGCGGCTCCCCGCGAATCCGCTGTGCCGCACCATCGTCGCCGATCTCACCAGCCTCGGCCAGGTCGTCACCGCCTTTTCGCCGTTCGGCGGCTTCGACCGCCGGCCATTCGACGGCGTCATCCACATGGCCGCGATCCCGCGCCCGTTCGAATCGCCCAACGACGAGGTCTTCCGCGTCAACACCCTCTCCACCTACAACGTGCTCGAAGCCTGCGCGACCCTCGGCCTTCCCAAGGCCGTCATCGCCTCCAGCGAGTCCTCCTACGGCCTTTGCTTCGCCGAAAAATTTTTCCCGCCGAAATACCTGCCCGTCGACGAGGCGCACCCGCAGCTCCCCGAGGACAGCTACGGCCTTTCCAAGGTTGTCAACGAGGTCACCGCCGACGCCTTTCACCGCCGCACCGGCATGCAGATCATTTCGTTCCGCCTGGGCAATGTGCTCTCGCCCGAGGACCACGCGCCCGTCCGCGCGACTTTTCCCAAGCCCGAAATCCGCCTCCGCAATCTCTGGTCCTACATCGATGTCCGCGACGTCGCCATCGCCTGCCGGCTCGCGATCGAAAAGGACAACCTCGGCTGCGCACCCGTCGTGCTTTGCGCCGACGATGTTTCCTCCGATCGGCCGACCCGCGAGTTGATCAACCGCTATCTCCCCACGGTCACCGATCTCCGCCAGCCGTTCGCCGGCCGCGAAGCGATGATGGACAGCCGCCGCGCCAAACAACTCCTCGGCTGGAAGCAGCAGTTCTTCCTCTAGAGCCTGTCGCGTCTCGCCTCCACCCTCGGCGAATGGCGCGCTCGGCGCGCTATTCGCCCAGCACCCACGCAAAAATCAGCGGCGCGCAAATCGTCGCGTCGCTCTCGATGACGAACTTCGGCGTCTTCTCGGCGAGCTTGCCCCACGTGATCTTCTCGTTCGGCACCGCGCCCGAATAGCTCCCGTAGCTCGTCGTCGAGTCGCTGATCTGGCAGAAATAACCCCACAGCGGCACCTCCGTCCGCCGCAGGTCCTGGTGCAGCATCGGCACGACGCAGATCGGGAAATCGCCGGCGATCCCACCCCCGATCTGGAAAAATCCGATCGAGCCATGGCCCGGGCGCAGCCGCTTCGCCGTGCGCTGATACCACTCCGCCAGCATCGTCATGTAGTCGATGCCGGTCCGCACCGTGTGCACGTTTTTCACCTCTCCGCGGATGACCGCCGCCGCATACATGTTGCCCAGCGTCGAATCCTCCCACCCCGGCACGATGATCGGCAGCTCCTTCTCGCACGCCGCGATCAGCCACGAATTCCTCGGATCGATCTGGAAGGACTTCCGCAGCTTCCCGCTCCGCAGCACGCGATACATGAACTCGTGCGGGAAATATCGCTCGGCTTTCGCGTCCGCCGCGAGCCACTCGTCGCGCACCGCCGCCTCGATCCGCCGCATCGCCTCCATCTCCGGGATGCATGTGTCCGTCACCCGGTTCATGTGCCGGTCCAGCAGCGCCTGCTCGTCCGCCGCCGTGAGATCGCGGTAGCCCGGCACGCGCTCGTAATAGTCGTGCGCCACGAGGTTGAACACATCCTCCTCGAGGTTCGCGCCCGTGCACACGATTGCGTGCACCTTGTCGCGCCGGATCATCTCCGCGAGCGAGAGGCCGAGCTCCGCCGTCGACATCGCCCCGGCCAGCGTGACCATCATCTTCCCGCCCGCCCCCAAATGCGCTTCATAGGCCTTCGCCGCGTCCAGCAACGTCGCCGCATTGAAGTGCCGGAAGGTCCGCGCGATGAATTTTGAGACCGGTCCTTTTCGCGCTGCGAGCGCCGCGTTCACGGCCTCGGGCAGTTGGCTGGCTTTCCTCGGTTTCATACCGGCAATTTGAGCGATCCGTCGCGCATTAAAAAGCCCCAAAAACAGGAATCTTTCCGGCGCGCCGCCTCGCGCGACCGCCGCGCCCGCGGGCGTCCGTGCGGGCTTTTCCTGCCGCGCTTTGCGGCTTTCGCCGGAGCGGGATTTCCGCTTCCATGATCCTTCGCGCGACCGGCCATGCTCGCCTCGTTTCTCGCCGCCTTCTTCTTCGCTCTCAACGCCACCTGCGCCACGCACAGCGTCCGCGCGACCGGCGCGCCGCGCGCCAACGTCGGCCGCCTCGTCATCGCCACGATCGTGCTCGCACTCTTCGCGCACACGCTCGGCCACGGCTTCGCGAGCGCGAGCACGCCGTGGTTCCTGCTGAGCGGCGTCATCGGCATGGGCCTCGGCGATCTCGCCACCTACGCCGCGCTTCCGCTCCTCGGTTCGCGCCTCACCGTGCTGATGATCCAGTGCCTCGCCGCGCCCATCGCCGCGCTCGGCGAATGGCTCTGGCTCGGCACGCGCCTCACCGCCGGGCAGATCACCTGGGGCCTCGTCATTCTCGGCGGCATCGCGTTCGCGATCGTGCCGACGCGGCACAGCCCGCCTCGGGTGCGGGTGCGGCCGGTCGGGTTCCTGTTCGGCTTTCTCGCCGCCTGCGGCCAGGGCTTCGGCGCGCTCGTCAGCCGCAAGGGCGTCGATGTCGCCGTCGCCGCCGGCGAAGCCGCCCACAACGCCATTTTCGGCCTCAACGCCGCCTACATCCGCATCGTCGCCGGCCTCGTCATCGCCACGAGCTTCCTGCTCGTGCTCCGCGCCTTCGGCCGCCTCATGCCCGCGCCGCCGCTGCGCACCACGGGCGAACGGCGCCAGGCGAAGCTCTGGATGCTCGCCAACGGCTTCGCCGGCCCCGTCCTCGGCGTCGGCTGCTACCAGTGGGCGCTCGCCACCACGCCGAGCGGCATCGTCCTGCCCATCGCCGCGACCGCGCCGCTCCTCGCGATCCCGATCGCCTTCTGGCTCGAGGGTGACCGCCCGACGCACCGCTCCCTCGTCGGCGGCGCCATTGCCGTCGCCGGCTCCGTCGCCCTGACGCTCTCGCGCTGAAGCTGTCATCCTGCGTCCTCGCCCAACTCGCACGGGCGGAATTCGCGTTCACTCGTGCCCCCCAAAAGAGAACGCC
>DASZPP010000321.1:0-16430 GCA_035549975.1 Opitutus sp.
CCGACGATGTGGCGGCCCGCGATGTCGTCGCGATTGCCCTTCGCGCCGTGCGCATCGACGAGCGCCTCGGCATACGTGAGCGCGACGGTGCCCCCGCGGCCGCCGCTGACGCGCAACTGCGGATAGGCGCTCGTTTCGAAACCTTGATCGAGCAACAGCGTGGCGGTCGTGTGCGCCGGCACGACGAGCGGTTCGCCGCCGGCGAGAAATCCGTTCGTGGCGGCGACGCCTTCGCTGCGGCGGATGCGCGCGAGGCGCTGGGGCGTTTCCTCGGGCAGCGGGATCGAGCGGGGAACGAGTCGCCAGGGCGTGGCCGGATCGCCGGCCCGGCCGAGCAGGACGGCGGCGGGCCAAGTCGTGTCGTTGAAGCCTGCTGTTTCCCAACCCCAGGGATATTTGGCGCCATCCACATTTTCGGTCGGGCCGATGACGATGTAGGTTTTGAGCTTTTCGCGATCAAGCGGGACGGCGGTGATCGCGTCGTCGCGCCGCACGCGCCAGCTTGCATCGGTGTTCACGACGCTTTCAGCCGCATCGCGGCCTTGCAGGAGAAATGCGGCCCGTTCGCCCGGCACGCCGAGCGGCCGCTCGGCGCCGTAGCTCCAGACCTCGGCGGCGATGACATTGTCGCCGGCGTGCAGTTGCGGCGCGAGGTCGATCGTGGCGTAGTGCCAGTGTTGCAGGTCGTCGCGCGCGGGACCGGCGGCGACGCTCGCGCCGTTCACAAAGAGCCGGTAACGGTTGTCGCCCGAGACCTGAACGACGAAGGCGGCGGGTTTTTTCGCGAGCGGAAAACTTTTGCGGAAGTAATAAACGCCGAACTCGTGGGCCGGCGCCCCCGGTGCAGCGATCCACGAGGCGGCCCAGGGCGAAGCGGTCGGCGAGTCGGCGGCCGTGGCGGGCGCAGCACCGGCTCGGACGTCGATGACGCTGCCGAGGGCGAGGACGAGCACGAGGTGAAGTTGTTGGAAACGACGGAGGCTGGGGCGAGGGAGGGGCATCATGGCGGGGCGGGTGCGCGTTACGGGAAGCGGCGCCGGCGGCATTCGCCGGCTGTCATTCGTAAGGACGCGTTTTGCGTCAGGCGAATCAATTGAACGGGCGTGTTATCCTTGATGTGCGAATTGCCGACCGGACGGAGCCGGGCCTCTCGAGGAAAGTTCAAAATCCATCGCGGATTCAAAAAATGCAGCCGCGAGCGCCAGCGAGTGGGCGCCGGAGCCGGCTCGATGGCGCAGGGCCTTCGATTTCGATCTCGCAATGGTCCGCCGGAATCGACTTAACGCGACGCGCCTCGGCTTTCCGCAGTCGACCGCCTACCCCAGCATGAGCACCTCATTGCAACGCGAACCGGCCGTAAAAGGCTTCGATAAGTTGTCGGCGCTGACCTGTGTCGGCTTCGGCGCCGGCGACCTGGCGCAGAACCTCATCTACCAGACGGTCGCCACCTATCTCCTTTTTTTCTACACCAACGTGTTCGGGATCAGCCCGGGCGCGGCGGCATTCATGTTCCTGGTGGTGCGCGCGGTCGATGTGTTGTGGGACCCGTTTGTCGGGGCGTTCATCGACAAGCGGAATCCCAAGCTCGGCAAGTATCGCAGCTATCTGGTTCTCGGCGGGATTCCGCTGAGCGGGCTGGCGATCCTGTCGTTCTGGAACGGCTTTTCGGGGCAGCTCTGGTATGCCTACATCACTTACGTCACGCTCTCGCTGTGTTACACGCTGGTCAACGTGCCCTACGGCGCGCTGAACGCGTCGCTCACGCGCGACACGGATGAAGTCACGAAGCTGACCTCGACGCGCATGTTCATGGCGAACCTGGGCGGGCTGGCGGTGCAGTTCGGCATTCCGGCCACGATCCAGCATTTCGCGCCGAACCACGACTGGTCCAGGCCGGCGTCGTCGCCGGTCTGGTTCGCCGTGATGACGGTGTATGCGATCGTGGGCCTGGTGCTGCTGGTGTTCTGCTTCACCCAGACGAAGGAGCGCGTGGTGATGGACGAGAGCATGGGCCACACCGTCAGCTACTCGGACCTGTTCACCGAATTCGTCCGCAACCGCCCGCTCCGCATCCTGGCGTTCTTCTTCATCACCGCGTTTGCGATGATGGCCGTGGGCAATTCCGCCTCCGCTTACTATATGCAGTATAACCTGGGGCAGGCCCAGGCGCTGCCGGTCTTCAACGCCCTCAGCTCGATTCCGGCCTTCATCTTTCTCCCGATGGTGCCGGCCATCAAACGGGCGCTCGGGAAAAAGCGGATGTTCTATGTTTTTCTCACGATCGCGATCATCGGCATGGCCTTGCTCTATGTCGTCTCGACCGTGCCCGCGCTCGCGACGCAGCTCTGGCTGGTCTATGTCGCCCAGTTCGTGAAATCGACCGGCGTCGTCGTGGCCACCGGCTACATGTGGGTGCTGGTGCCGGAGGTGATTTCCTACGGCGAGTGGCGAACGGGCAAGCGCATCTCCGGCGTCGTCAATGCGCTCACCGGCATCTTCTTCAAGGCCGGCTTCGCGCTCGGTGGAGTCATTCCGGGCGTCGTGTTGTCGATGACGCACTTCGATGCGACCAAGACGGTGCAATCGATCGGCGCGCAGCACGGCATCCTGTGGCTGGTGGTCGTTCTGCCCGCGATCCTCCTCGGGCTCGCGATGTTGATCATCTCCCGTTACGAGCTGGAGGACGACAGGATCGACGAAATCAACCGGGAGATCGAAGCCCGCCACCGCGTCAGCCTGCCGTAGCGCACCACGGAGGAGCGTGCGTGGATCGCGGGGCGAGGCGGGCGGACGCTTCGCCTGGCATTCTGGTCCGGCTCATGGCACGGGTGGGACGCGCCGCCCGGCGAGCCGGCGAAGACGGTTCCCACGGCGGCCGAATCGAGCTGTCGGCGGCGATTGCTGGGTGAAGACACGGTGCCTGGCCCGGCGTGCCGTCGTCCGGGTCGTGCATCCGATGTCGGATATGCGACATCGGAATGCAGAGGTGCACGAGGCTTCTCTCGTGCGCGTTGGATCGGATGATTCGGACGTGAAGTCGCCAATGGACCAACGCAGCACCGCTCCGATTTCCGCGAAGGCTCGGCCTTCGAAAAACCGCAGCACGATGATATCGCGATCGCGCTCGCTGAGGCCGCCGATCGCCTCGTCCAGCACGTGACGAAGTTTTTTCCAGTCGGTGGATGATTCCTGATTTCGAGTCATGTCGTGCATCGTTTGCGCCTCCTGTTCGCGGGCGCGTCGACGGCGTTCGGCGCGCACCACGTCGCTCGCGGCAAACTGCGCGCTGCGATAAAGCCATCCGCTGATTACCGGTCGTCTCACGAGCATCGCCGCCTTGCGGGCCAGCGCCACGAACACCCGTTGCGTCACGTCTTCGGCCAGATGCGCGTCGCCGCCGACCTGGCGCAGCGCCGCGGCGTAAACCAAATTCACGTGGCGTTCGACCAGTTCGGTAAAAGCCGCTTCCGATTTTTCGAAGACGTAACGACGGAGCAACTCGGAGTCGTTCGACATGGTTGCCTGATAGCAGGCGCCGAAATGGAAACCGAACACAGAATCGGCGCAGGCGCATCCGGCGAGGGTGTCGGCGGAGACTTGCGGGGGCGGAGGCGGGCCGTCGGGCCGGCCCATCGGAAAGCGGCGTCGAGCCGCCGCACTCCAAAAACTACGGGTTCAGGCAGTGCGACCTTTGCGTGCTGCGAACACGTAGACGAACGCGCCGACGGCGATCAGGGCGGCGGCGAGGATCGCTTCCTTGGGTTCGGATTTCGCGATGTAGACGAGGCTCCAGAGCGTGAGCGCGAGGAAAATGAGCGGTGGCAGCGGGTAGAGCCAGATGCGGTAGGGGCGCGGCAGGTCCGGCTGGCGCCAGCGCAGCACGAACGCGCCGATCACGGTGCCCATGGTGTTCAGGCTCAAAACGAATCCGGAAAAAAACAGGATGCTCTGGAAGGACGACACGAGCACGAAGATCAGCGCCACGCCGGATTGCACGTAGATCGCGAGCGCGGGGATGCCGTCGTCGTTCTTCCGCGCCAGCCGGCCGAAGAGCGCATAGTCCTCACCGATCACCTGGAGGACGCGCGGGCCGGCGATCGTCATCGCGCTCACGGTGGAGACGAGCAGGAGCGAAAGCACGAAGCTGATGGCCGACGCTCCTGCCGCGCCGAACACGTGTTGCGCGGCGATGTAGCCGACCTCGACCTTGCCTTCGAGCGCGTCCATCGGCGCGACGAGCAGGAACGTGAAGTTCAGCGCGACGTAGAGCAGCATCACGATCAGCGTGCTCGAAACGAGGATCCGCGGCAGGTTGCGCTGGGCGTCGTCGATCTCGTTGATGAGATACGTGACGGAATTCCAGCCGGTGTAGGCGTAGTTGACGTAGATCAGCGAAACGGCGAACGCTCCGCTCAGCAGCAACCCGCTGTCGCCGGCGACCGGCTTGAAATGCACCGGCTGCACGTGCGCGACCTTGATCCAGCACAGTACGCAGAAGGTCGTGATGAGCGTGATCTTCGTCGCCGTGAACACGCTCTGGAAATTGCTGCTGCGCCGGCGGCGGCCGGTGTGCGCCAGGGTGACGACGACGATCAGCACGACGGCGAGTCCGATCGGCGGCAGCGCCGGGACCGCGGCCGACAAATAATTGCCAAACGTCAACGCGGCGAGCGCAACCGGCGCGGCGAAGCCGATGCTGGCGGAGATCCAGCCGGAAACGAAGCCGACCCCGGGATGGAAGATGCGGCTGAGGAAATTGTATTCCCCGCCCGAGCGCGGAAGCGCGGCGCCGAGCTCGGCGTAGGTCAGCGCGCCGCACAGCGCGGTGACGCCGCCGACCACCCACAGCATGATCAGCACGAAGCCGGACTTGAGATCGACGAGCTGGAAGCCCAGCGACGTGAACACGCCCGTGCCGATCATGTTCGCGATGATGACCGCGGAAGCGATGGCGGGCTTGTAGGTGGTTTTTCCCACGGCTGGACGGCGGCGGGAGTCAAACGAGTCGGTGCGGGCAGGCAATGCCTTTAGAGCGGCTTTGGGAAAAGCGTCGCCACGAGCGCCAGCGAGGGGATCGCCGGAGTCGGCTCGCTGGCGCTCGCCGCTACTTGGAGGTTTTCGGCAACTGTGTAAGCCAAGCCGAACGGACTCCGCCTCACAGATTCCCGCTTCTATCGGCTCGCGCTGGGAATCCGGTGTCCGGTAATTTGGGTCATGCATCGCCGCCTGCTCGGCCGGACCGGCCTCAACGTTTCGGTTCTCAGTTTCGGCGCGTCGTCGCTCGGCGGCGTGTTTCGCCGGACGGATGATGCGGAGAGCATCCGCACGGTGCACACGGCGCTGGATTTGGGGATGAACTTCATCGATGTGTCGCCCTACTACGGCGCGACGCGGGCGGAGACGGTGCTCGGCAAGGCGCTCCGCGGAGTTGCGCGCGACCGCTACCACCTTGCGACCAAGGTCGGGCAATACGGCGAGGGCGAGTTCGACTTTTCCGCGGCGCGCGTCACCCGCAGCCTCGACGAAAGCTGCGCGCGACTTGGCGTCGACTACATCGATTTGCTCCAGTGCCACGATATCGAATTCGCCGACCTGAACCAGATCGTCGGCGAAACGCTGCCGGCGCTGTTGAAACTGAAACAGGCCGGCCGGATCGGGCATATCGGGATCACGGGACTGCCGCTGAAAATTTTCCGGGCAGTGATCGATCGCGTGCCGGCGGGTCTGGTCGAGACGGTGCTCTCGTTCTGCCACTACGAGCTGAACGATTCGTCGTTGGAGTCGCTGTTGCCGTATTTTCGAGAGAAGGGCGTCGGTGTGATCAGCGCCTCGCCGACCGGGATGGGCCTGTTGACGCCCCGCGGCGTGCCTTCGTGGCATCCGGCGCCGCCGGCGCTGGTGGCGGGCGCGCGGCGGGCGGTGGAATATTGTGCATCGGTTGGCGCGGACATCGTGAGGCTCGCGATCCAGTTCGCGATCGCGCATCCGGGGATCGCGACGACGCTGGTGGGCAGCGCGAATCCGGAGAACATCCGGCGCAACATCGCCTATGCGGAGGAGCCGATTGATTTCGAGCTGATGGCGAAGGTGCTCGAAATCCTCCGGTCGGTACACAACCACAACTTCACGCGCGGCCGGCCCGAGAACCAGGACCCGATCCGGAGCTGAACCGGAGAAGATCGTTTGAAGTCACAGATTGCACAGATGAGCACGGATCGATGCATCTCACAGGAGGGCGCGGAGAGCGCAGAGAGAACGAGCCGCCGTGCTCTGCTCCCTCTGGTTCCTCCTGTAGGATCTGCCTTGGCTCGGGCTCCTGAGTCAGTGCCCATCGGTGTGATCGGTGGCCCGAGTGAATGGAAGAATTTGAAATGAAATCACTCGTCCTGCAGGAACCGGGAAGAATCGTGGCGGCTGAGGCGCCGGAGCCGGCGGCGCCGGGTGCGGGCGAGGCGCTGGTGCGCGTGCATCGTGTCGGCGTGTGCGGCACGGACCTGCACGCGTTTCACGGACGGCAGCCGTTTTTCAGTTATCCGCGGATTCTCGGGCACGAGCTCGGGGTCGAGGTCCTTGCGGTCGGCGAGGGCGTGGAGAACGTGGCCGTGGGCGATCGCTGCGCGGTCGAACCGTATCTCAACTGCGGGCGGTGCATCGCGTGCCGACGTGGAAAACCCAACTGTTGCACGGAACTGAAGGTGCTGGGCGTGCACATCGACGGCGGACATCGCGAGCGGATCGTCGTGCCGGCGGCGAAGCTGCACCGCTCGCACAAGCTGAATTACGACCAGCTCGCGCTGGTGGAGACGCTCGGCATCGGCGCGCATGCGGTGCAGCGCGCGGCGCTGGAGCGCGGTGAAACGGTGGCGGTGATCGGCGCAGGGCCGATCGGGCTGGCGGTGATTCAATTCGCGCTGGCGGCCGGCGCGCGGGTGATCGCCCTCGATGTGAATGCGGAGCGGCTGGCGTTTTGCCGCGAGCGGATCGGCCTCGCCGCGGGTGACACGATCGATGCACGGGGCCTCGATGTGGTGGCGCGGCTGCGCGAACTCACCGGCGGCGATTTGCCGACGGCGGTCTTCGACGCGACGGGCAATGCGAAGTCGATGGCGGCGGCGTTCGACTACCCGGCGCACGGCGGGCGGCTGGTGTTCGTGGGGCTGTTTCCGGGCGAAGTGACCTTCAACGATCCGAACTTCCACCGGCGCGAGCTCACCCTGCTCGCGAGCCGCAACTCGCGGCCGGAGGATTTCCGGCGGATCATCGAACTCGTCGAGAACGGCGTCGTCGACACGACCCCGTGGGTCACGCACCGCGCGCCGCTCGGCGAGGTCCCGGAACGCTTCGAGAGCTGGACGCGGCCGGAGAGCGGAGTGCTGAAGGCGATGATTGCGTTGGCGTGAGCGGGCGACGAAGTGTTGCAGGCGATGACGATTCTGGAGCGCGCCGGTCCTTTGGCGCTCTGATCGAAAGCGGCGGAAGACCGCCGCACTCCAAGTCAGAGGCGCTGGATCGTCATGCCGCCGTCGACCATGATGACCTGGCCGGTGCTGAACGGAAAATCGCCGCGGGCGAGGGCAGCGACGGCGCGGCCGACGTCGTCGGGGAAACCCCAGCGCGGCTGGATGCTGAGGCCGGCGGCGATGAGCTTGTCGTATTTCTCCGTCACGCCGGCGGTCATGTCGGTCTTGATGACGCCCGGACGAACCTCGTAAACGGGGATGCCGTCGGCGCCGAGGCGCGCGGCGAAGAGCTGCGTCAGCATCGCGAGGCCGGCCTTGGCGAGGCCGTATTCGCCACGGTTGATGCTGGCGACGGTCGCGGAGATCGAGCTGATCGTGACAATCGCGGCGGGAAAGGACGGATCGGATTTTTTCGCGGCGACCATGTCGCGCGCGATCGCCTGCGTGAGGAAGAAGGTGCCGCGGAGATTCGTGTCGAGGACGCGGTCGTAGCTTTCCTCGGAGGTCTCGAGGAGGTCGGCGCGGACGGTGGGGGCGACGCCGGCGTTGTTGACGAGCAGACTCAAGGCGAGAGGCGAAGGGCGAGAGTCCGGAGTTGAGAGTTGAGAGTTGAGAGTTGAGAGAAAGGTGCGGGTGGCGGCGAGGATCGCGGCGCGGCCTTCGGCGGAGCCGAGGTCACCTGGGGCGTAGGCAACGCGTGAGCCGAGGGCGCGGAGCTTGGCGAGGGGTTCGGCGACGGCGGATTCGGGGCGGACGCCGTTGATGACGAGGTCCCATTTCTCGGCGGCGAGCTTTTCGGCGATGCCGAAGCCGATGCCGCGGGTGCCGCCGGTGATCAGGGCGATTTTGTTTTTAACCACGGATGGACACGGATGAACACGGATTCAGAAGAGGCCAACCACGAATGAACACGAAGGGACACGAATGCGGAGGAGGGGCGGGGGGGGGCGTGTCCATTCGTGGTTCAGTTCAGAGGTTCGGCACGTCGAGCCATTTGCGCTCGGCCCAGGACTTCAAGCCGAGTTCGGCGAGTTGGACGCCTTTGGCGCCTTCGAGGAGCGTCCAGGGGAACGGCGAACCGGTGACGACGTGTTTCAGGAAGAGTTCCCACTCGGCCTTGAAGGCGTTGTCGAAATCGGCGTTGGTCGGGACGCGCGACCAGCCGTCGAAGAATTTGACGGGGCTGTCGATGTCGGGATTCCAGACGCAGCGCGGCGTGGCGGAGAGGTGCTGGGCGACGCAGTCGCGCAGGCCGGCGACGGCGGTGCCGTGCGTGCCGTCGACCTGGAGCGTGAGCAGGTCGTCGCGACGGACGCGGACGCACCAGGAGGAATTGAAGTGGCAGATGACGCCGTTCTTCAGCTCGAAGGTGGCGTAGGCGGTGTCGTCGGCGGTGACTTTGTAAGGTTTGCCGGATTCGTCCCAGCGTTGCGGGAGGTGCGTGGCGCCGAGGCAGGTGAGCGACTTGATTTCGCCGAAGAGGTTTTGGATCACATACTGCCAGTGGCAGAGCATGTCGACGATGATGCCACCGTCGTCCTCCTTGCGGTAGTTCCACGACGGGCGCTGGAGCTTGTCGTGTTCGCCGGTGAAAACCCAGTAGCCGAACTCGCCGCGGACGGAGAGAATTTGGCCGAAGAAGCCGGTGTCGATCAGGTGGCGGAGCTTGAGGAGGCCGGGGAGCCAGAGCTTGTCCTGCACGACACCGTTTTTCAGGCCGGCGGCGGTGGCTTCGCGGTAGAGCGCGACAGCTTCGGCGGAAGTGGTGGCGGCGGGTTTCTCGCAGTAGATGTGTTTTTTCGCGGCGATGGCCTTGCGGACGCCGACGGGACGCTGGCCGGTGAGCGTGGCGTCGAAGTAGATCTGGTTGGCGGGATCGGCGAGCGCGGCGTCGAGGTTCGTCGTGAAGCGGGTGACGCCGGTGCGGGCGGCGAGGACGCGGAGCTTTTCCTCACTGCGGCCGACGAGGATCGGGTCGGGCAGGATCGTCTCGGCGTCGGAGAGCCGGACGCCGCCCTGGTCGATGATCGCCTTGATCGAGCGGATCAGGTGCTGGTTGGTGCCCATGCGTCCGGTGACGCCGTTCATGATGATGCCGAGGCGGTGGGTTTTCATAGCGAAGTGATGAGTGACAAGTGAGGAGTGAGGAGAGCGGCGGCTAGAGCGTGGCATGCACTTTTCCAGGGTAGCGGCAGGCGTCCCTGCTTGCCGGCGTTGCAAGGTCGGCAGGCAGAGACGCCGGCCGCTACTCGAACCACGCTGTCGTCCACGGGATAAAAGTGCATGACACGCTTTAGACGTGAGCCTGGTAGGCGGTGACGATGTCGCGGAGGAAATCGTCTTGGTCACGGGACCAGTGGCGGGTGGAAAAGATCTCGACCTCGTTGAAACCGTCGAAGCCGGCGGCCTCGACCCAGGCGCGGATCTGGCGGAGCGGGATGCAGCCTTCGCCCATGAGACCGCGGTCGAGGAGCAGGTCGGTGGTGGGCGTGCGCCAGTCGCAGACGTGATAGGCGAAGATTTTTCCGAGGCGGCCGCAGCGGGCGATCTCGGTTTCGAGCGCGGGGTCCCACCAGAGGTGATAGACGTCGATCGCGACGCCGACGAAGGGAGAGTTGATTTGTTCGGCCATGTCGTTGGCCTGGGCGAGCGTGTTCACGGCGGAGCGGTCGCCGGCATACATCGGGTGCAGCGGTTCGATCGCGAGCTTCACGCCGGCGGCGGCGCAGTCGGGGAGGAGCGCGGCGATGCCGTCGCGGATCTGGGCGCGGGCGTCGGCGAGCGGCAGGCCGGGAACGGCGCCGCAGACCAGGACGACGAGCGGCGCGCCGAGCGCGTGGGCCTCGGCGATGGCGCGGCGGTTGTCGTCGAGCGCTTTCGCGCGGGCTTCGGCGGTCGTGGCGGGAAAGAATCCGCCGCGGCAGAGCGAGACGACGGAGAGGCCGTGGTCGTGGAGGAGAGCGGAGATTTTTTTTGGGTCGCGGTTTTCGAGCGCGTCACGCCAGACGGTGATGCCGCGGACGCCGGCGGCGGCGTAGCGCGGGACGGCGGTTTCGATCGGCCACGGTTTGGTGGTGATCGTGTGGAGGCAGAGTTTTTGGAGGGGCGCGGTCATCAGAGAGGCGAAGAGGAAAGCACCAAGATCCAAGCGCCAAGCTCCAGAGAATGTTCAATGTTCACTGCACAAATTGGATTTGGAGTTTCTCTGGAGCTTGGATGTTGAGGCTTGGAGCTTCCGCTGACGCGTTCAGCGGTGCGGCAGGCAGCCGAAAAAGGTGAGGTAGGGTTCGTTGCGCGCGATACGTTGAATGTAGAGGGCAGCTTCGCGGAGGTGGTAATCGCCCCACATGCAGGCTTCGCCGCAGGGGATCTTGCGGCCGGGCGGAATATGGTCCCAGCCGTTCGGGCGGTGATAGATCGTGTGGAGGAGGAGGCCTTGGTGGGTTTTCGCGGTGGCGAGATACGGCTCGGCGAGGAGCGTGCGGAGGACGGTGAGGCCGGCCTGCCCGTAGCGTTGGCCCTCGGCGGTGTCGGCGCCGAGGACCTGGCCGAGACGGAGGAGGGCTTGGGCGGCGATCGCGGCGGCGGAGCTGTCAACGGGCTCGTGGTCGTTGAACGGGTGGGCAGGGCGGGCGCGCCAGTCGCCGAGTTGGGCGAGGCCGGGTGCGCCGCCGTCCCAATACGGGATGCCGTCGGTCGGCGTGTTCGCGATGAACCAGTCGCAGGTGGCGGTCGCGGCTTCGAGCATCAGCGCGCGCCAGCGGTCGCGGCCGCCGAGCGGCGCGAGTTCGGCGTCGGTGAGGGCGGAGAGAAACTCGAGTTCCTCGGCGAAACCGAGCATCGCCCAGGCGAGGCCGCGGGTCCACGTGGTGAAGCCGGAGAAGCCCTGCTGCGAGTTCGGGCAGCGGTAGCGGCCGTCGTTCGGGTTGAAGATGCTTTCGTGCGCGGTGCGCCCGCGCTCGTCGTAGGCGTCGCGGCCGTTGCCGTAGTAGATCGAGTAGCGGGCGGTGGCGTCGAGGTGCTGGAGCGCGCGTTCGAGGAGATTGATGGGGGAATCGTTTTCGCCCATGAGCCGGTGCCCGAGCGCGTGGGCGACGACGACGACGCGGCAGCTCCGGATGGTGTCGACGAAGAGGCTGTGGGGGCCGTTGAAGGAATAGATGTAACCGCTGCTGAAATTGCGGGGAGCGGCGGGGTCGGGAGAGCCCGCCCTACAAGGAGACCACCGGGCGGCCTGGACGGCGCCGGAGATTTTCAGCGCGAG
Source organism: Opitutus sp. (assembly GCA_035549975.1). Lineage (GTDB taxonomy): Bacteria > Verrucomicrobiota > Verrucomicrobiia > Opitutales > Opitutaceae > Opitutus. The sequence goes on from DASZPP010000321.1 coordinate 11,725, forward strand.
CTCGCAGAAATCGATGCGGGCGGGGTCGGTCGGCAGGCGGCCTTCGCGGAGGAGGCGGAGCCAGTTGCCGTAGGTGGAGAGATTGTTGAAGCCGTGATCGTGCACGCCGGTGTGGCTGACGTGCGCGGCCATGCGGGCGACGGTCTGCTGTTCGGCGATGCCGGCGAAACGGTGCTCGTTGGTGGCGTCGAACTGGAGAAAGGCGGAGCCGTAGTGAAAGCCTTCGGTCCACTCGGTCCAGCCGCGCGTGGTGTAGCGGCCGTTGACGGTGAAGACGGGGGAGCCCTGCACGGGATCGTAGTCGCGGACGAGCGCGTCGATTTTTTCGCCGGATAATTTCCAGAAGCGATCGAGCGCGGGCACGAGGTCGGCGGGGCGGAGAGTTTCGTCGATGCGCATGGGTGAGGCGAGGGGGGAAAGGCGAGAGGCGAGGGGTCGTGCCGGGAAGTCGGCGGGGTCAGTAGCGCTTGTCCTTGCGGAGATGGAGAATGATGAAACGGCAGTCGGTGAGCGCCTCGTAGGTGTGCTCGAGGATCGCGTCGAACTGGATGCTGGCGCCGTCGGTCAGTTCGAAGGCCTCGTGCGGAAGCGTGAGACGCAGCCGGCCCTCGAGCATCCAGCAGACCTCGGTGTCGTCGTGGTGAATCTCGGGGCGTTTCACCGAGGCGCCGGCGGGAGCTTCGCCGAGGAGGGCGACGACGTTGGCGAACTTGACCTGGCGGAATGCGAACTGGCCGGAGCGGTAGCCGGTCTCCTTGACGCGGTGCGCGAGGTCGGACTCGGACATCGCGAGCAGGTCGGTGGCGCTGAGGCCGAACGCGCGCGCGAGTCGGAAAAGCGTGTCGAGCTCGGCGCTGGTCTGGTTGCGCTCGAGCTTGGAGATCACGGCCATCGAGACCTTCGACGCGGCGGACAGGTCGGCGAGTGTCATCGCGTGCTGCTCGCGCAGGCGGCGCAGGACGCTGAAGTCGAATTTGGGCGGAGCGGGGCAGCGGGCCATATTTCGTTGACAGGAAAAACAGGCGGTTTTTTATCTGTCAACGAAAACGATCGGTCAGAGGATAACGCGGCCGAGTTTGCCACCGAGCGCACGGAGCCCGGACACGGAGGGGCAAAGCCAAAATCGAGAGCCGTGGCTGCTACGGCGGTTTCACTAAAATTGTAGTCGTTGCATCGAGGGTAGCGGCCGTCGTCCCGACGGCCATTTCCAAGGATGGCGGTCGGGACGACCGCCGTTGCTACCTTGCGCCAGGTCCGGCTACAGTTTTGTTGAAGCCGCGCGATCGTCGCGGCGAGCCTGAGCGAACGGTCACCCACCCCGCAGAACCCAACCTTTTGGCTTGCTCCGTGATCTCGGTGTCCGGGCTCCGTGTCCTCTGTGACCGTGTCTGTATCTGATTCGGAATTTCCGGTCAGCGGCCGGTTTTAGCCGGGTCGAGCAGGCCGCGGGCGCGCAGCCACCCGGCGGCAAATGCGGGCCACTCGGACGCAGTGCCGAGGTTCGGGCGCATGCCCATGCCGTGCTCGCCGTGCGCGAAGAGATACAGGTCGGCCGGCACGCCGGCTTTCGTGAGCGCTTCGTAGTAGAGAAGGCTGTTTTGCACGGGCACGGATCCGTCGTCCTGTGTGTGGATGAGAAGCGTTGGCGGGGTATGCGCGGTGACCTGTTTCTCGAGCGAGTAGTGGGCGACGAGATCGGCGGACGGATGCTTGCCGATCAAGTTCTCGCGCGACCCGACGTGCGCGTAGGGATCCTCGAGCGTGATCACGGGATACATCAGGATCGCGAAATCCGGACGGGCGTTGACGGAGTCGATCGCCGCGCCGGTTTTGCCGGCGGGATCGTCGTAGAGCGTAGAGGCGCAGGCGGCGAGGTGGCCGCCGGCGGAACTGCCCATGATGCCGATGCGATGCGGGTCGACGTGAAACTCCGCGGCGCGCGAGCGGACGATGCGGAGGGCGCGCAGCACATCCTGCAACGGCGCGGGATGGCCGTAGTCGCCGACGCGGTTGGTGAGGACAAACGACGTGACGCCGAGCGTCGCGAGCCAGTCGGCGAATTGGTAGCCTTCGCGGATTCGCGAAAGGCCGGCGTAGCCGCCGCCGGGGCAGATCACGACGGCGGTGCCGGTCGGGCGGTCGAATGCGCCGCGGTGAACCTCGAGTTTCGGCGTGGCGATGTGGGTGACCCAGCCGCCGTCATCGACCTGCTCGGGTCCGACCTCGGGCTTGAAGTTGGGCACGCCCTCGGGCCAGAGCGGGATGACCTGATCGGTGGCGAAAACAGCGGGCGCAAGGGTGGCGAGCATGAGAAGGGCGGCGGAGATTTTCATGAGCGGTGGAGAAATTTCACGGTGAATTTTGTGATCGCGAGGCGAGCGTGATGTCAAAGCGAGTGTCATGGGATTTCAGGGAGCAGCGGTTGTCCCGACCGCCCCACGGAGCAATGGCCGTCGGGACGGCCGCCGCGACCCCGGCAAGTCAAAGGCAGGTTGATCTCATTCTGTTTTCACGCGCCCGATGGCCCGCGCGAGGAGCAGGAGGGCGCCGGTGGCGAAAATCGCGTTGCCGATCAGGTCGACGCGGGGCGAAACGTGGCCGACGGAAGGAACCTGCCGAAAACCATACCACGCGTAGGTGAGCAGGAAACCGGCGGCGACGGCGAGCCGGTGGCGCTGGTTCCAACCGGCGCGGTGCGACCATCCGACGAGGAGTGCGGCTGCGCCGGCGAGAAGCGCGACGATGCATGCGGCGTCGACAAACGGCGGCAGGAAGCGCTGCGCATGCGCGACGAGGAGGAAGGCGCCGCCGACGACGAAGGCCGCGGCGCCGACGAGCAGTGGAGCGGGCGCGGAGCGATCGGCGGGGGAGGCGATGGGCGTCCGGCGGCCGACCTTGAACGCGAGGCCGATCAGCACGAGGATGACGGCGGCGCTGAGGGAGAATTGCAGGGGCGAGGCGACGAAGCCTTTTTTCAATTCCATCCGGAGCAGAATAACGCTCGCGATGGCGAAGAGGATGACGGTGACCGTGAGGCCGGTGCGGCCGAGCCAGGGCGTGCGGCGCTGCGCGGGCGTGAGCGTTTCCATCAGCGCGATCGGAACGGACGTGCTCCAGATCATGTGGAGCGGGAGCACGAACGCGGTCCACCACGCGCTCATCCCGAGCGCGGGAATGTAGCCGTAGTCGAGCAGGCGCAGGCCGAGATAATTCGGATTGAAGAGCGACTGGGTGGTGAAGACTTCCTCGAACACGCCGTAGGCGAGGCCGAGGAGGACGATGGAGGGCCAGCCGAGACCGAAGCGCCGCGCGGACTCGCGGATCAGAAGCGCGCCGCCGCCGTAGAGCGGGGCGAGCAGGACGAGCGCGGGGAGAAATGTGATCGGAAGATTGCCGAGGAGGAACTCGGCGACGAGCGGGGAAAGAAAGAACAGCGCGATGGCGGGGCCGGGGCGGTGGACGGCGCGAGAAGAGTTCGCGGTCGTATCGTGGTTCATCGCAAGGAGCGGGGAGTCGAAACCGGTTTAGCGGCCCGCGGATTTCCGATGCCGGAGCAGCCAGTCGTAGAGGTCCTGGCCGGCGTAGACGCGGTTCCACGAGTCGTGGCCCATGTCGGCCTCGATCGTGAAGCGCACCTCGGGGTCGCCGAGTTTCTCGAGGGCGTTGAGCGCCGGGTAGAAAAACTGCTGCTTGAAATACGGGTCGCGTCCGCCGCAGAACGCCCAAACCGGGAGCTTCGCGGCGGCGATGGCGGGCGCGAGGTCGGGATGGCAGAACGCGGCGACGGGCGCGATCGCGGCGAAGCGCTCGGGATGCCGGCCGGCGAGATACCACGTGCCGAAACCGCCGGTGCTGAGGCCGGTGAGATAGACGCGCGCGGAATCGCCTTTGAAGTTCGCGACCGTGGTGTCGAGGATCGCGAGCAGTTCGTTTTCAATCATGCTCCAGCCCTCCTCGGTGCCGTCGAGGCCGAAGGGCATGTGCGCATCGGCCACGGCGCCGTTCATCCCGGCCCTGCCGACGTAATCGCCGGGCGGTCGCGCCGGATAAGGACCCTCGGGCCGAGGATAGCGAATGCGGGCGCGCGAGCGGCTCGTGATGAAGCCCTGGTTCGCCTGGTGAAACATCGGCAGTTGCGGCGCGACGATCACGAACGGCAGGTGCCGCTGCTGCGTCCAGGCTTCGAGCAGCGGGCCGTTGACCAGCACGTAGTCGAGTTCGTCCTTGCCGTTGCCGCGCTCGCCGTTGCCGGAGAGCGCCATCAAAACCGGCCAGTGATCGTGCTGCGCGAAACCTTCCGGGAGGTAAACGTAGTAGTCGCGCTCGAGCCCGGTGGCGTCGCTGTGATAGGAAATGCGCTTGAGTTCGGGCGGGCTGGGAGCGGCGGCAGGCACGGCGGCAACGAAGGCCAGCGCGAGGGCGGCAAGCAGGACGCCGGGGACGGCTCGGGCGGGGTGGGGCATCGAGCCGGGAGTGGAGATTACTTCGCGGCGAGTTGCCAGCTTTCGAGAACGGGGTCGAGCACGTCGTGCCAGACGACGTAGCCGGCGGCATTCAGATGCAGGCGGTCGGCGACGAAGTCATCCGGCTTGGACGAGCCGTCGGGTTGCGCGAGCGGAGTGAAGGTGTCGACGACGGTGATGCCGGCGTCGGTCGCCGCGAGCTGGCGGATGCGGACGTTGAGATCGCGGATGCGCTCGGGATAA
>DASZPP010000322.1:0-7378 GCA_035549975.1 Opitutus sp.
TGGGCTCGCGATGCTGGGAAATTCCCCGCCGCGGTCAACGCGTCGTCGATGACGAAAACTCCCCGCTGCCGCGATCGCGGCGCGCCCGCTTCCTACATGTCCGGCGGCACCGTCGTGATCGCCTCCTCGATCGTCGTGAGGCCTTCCTTCACCTTGATCAGGCTGTCCTGGTGGAGCGTCTTCATCCCGCCGCGCTGGGCGATTTTCTTCAGCTCGGCCGTTTCCATCTCCTTGTTGATGCCCTCGATCAGCTCCTCGTTCGTGATCATCAGCTCGTGGATGCCGACGCGGCCCTTGTAGCCGCTGCCGCCACACTTCGGGCAGCCCTTCGGGTTGTGTTTGAAAATCTGCCCGCTCCACCCGATCGCTTTCTCGAGAATTTCCTTCTCGCGCCCTTCCGCCACATAGGGGACACGGCACTGCTTGCACACCCGCCGCATCAGCCGCTGCGCGCAGACGCACAGCAGTGACGACGAAATCATGAACGGCTCCACGCCCATGTCCGTCATGCGCGCCACGGTGCTCGGCGCGTCGTTCGTGTGCAGCGTGCTGATGAGCAAATGGCCCGTCAGCGCCGCCTCGACCGCGATGTTCGCCGTCTCCTTGTCGCGAATTTCGCCAACGAGAATGATGTCGGGGTCCTGCCGGAGAAACGCCCGCAGGGCCGACGCAAACGTCAGCCCGATCTGCCGGTGCATCTGCATCTGGTTCAACCCGGGCAGCGTGTATTCGATCGGATCCTCCGCGGTGCGGATCACGATGTCGGGCGTGTTGATCTCGTTGAGGGCCGAGTAGAGCGTCATCGACTTGCCCGAGCCGGTCGGCCCGCAATGCAGGATCATGCCGTAGGGCTGGCGGATCACCTCGCGGTATTTCGCCAGGTTTTCCTCCGTGAACCCCAGGGCCGGGAGCGGCAGCGTGGTCTTGGTCTTGTCGAGAATACGCATCACCACGCCTTCGCCATGGTTGAGCGGCGCCGTCGAAACGCGCAGGTCGAGGTCGAGCCCCTTCTTCGTGTATTGCTTGAAGACGATGCGCCCGTCCTGCGGCAGCCGCCGCTCGGAGATGTCGAGGTTGCACATGATCTTCAGGCGCGCGACCAGCGCCGGTCCCACTTTCTTCGGCAGCCGCAGCTTCTCGCCGCACACGCCGTCGATGCGGTAGCGGACAATGATCTCCTTTTCCTGCGGCTCGACGTGGATGTCGCTCGTGCCGGCCAGATACGCCTCCTCGATGATGCGGTTCGCGAGCTGGATGATCGGCCCGGATTCCTCGTTGACCTCGCCTTCCTCCTCGACGCCGGCCGTGCCGAATTCCTCGCCGATTTTTTCCACGACGTCGTCGAAGCCCGCCACCTGCTGTTCCGCTCCCTTGTTGAATTTCTCGCGGATGTCCTTCTCGCGCCCGAGCAGCCGCACGACTTTCCGGCCGGTCATCTCCTGGATTTTCGCCGGCACCGAGATCTCGAACGGATTCGCAAACGCCACCAGCAGGATCTCGCCCGCCTGCCCGACCGGCAGCACCAGGTTTTCCTTGCAGAAATCCTCGGGAATGCGCTCGAAGGTCGACGCCGAGAGCCGGTAGCGCGCGACGTTGTAGGGCGCGAGCCCGAGCGCGCGGCCTTTCGCCGCGAGCAACTGGAAGGGCGTGATCCGGTATTCCTCCTGCAGCAGCTTGTCCATGGCGTCGCCCGGCAGCTCGTCGGGCCGGCCCGAAATCGCATCGCTCTGCTCGGTCGTCAGGCGCTTCATGCCGACGAGCTCGCTCACGATCTTCGACTGGACTTTCCCGAGCGGCATGGTGCGTCAAACCGCCTTGGCCACCGGCGCCGGCGGCGCGGCCGCGCGGTCGGCCTCGAGTTTCTCCAGGTAATCCGCAATCGTCTCCAGCGTCGTGCCGAACCACAGGATCGGCCCCTCGAGTTGCTTCTCCCAAAACGCCCGCACCGCCGGGCTCAGGTAATAGGCGGTCGCGATGAAATGAAAATCCTCCTCGCGATCGAAGGGCACCGACCACGTCGCCCAGCACACGGCGGGATCGATCGTCTTTTTCACCTCGTCCGAAATCTCGTAGTGCCGCAGGTCCACGAGCCCGATCGCCTCGGCGTCCGCGGCGTGCTGCAGCACATCCTCCTCCCGGAGCACCTTCATCTCGTAAACCAGAATGCCCAGGACGGTCGCCTGCCGCGCCTGGTCGGTCGCCGCGATTTCCAGCAGCCGCTCGTTCGCCTTCTCCAGATCCTCGATCTTCACGAGGTTCGCCTCCACGAGATTGGCGCCGAGCAGACGGTTGGCGCGCATCAACAGGGTGCGTTGCGTCGTGGCCATGATCGTCGGCAGACCGTGGCTCAAACCGCCGTCGGTGGCGACACCTTTTCTCGCCGCCGGAATGTGGTCACCCGTTTTGACAATTCTTTTTTCAACCGCTCCAGGCCGTCGCCGGTGAGGCAGGAAATCTCGATCACCGGCACGCCGCGATGCCGTGTCTTGAATTTCGCGAGACGCGCCTTCGCGTCCGGCAAGTCCATTTTGTTCGCCGCCACCAGCCGGGGCTTCTCCAGCAGCGCCGGATCGTAGCGCTCCAGCTCGTCGAGCAGGTGCCGGTAGTCCTCGCGCGGATCGCGGCCGTCGGCGCCCGCCATGTCGATGAGCACGAGCAGCAGCGCGCAGCGCTCGATGTGCCGCAAAAACCGGTGCCCGAGCCCGCGATTCTCGCTCGCGCCTTCGATCAGTCCGGGCACATCCGCCAGCAGCAACCGCCGGCCGCCTTTCACTTCGTCCGGGTATTCGATCACGCCGATCTGCGGATGGAGCGTCGTGAAGGGATATGCCGCCGTCTTCGGATGCGCCTTGGTGATCCGGCCCGTGAGCGAGGATTTTCCCGCGTTCGGAAATCCCACCAGCCCCACGTCCGCGATGCTTTTCAAGATCAGCCGATACGTCCCGTGTTCGCCCGGCTGCCCGGGGTTCGCACGCCGCGGCGCGCGATTCGTCGGCGATTTGAAATGGGTGTTGCCCCAGCCGCCGTTGCCGCCTTTGCACAACACCACCCGCTGCCCGTCCGCGATCAGCTCGGCCACCGGCTTGCCCGTCGCTTCGTCGATCACGATCGTCCCGAGCGGCATCCGGAGCACGCGGCTCTCGCCGTCGCGCCCGTGCTGGTCCGAGCCCATGCCGTGCTCGCCGCGCTCGGCGCGCCAGTGCGGCTGGTATTTGTAGTCGACGAGGTTGTTCGTGTCGTCGTCGCCCAGCAGCACGATGTCGCCACCGCGCCCGCCGTCGCCGCCGTTGGGCCCGCCCCACGGCTCGAATTTCTCCCGGCGAAACGCCACGCAGCCGCGCCCGCCATCGCCGGCCTGCAGTTTCACGACGCATTCATCGACAAACATATGCAGGACGATACAGAAGTCCGCGCGTTTGCCAAGATGGCACCCTCCGGCATCCGCCTTTTCCCGCTAAATTCCGCGGATTCCTTTTAATCGAGTCCGCAATGTGCCGTTCCTAGCCCAATTTTCCCCTTTGAACATGTTGTCTCGGCGCAGTCTCGGTCCGGCGCTTCGCCTGCTGCCGCTGCTGGTCTTTTTTTCGGGCCAGCGAATTTTCGCCGGACCCGTCACACTGTTTGAAACCGCATCCGATTTCTGGAGCATTCCCACCGCGGAAAGGACGAAGCCGCACGAGGGCCGGCTCGAGCTGACCGCTTTATACTACGACGCGACCTGGCGTGTCCTATGGGCCGTCGACCGCGAAGGCTCCGAGGCATTTTTCCCGATCCAAAACGCCTCGCCGCGCATCCGTTCCGGCCAGCACTTCATCATCGCGGGCTCGTTCATCCCGGCAAACGGGCTCGATCTCGCTTCCGCCAAAATCACCTTGCTGCCCGATCGGTCGCTGCCGGCACCGCTGTCCACCCGCGGAGACTTCGCCAACGCGGACCGTTTCAACGGCCGTCTCGTCACGGTCGAAGCTTACGTCAATTCGCAGGTGGAGATCGGCTCGAATCACTTGCAGCTCGAACTCGCCGTCGAGGGTTATCCGGCCACCGCTCGCCTTCAGATCGACGACAACCGCCCGATTCCGCAAGTCGACGGCGCATTCGTCCGCCTCACCGGCGTCTACGTCTTCGACACCCCGGCCTCCGCATTCCACCCGAATCTCTGGGTCGCCGGCCCGGGCGACCTGCAAATCGTCGGCTGGCTCGACCGTGATCCGCGGTTTCAGATTCCAGTCATCCCGATCGAAGATCTGGCTGCCGCGCCACTTTCCCGCGCCGCCCACATCGCGGGCGAAGTCGTTTCGCAGGAACCCGGCGTCAACGTCGTCGTCCGCGATGCCTCCGGCCAGGCGACGCTGCTCACCGCCATGACTCAACCGGTGAAGCGCGGCGAACCCGTCGAGGCCGTCGGTTTCCCGTCCACCGACGGCGTCACGCCGCTGCTCCGGGCCTGCCTTTACCGTCCGGCCGGCACCGCATTGACGCCCGCCGCCACGACGCGCGGGTTGTCCTTGCTGCGCCTCGCGGACCAGGTGCGCCAACTCAGCCCGGACGACGCGGCGCGCGGCTATCCGATCCGCTTGAACGGCGTCGTCACGTGGTCCCGTCCGGACAATCGCACATTTTATCTGCTCGATCCGAGCGGCGGGGTCGCGGTGCGGTTGTCGCAGAACACGACCGAGCCACCGGCAGTCGGCTCGCGTTTGACTGTCACCGGCTACTCGATGGCTGGAAACTACGCTCCCGCGGTCGCGGCCGAATCGATTGTGTCGATCGAGACCCTTGCACTGCCCGCGCCGCATTCCGTCACGCTCGAACAGGCGATGACCGGCGTGGAGGAAAGCCAGTGGATCGCGATGACCGGCTACGTGCGCGAAGCATTGCTCAGCCGGACCCAGACCCGCCTCACCATTTCCACCTCGTCCGGCGATTTCACCGCCGTCGTCCCGCGCAGCCAGCGCATCGATGCGCTGGCCGGCACCGTGATTCGCGCGAATGGCGTCTGTCGCGCCATCACCGATGCGAACCGCCAGTTGACCGGCATCGAGCTGTGGGTGCCGACCGTCGACGATGTCGTCATCGAGGAACCCAAACCCGCCGATCCGTTCAGCGTGCCGCTGCGCTCGATCGCGAGCCTTCGTCGTTTCAACACGATCGATTCGTTCAACCGCCGCGTGCGCGTCGTCGGCACCGTGCTGTATCAGGAATCCGGCGCCTATCTCAACCTGCAACAGGATGACCAAAGCCTCGTCGTCTATTCCCGCGACCCCGCGGGCGTCCGGCCCGGCGATCGCGTCGAAGCCGTGGGCTTTCCCGGCCGCCAGGGCCGCCGGCTGGTCCTGCGCGAAGCGAGTTTCCGGGTGACCGGGCATGCGGCCGAGCCGCCTCCTTTTCATCTCGACCATTCCGAGGTTTTGCATCCCGAGCTCGACGGCCGCCTCGTGCAGATCGTCGCCAAGATCGCCGAGGCCGGCCACCAGACCGGCGGGCTCCGCCTCGTCTGCAGCTCCGGCGGCAGGGTGTTCGAGGCCGTCTCGCACCACCACGATCCGGCGCTTCCGGACACGATCGACCGCGATTGCGTCGCCCGACTCACCGGGGTTTACGACTTGCAGACGTTTCAAAACGGCGCCCCGCCGGTTTTCCGGCTGCTCCTCCGCTCGGTGGGCGACGTCGCGGTCATCGAGCCGTCACCTTGGTGGACGGCCACGCGCGTGAAGTCCCTGGTCGCTGCGCTCGCGCTCGCCATTGTCCTCGTCGTCACGTGGCTCGTCGCGCTCCGCCGCCGCGTCCAGCACCAGACCACGCAGATCCGCCGGCAGTTCGAAAAGGCCGAGCGCCTCGAGGCGGAAATGGTGCGCGCGTCGAAACTCGAGTCGCTCGGCGTCCTCGCCGGCGGCATCGCGCATGATTTCAACAATCTCCTCGGCGTCATCCTCGGCAATGTCTCGCTCGTGCTGGGCAGCCGCAGCCTCGGGTCCGAGGACGAACGTTTTCTCCGCCAGTCCGAACGCGCCGCGTTTCGCGCGCGCGACCTGACCCAGCAGCTCCTCACCTTTGCCCGCGGCGGCGCCCCGGTTCGCAGCGTCGTCGAGATCGCCGACGTGGTTCGCGAAGCCACCGGTTTCGCGCTCCACGGCACCAAGCTGCGCGCCGAGTTCGACTTCCCGCCGGATCTCTGGCCCGCGCACATCGACCGCGGCCAGGTCAGCCAGGTCATCCACAACATCGTCCTCAACGCCTGTCACGCGATGCCCGGCGGCGGCAGCCTCCAGGTCGGGCTCGGCAACGAAACCATCGCCACCGGCTCCTCCGTCCCGCTCGCCCCCGGGCGCTACCTGCGTCTCGAAATCCGCGATCAGGGCACCGGCATCAAGCCCGAACACCTGCCCCGGATTTTCGATCCGTATTTCACGACCAAGAGCAACGGCAGCGGCCTCGGGCTCGCCACCGCCTACTCGATCGTCAAGAAGCACTCCGGCTACATCGCCGTCGACTCCCGCGTCGGCCGCGGCACGACCTTCCATGTCTGGCTCCCCGCCGCCGCTGCGATTCCCGAGGAACCCGGCGAAAAACCCGCGCGCGCGCCCCGCCTTTCCGGCCGCGCCCTCGTCATGGACGACGAGGTCGCCGTCCGCGACATGGCCGCCGCCATGCTCCGGCGGCTCGGCTTCGAGGTCACCGCGACCAACAACGGCGACGAGCTCATCGGCAGCTACACGTCCGCCCTCGCGGCCCGGCGCCCGTTCAACGTCGTGATCGTCGACCTCACCGTGCCCGGCGCCAAGGGCGGCCAGGAGGCGATCGCCGAGCTCCGCAAGGTCGACCCCGGCATCCGCGCGATCGTGTCGAGCGGCTACTCGAACGATCCTGTCATGGCCGCCTATCGCGACTATGGCTTCGTGAACCGGATTCCAAAACCCTACCGTTTCGATCAGTTCGCCGAGGCCGTGGCCTCGGTCGTCGAAGGCCCCCGCCTGGCCTCGTCCTGAATCCGGCCGGCCCGGCATCGCGGCGACCGCCTTGACCGCTGCATCTATTCGCCCGACCGTGCGTCCACTCCGCCATGCCGCACCAGCCCGCCGCTCCCCGTTACGACCATCCCGAGTTTTATCGCCGCTGCGGTCGCAGCGGCCTGAAGCTCCCCGCGCTCTCGCTCGGGCTCTGGCACAATTTCGGCGGCGCTGACCGCCACGAAAGCAGCCGCGCGCTCGTCCTGCGGGCGTTCGACCTCGGCGTCACCCACTTCGATCTCGCCAACAACTACGGCCCGCCGCCCGGGTCCGCTGAAAAAACTTTCGGCCGCATCCTCCGCGAGGATCTCGCGGCGCATCGCGACGAGCTCATCGTTTCCACCAAGGCCGGCTACGACATGTGGCCCGGC
>DASZPP010000323.1:0-14119 GCA_035549975.1 Opitutus sp.
TCGTGCGCAAAGCCGTGACGCGCATGGGCGGGCACTGCGGCGTCGAATCGGCGGCCGGCGAGGGCAGCCGGTTCTGGATCGATTTTCCGATCGCATCCCGGATCGAGTGCGTCACCAGTGAACGCGCGTGACGCCATCCTCGTCGTCGAAGACGAGCCCGACGCGCTGACGCTGCTGCAGCACGCCTTCGCCGCCGCCGGCATCACCCATCCCCTCCACGCGGTGCACGACGGCGAGAACGCGCTCGCGTATCTCCGCGGCGAGGGCGTTTACGCCGACCGCGCCGTTTATCCGTCACCGTCGCTTCTGCTCCTCGACCTGAAAATTCCGGGGAGTTCCGGCTTCGAGGTGCTTGAATCGATCCGGCGCGAGCCGTCCTTCGCCGCGCTGCCGGTCGTGATCCTCACTTCCTCACGCGAGCGGCGCGACGTCCAGCGCGCCTATGCCGCCGGCGCGAATTCCTATCTGGTGAAACCATCGTCGCTCAAGCGCCTGACCGAAATGGCCCGGGCGTTCCGCGATTACTGGCTCGTCCACAACGAAGGCCCGCCCATGTCCTAGCCGCGGCCGGAAGACGGCGCGGCGTCCGACGCCGGCGATTGCACGCCGTGACAAAAACCGCCGCGCGCCGGGTCCCCCCGGCGCCGCGTGATCACACGATGCCCTCGCTCTTCACCCACTGGATCGCATGCCGTACCAGTTCCGTGCCGCTTTCCAGCCGGAGCTTGAGCTTCAGGTGCTCGCGGTAGGAATCGATCGTCTTCACGCTCAGGTTCAGCTTCGAGGCGATCTGCCGCGTGCCATAGCCGTTGCCGATGAGCTGGAAAACCTCCATCTCGCGATCGCTCAGCGTGTCGATCGAAAAGACGACCTCCTCCTTCCGGTTGTTCACCAGACGGTGCAGCATCTTCTCCTTCATCTTGTCGCTGAGATAGAGTTCGCCGGCGAGGACGCGGCGGATCGCCGTGAGGATCTTCGCGCTGGCCTCGTGTTTCATGATGTAGCCCTTCGCGCCCGCGCGCAGCGCGCGCTCGGCGAACAGGCTTTCATCGTGCATCGACATCACCAGCACGGGCATCTCCGGCCGCAGCGCCTTCAGGTGCTTCATCAGCTCGATGCCGCTCGTCGTCTTCAGGGTGATGTCCACCAGCGCCACGTCCGGCGTCAGTTTTTGAATCATGTCGATCGCGACCGGCGCGCTGTCCGCCTCGCCGCACACCATCAGGTCCCGTTCCTGGTTGATCAGCACCGCCACGCCCTGGCGCGTGATGGGGTGGTCATCGACGAGAAAAATTCGGCTCTTGCCCGGAGTGGCGGGCAGGGCCGCCGTCGCCGGAGTTTCAGGGTCGGAAGTGGTTTTCATTGCAACGGAGAAGTCGTAAAGAGAACGCTGACCCGTGTTCCGCGCCCGGGTTGCGAGTCGGCGGAAAATGTTCCGCCGATCATGGCCGCGCGGTAGCCCATGAGTTTCAAGCCGGCGCCGCCGCGGCTGCGCGCGGCCGAGAGATCGAAGCCGCAGCCGTCGTCCTCGACGGTCAGCCGGTGCTGACCTGCTTCCAGGCTCAGCATTACCCTGATGCGTTTCGCTCCGCCGTGCCGGATCGCGTTGTGCATCGCCTCTTGGCTGATGCGGTAGAGGTGCATCGCCGTCAGGTGGTCGCACTCCGGCGCCCGCACGTCGCACCGGCACCGGCACTCGACGCCGTGCATCAACTGCGCCTGATACGCGAGATCGTCGAGCGCCGAGACGAGGCCCGCCGTCTCCAGTTGCACCGGACACAGCCCGCGCGCGAGCGCGCGCGTCTGCGACACGGATTCGCTCGCGAGCTGCGCGATCAGGTCCGCCGTCTCCGCTTCAGCCGCGGAAATTTTTTTCAAGCGATCGCGCAGCGCCGTCGCCAGGCACGCCATGCCCGTGAGCTGCTGGCCCAGCCCGTCGTGCAGGTCCGCGCCGATCCGCTGCTGCTCCGCGTCGCTGATCGTCAGCAACCGCTGCTCGAGCCACCGCCGCTCCGTGATGTCGCGGCCGAAGAACATCGCGCCTTCCTTGCGATCGTCGTCGGCGGCAACGAAAAATTCCGCCTGCCATTCCTGGCTGTCCACCCGGCCGCTCAGGGTGAAGCCGGGCTCCGCGCCGCGCATGGCCTGCTCGATCCCCGCGCGGCACTGCGGAAAAACGTCCGCCAGAACGTGCCCGACGAGCGCCTCCGCCCTGAAGCCGACGCGCTCGAGCCCGTTGCCCTCCGCTTCGACGACGCGCCCGGCGCCATCGAGCCGTCCCGCGATCGACGGCAGGCTGCGCATGATGCTGCTCAACAGTTGGGCCTGCCGGTTGCGCTCGGCCTCCGCCTCGAGGCGCGCCGTCACATCGATCGCGGCGAAGCCCTGCAGCCGCTGCCCCTGCGCGCTCACCATCGCGAAGGAATTCACCAGCCAGTGCCGCCCCTCGCGCGCATACGGCCACGCCTCGACCGCCGACGACGGGCTGGCGGGCGGCTGCAGCTCGTCCGCCTTGAAGTGCCGCCCGAAAAGATCGTTTTGGAACAGCAGCCGGCCTTCCTCGTCGCGGATGCAGACCGCGCACGGCACGCTGCGCATGAAAAGTTCGAGTTGCTGCTGGCTCTTGCGCAACGCCGCCGTCATCGCGGCTTGTTGCAACGCGTAGCGGATCGTGCGCTCGAGTTCCGTCGCGTTCAGCCCGTTCTTGCACAGATAGTCCGATGCACCCGCAAGCGCCGCCTCCTCGTCCACTTCCGAGCTGTCGTGCCCCGTGAGCAGAACGATCGGCATCTGGCAGCCGAAGTCCCGCGCCTCCCGCAGCAGCTCGATGCCGGTGCCTCCGCCGAGCTGGTAGTCGAACAGCCCGATGTCGTGGCCGCCCTCGCGCAGCATGTTGCGGGCGGTCGCATAGTTCGCCGCCCAGTTGACCGCGTAGCTCCCGGTGCCGTTGCGGCCGAGCAGGAACGAAAGATAATGAAAGTCGTCCTCGCGATCCTCGACCACCAAAACATTGATCGGCTTTGCGGAAGTCACTGGGGGCATGCGGTGTGGCGTTTGTTGATCACTCGATCAGGGCAACCGGAGACGGATTCGTCCCCGCGGAAACCGGGCGGGATCACGAGTAAGCTTCGACCGGCGTTTTGCCTACCGGAGCCAGAAATAACACCGCCGTCCCTGCGAAATTCACCCGAACCATTCCTCATCCATTCTCCCATGCGCCGGGTTTCCCGCCTCCGCAAATCCGGGCCCGGTTTTGCGGGAAACCCGGATGTGCGCCGCCGTAAACTCTCCGCTTGCGGACGACTTTCACTCGCGCGACGCGCGCGGTTGTTTGTTGTACGCGGCGCCCGCAAAAATGCTACGCCGCCTTGCGCGACTTCGCTTTGCCACGCCGCGCCGGCCGCGACGCCTTGCGCTTCGATCCGGCGTTCGTTCCGGTCTGCTTCAAGCTGTCGCGCAGCACCGCCGCCAGATCGATGACGTTCGTCTGCCGGCGCGGCTTCGGCGCCGGCGTCGTCGTGCGCCCGCCGTGCGCGATCCTGTCCTCGATCAGCGCCATCAACGCCGAGCTGTAGTCGTCCGTGTAGCGCGCCGGGTCCCACTCCGTCGTCATCTGCTCGACGAGCGTCTTCGCCATCTCGATCTCGCGGCCGCGCGCCGGCGTCTTCCCTTTCGGCACCTTCAACTCCTCCGCGTCCACCAACTCGTTCGCGAAATGCAGGAGCTCCAGCACGAGCGCGTCCTCCTGCGCCTTCACCGCCGCCAGGTGCTGCCGCTCGCGAATCACGACTTTCGCGATGCCCAGCTTGCGCGTCTGCGCCAGCACCTCGTGGAGCAATCGATAGGCCGGCGCCCCGCCCTTCTCCGGCGCGAGAAAATACGGCCGGTGAAAAAACATCGGGTTCACCTCGTCGACCTCGACGAAATCCATGATGTCCACCGTCTGCGTCGCCTCGATGTCCACGCGTTTGAAATCCTCGTCCTTCAGCACGACGAACTTTCCTTTTTCGTATTCGTAGCCTTTCACGATCTGGTCCCACGCGACCTCGCGCCCGTCGACTTCGGCCACGCGCCTGTAGTTGATCGGGCTGAGGTCGCTCGCGCGCAGCAGCCGGAATTTCAACTCCTCGCGCCGCGTCGCCGGAAACAGCGACACGGGAATGTTCACCAACCCAAAACTGATCGATCCTTTCCAGAGCGAACGCATCCGCCACCATAGTCTGACTTTTCCTCGCCCGCCACGTGCGCGCGGGCTGAGCGCACGCTGATCGTTTCCCCGAGGGAATGCGCGCCCATCCCGCACCCGGTGCATCCCCCGATGGCCGCGCCGCCGCGGTGGCGTAGATTGCAAAATGGAAAACACGCTGGAGCAGCCCGTCGCCTGCACCCGCCCTTCGTTGTTCGACGATCTCGACGCGCTGGTCCGCTCGCGCCGCGCGCCGATCCGTTTTACCCGCGATCCGGTGCCGCGCGAAGTGGTGGACAACGCCCTGGCCATCGCCGCACAAGCGGACGCGCGCGACGACATCCCGCGCTGCCGGTTTCTCGTCCTCGCCGAACCCGGGCAACGCCAGCGCCTGGTTCGCGCCGCGTCTCTGGACCACGGGATCGGCGAAGCCCCGGTGCTCGTTGTCGCCTTCACCCAAGGTCGCATCGCGGCGAACCGCGACGAGGATGCGGCCAGCGTTTCAAGCCCGCTTCGGCGCCAAGGACATCAAGTGATGATCGCCTTCACGTTTCTTCTGCTCGCCGTGGAAGCCCAGGGCTGGGACGCCGCGCCGGTCGCCCGCTTTGACTCCGCCGCGATTCCCCGCGCCTTCGACCTGCCCGACGACGCCGAAGTCGCAGCCCTGATCGCCATCGGCCGCGCCGCCGGCACCAGACCCGCCAGCCGCGCGCCGGTGCGCGTCAGCGAGATCGCCTTTCGCGAACGCTACGGCGTTCCACTCATCCCGTTTAACGAATCCGAATCATGAACATCAACGATCCCACCTCCGGCCGTGTGCTCCGCCACGGTCATGGCGCCGGCACGATTTCGAAAGCCGACATCGAGCGACGCGCGCGCGAGCTCGCGGCCATCGACGGGCGCTCCGGCGCCAAAATCACCAACGACGATCTCGCCCGCGCCCGCGCGGAATTGGCCGGCCGCAATCTCCCCGCCACCACGTCCGAGGATGTCGAGGGCACCGTCGGAATCTCCCGCGACCCGAGCGAACCGCCGTCCGACAGCGGCCACGCCGAGCCGCAGCGTGAAGGCAACGATCCGGAAAAATCCATCGAGCGGCTCGCCCTCGAGGGCGTCGAGGAAGCCCAGCACGACCAGATGCTCGCGGCCCGTCACCTCGAACATCGTCAGGACGAACAGGAAAAAAAAAGCCGCTGAGCGAAGTCGCCCAACGGGTTGCTTTCGTCGCGCGCCGGGCTGCAAAGCGACCGCGGGTCGCCGGATGTGTTTTTATTCACCTGAAACAGGTGAATCACCGGCGGTTCGCTTGCGCCGGCGAACAGATCCAGCGGCGTCCGCATGCGGAAAAAATTTTCCGATCCTGCTCGTTTTCGGGCGCATCCGAAAAATTCACGCACGCGCGTGTCATAATTCCACAAAACCCGTCGCCGGTTTTGAACGATCCGCCGCCGCCCGCGTCTTCCTCCCTGTGTGTTAGGTGTTATGTTCTTTTAGCGTAGTTCATAGTTTGTAGTTAAGTCGGCAGGGGCGTTGGCAATAGCCAGCGCCCCTTCTGTTTTTCCGGATGACACCGCTCGCAAAGCCCTCACGCTTTCACCCGCCATGTCCGATTTTCGCGCCTTCTGCACCCCGGCGACAGCCGAGCCTTCCGAAATCGTTCTCTCTCCGGACGAATCGCATCACCTCGTCACGGTCAACCGCGCGCGCGTCGGGGACACCGTCGTCGCCTTCGACGGCCGCGGCACCGAATGGATCGCCGAGCTCGTCGGCGACCGGAAAAACGCGGCCGCCCTCAAGGTGCGTTTTCAACAGAAAGCGAAACCGCTGCCCTACGAGATCACTCTGGGCCAGGCGCTGCCGAAAGGCTCTTCGATGGACGCCATCGTCCGGAAGGCCACCGAGATCGGCGCCGCCCGCATCGTCCCGCTCGAAAGCGAGCGCACGCAGGTGCACCTCGACGCCGACCGCTCCGACCGCAAGATCGACAAATGGCAGACCGCCGCGCTCGAAGCCGCGAAGCAATGCGGCAATCCCTTTCTCCCCGAAATCCTGCCGGTCCAGCACGCCGCCGCCTTCATGGAATCCGCGCGTGGCTACGATCTCAAGCTGATCGCCAGCCTCCAGCCCGGCGCGAAGTCCCTCAAATCCGTGCTCGGCGCCTTCGCCGCCGCGCAAAACCGCCCGCCGCGCAAGGTCCTGTGGCTCGTCGGGCCCGAGGGCGATTTCACGCCGGCCGAGATGAGTCTTTCAAAAACGTCGGGCTTCGAACCGATCACGCTCGGCCCGCTTGTCCTCCGCTGCGAGACCGCCGCCGTTTACGCCTTGAGCGTCCTCAGCTACGAGCTGCAGAACGCGTGACAACTCAAAGCTCTCCGCCATCAGCTTTCAGCGTTCAGCCACGGGCAATCTGCGCCGCGCTGTCTTCGCTGACTGCTGAAAGCTGACCGCGGCAGCCCTTCACCAGACCAGCACTCCGCCCGCAAACGTCAGCCCCGCGCCGACGCTGCAGAAAATGATCCGGTCGCCGTCCGTGAAAATTCCTTCCTCAGCCGCCCAGCCGAGCGCCATCGAGACGCTCGCCGCGCTCGTGTTGCCGTATTTCGCGATCGTCACGACAAATTTCTCGTAGGGAATCCCCACGCGCCGGCTCACCGCTTTCAGGATGCGCTCGTTCGCCTGGTGCGGCACGACCCACGCGATGTCGTCCGGCTTCAGGTTTTCGCGCGCGAGCGTCTGTTCGATCTGCTCGGCGAAACCGACGACCGCGTGCTTGAACACCGTCGCGCCGTCCATCTGCAGGTAAAAATGCTCCATGTCGTCGCCCTCCGCCGCCGGCCACGGCATGCGCGCGCCGCCGCCCGGCCGCTGGATCGCCTCGAACTGGTCGGCATCGCCGCTCAGCCCCATCTGGTGGAGCCGGTGGCCGTTCGTCCCCGCCGTCAGGATCGCCGCGCCCGCGCCGTCGCCAAAGAGAAACGCCGTGTGCTGGTCCGTCGGGTTTGTGATGCGCGACAGGAGCTCGGCCGTCACCACGATCAGGTTCTTCGCCGTGCCCGACAGGATGAAAGCCCGGCCGACTTCCAGCGCATACAGCCAGCCCGAACACGCCGCGTTCAAATCAAATGCCAGCGCTCGCGGAATCCCGAGCTGCCGCGCCAGCGCACTCGCCATCGAGGGCACCGGCTGGTCGGGAATCAGCGTCGCCATGATGATTCCATCGATCTGGCCCACCTCCATGCCGGCCTCGCGCAACGCGTGCTGCACGGCCGTCGCCGCGAGATTCGTGGCGCACTCGTCCTCGAGCGCGTAGCGGCGCTCCTTGATGCCCGTGAGCCGCACCATCTCGTCCTCGGTGCGATGCGGAAAGGCCTTCAGGATTTCACTGTTGGCGCGGACGTTCGTCGGCACGGCGTAGCCGACGCCGGCAATGCAAACCGTGGCTGAAGCGGCAGTGCTCATGGGCGGAAAGAATGAACCGGCGGTTTAGCTCTTGCGATTGGCGAGATAGCGAACGACGTCGTCGCCCGAGACGCGGTTTCCCGGTCCGGTCGCCTCGATGTCCTTGATCGTCGCCGGATCGAGCCCGGCTTCCTGCGCGAGCTTCGTCGCGCGCGGCGTCCAGACCAGCGCCGCCGCCGGTTTCGTCGCCACCGGCTGGATCGCGTCGCCGGTGCCCTGGTGCTTCAGGTGCAACTGGCTCGCGTCGCCCGTCTCGATCTGGCAAAAGACCTTGCCCGATTCGAGCGCGTCCCCCGCCTTCGCCCCCACGGCCTTCACCACGCCGTCGCACGGGCTTTCGAAATCAAAGGTCGACTTGTCGCTTTCCAGCTCGGCGATCCGCTGGCCCTTGGTGACCTGGTTACCCGGCTTCACGTGCACAGCGATCACGTTGAGTTCGCTGACGGTCGCGCCCATCGAGGGCACGGGGACGTCGATGAGGAAGGTTTCCATTGCGCCGGAGTCTGGTAGTAACCGGCGCTTGGTCAAGGTAGGGCGCGTGGCTTGTCCGCCGTAGCCTGGGCGAAGGCGGATCCTCAACGTGCCGTTCGATCGCAGTGGGCCGATCCGCTCTACCCGCGCACTGCTTGCCATACGGCCACACAGTCCGCGATCAGGCCTGGCAATTCGGCCAGCGGGATCATGTTCGGTCCGTCGCTGATCGCCTTTCCCGGCTCCGGATGCGTCTCGATGAACAAACCATCCGCGCCCGCCGCCAGCGCCGCCTTCGCGAGCGGCGGCACGAACTCGCGCTGGCCGCCGCTCTTCCCGCCCGCCGCGCCCGGGAGCTGCACGCTGTGCGTCGCGTCGAAAATCACCGGCCGGCCGAACCGCCCCATGATCGCGAACGACCGCATGTCCACCACGAGATTCTGGTAGCCAAACGTCGTCCCGCGCTCCGTCTGCCAGATTTCCTTCGTGCCGCCCTCGCGCAGCTTGCCGGTGACGAATTCCATCTCTTGCGGCGAAAGAAACTGGCCCTTCTTCACGTTCACCACGCGCCCGCTGGCCGCCGCCGCCAGCAGCAAGTCCGTCTGCCGCGACAAAAACGCCGGAATCTGCAGCACGTCGCACACCTCCGCGACCGCCGGCACCTGCTGCCGCTCGTGCACGTCCGTCAGCACCGGCAGCCCGGACTCGCGCTTCACCCGCGCGAGCAGCTTCAGCCCCTCCTCCATGCCGGTCCCGCGTTTGCCCGTGGCCGACGTGCGGTTGGCCTTGTCGAACGAGCCCTTGAACACGATCGCCAGCTCCGGGTGCGCGCGCGCGAGCTTCACCAGCGCCCTCGCCACCGCGCGGCACACGCGCTCATTTTCGAGCGAACACGGCCCGGCGATCAGGAGAAGTTTCTTGGGATCAAACAGCACCGTGGTTCGAAATTGAAATTAAGCGCTAAGCCGCAAAGTCACAAAGGTCGAACGCGAAGAAACAAGACTGGATCGGCCTTTGCTCAGCTCTTCGCCCCTTTGCGTCTTTGCGCTTTGCTTGGTTTCTTCTGCTGCCGGATCGTCGCCGCGATGAAGGCCGCGAACAGCGGATGCGCCTTGTTCGGCTTCGACTGGAACTCCGGGTGAAACTGCACGCCGACAAACCATGGATGATCCTTCAACTCCACGATCTCCACGAGATTTCGCCGCGGGTTGATCCCGCTGATCACCATCCCGCCGTGCTTCAACGGGTCGACGTAGGCGTTGTTCACTTCATAGCGATGCCGGTGCCGCTCGCGGATGCTCGGCACCGCATACGCCTTCGCCGCGCGCGTGCCCGGCGTCAGCGCACACTCGTAGCTGCCGAGCCGCATCGTCGCCCCCTTGTCGATGATCTTCTTCTGCTCCTCCATCATGTTGATCACCGGATGCCGCGGCCCCGCCTCGAACTCCGTGCTGTTCGCGCCGTCGAGCTTCAGCACGTTGCGCGCAAACTCGATCACCGCGATCTGCAGCCCGAGGCAAAGTCCGTAATACGGAGTTTTATTTTCCCGCGCATAGCGCGCCGCCGCGATCTTTCCCTCGGTCCCGCGGTCGCCAAATCCGCCGGGCACCAGGATTCCGTCGAGCCCCTTCAACTGCGTCAGCCCGCCCTTCTTCTCCAGGTCCTCCGCGTCGATCCGCTTCACGTTCACGCGGCAGTTGTTCGCGATGCCCGCATGCGTGATCGACTCGTAAACCGATTTATACGCGTCCTGCAGCTCGATGTATTTCCCCACCACGCCGATCGTCACCTCGTGCGCCGGGCTGAGCAGCCGGTGCACGATCTGCTCCCAAATGTTTTTCTCCGGCGGCGGGTTTTTCAGCCCGAACAGGTCGACCACGAGTTGGTCCAGCCCTTCCTTCTGCAGCGCCAGCGGCAGCTCGTAGATCGAGTTCTTCACGTCCGCGCACTCGATCACCGCCTTCACCGGCACGTTGCAGAACATCGAGATCTTGTCCCGCAGCCCCGCATCGAGCGGATGGTCCGTGCGGCAGACGACGATGTGCGGCTGGATGCCGATCTCGCGCAGCTTCGCCACCGACTGCTGCGTCGGCTTCGTCTTCAACTCGCCCGCCGCCTGCAAGAACGGCACGAGGGTCACGTGGATGAAAATCACGTCGTGCGGCCCGACCTCGAGCGCGAACTGCCGCATCGCCTCCAAAAACGGCAGCCCCTCGATGTCGCCCGTCGTTCCGCCGATCTCCGTGATCAGCACATCGACGTCCTTCGCCGCCTGGTAAATCCGCTCCTTGATCTCGTTCGTCACGTGCGGGATCACCTGCACGGTTTTCCCGAGATAATCGCCGCGGCGCTCCTTCTGGATCACACTTTCGTAAACCTGCCCCGAGCTCAGCGAATTCATCCGCGACAGCTTGCCGCTCGTGAACCGCTCGTAATGCCCGAGATCGAGATCCGTCTCCGCGCCATCCTCGAGCACATAAACCTCGCCATGCTGAAACGGGCTCATCGTGCCCGGATCGACATTGAGATACGGATCGAATTTCTGGATCCGGACGGTGAGCCCGCGCAGCTCGAGCAGAGCGCCCAGCGACGCCGCCGTGAGCCCCTTGCCCAGCGACGAAACCACTCCGCCCGTCACGAAGATGTATTTCATCGGTGAGGCTTAAACGCCGCCGTCCCGCCCTGACAAGAAAAACCCCGAAATCCCTCTGCCCAATGGGGCCGCGGCACCCTCGCCGCGGCTTTTTTCCATTCCGCCTGCCGGGTCCTCCCGTACCCAAGCAGTGGGCGGGCGGACCCGCCGGAGGTCTCGTCCGCGCCGCCCGCCTACTTCAAAATAAACCACACCGTCGCCGCCAGCCCGCTGATCAGCACCAGCCAGATCAGGATGTAGAGGCTCCATTTCAGGATCTTGGCGAAAATCCACAGCACCACCACCGCCACGATCGTCCCCACGAGCATCTGCAACCACTGCGGCCACGCCTCGAATGCCATCCAGATCGTCGAAGGCGCTGTCGTTGTCGTCGTGTTCTTCGTCACCACCGCGGCAAACATGCCCCGAGCAAGCCGCGCCTCGCCCCGCTCTCCAAGCAAAATGAACCGTCAGGCAATCCGGCACGTGTATCTCACTTTCCCGCCCCTCGCCGCGTAACGACGGGCACCAGCGAGTCGAACAACGTCGGCTCCCTCGCCGGTCCCTCCGCCTTCGCTTCCCCGCCAAAATGAATTGCCCCGCGCCACCGCCGCCGCCCCACTGGCCCGATGCAGTCCAAGCCGCAACTCCTCGCCTGGGTCACTTGCGACGCCGTCCACATCGACCCCGGTACCGGCAAGCACACGCTGCTCGGCGTCTTCTCCAACATCGGCTCGCACCAGTTTCCGCTCATTCATCCGTTCATGGTGTGGTTCCTCACCATCACCGACTGCGCGCCCGGCGAGCACAAGCTGCGCATCTCCCTCGGCCTCGACCCGACCGGGATGACCCCCCTGATCGAGCGCCACTTCATCTCCGAAAATCCCCTCCACCGGATCAACCTCCTCAACGAATTCCGCAACCTCCCCTTCCCCCGCCCCGGCGACTACTCGATCCTCGTCGAAATCGACGACGAGCCGCTCCTCACCACCAACATCATCGTGACGGAGGGATGAAAGATTGGTCATTGGTTATGGGTTATTGGTGATTGGTTATCGCACCGACCGTTACTGCGTTTCCGCGGCATTCGATTCGCCCACCCGCCGACGTCTGATTTCAAATCACCCACAACCAATCACCGATAACCAATGACCCATCCCCCCTTCGATCTCATCGGCGTCGGCTCGCCGATCATGGACCTCCTCGCGCCGGTCCCCGACTCCTTTCTCGCCCAGGCGCGCGGCGAAAAAGGCGGCATGGTCCTCGTCGACCACGACGAAATGCACCGCCTGCTCTCACATCTCGAGATCGCGCCCGGCCTTTCCACCGGCGGCTCCGCCGCCAACGCCACCTTCAACGCCGCCCGCCTTGGGCTCCGCGTGACCTTTCTCGGCAAGCTCGGCAACGACGAGGTCGCCGCCAGCTACCGCGCCCAGTTCGAGGCCGCCGGCATCGATGCCTCCCGCTTCAAACGCGCCGAACTTCCCAACGCCCGCTCGCTCATCCTCGTCACGCCCGACGCGCAGCGCACCATGCGCACCTGCCTCGCCGCCGCGCTGACGCTCTCGCCCGACGAAATTTCGCCCGCCGACTTCGCCCGCTGCCGGCACGCGCACATCGAAGGCTACCTTGTCTTCAACCAAAAACTCGCCGCCGCCGTCCTCGACGCCGCCCGCGCCGCCGGCTGCACCGTCAGCCTCGACCTGCCTTCATTCGAAGTCATCGCCGGGTGCCGCGACTGGCTCCTCGACCAGTTCCGCCGCGGGCTCGACATCGTCTTCGCCAACCAGGACGAAATCCGCGCCCTCTTCGACGACCGCACCTCCGACTACGCCGATCTCGCCCGCCGCCTCGCCGCCCACCGGGTGCTCGCCGCCGTCAAGCTCGGCAAGGACGGAGCCCTCCTCGCGCATCGCGAATCGCTCCATCGCATCGAACCCGTCATCGTCTCCGATGTGATCGACACCAATGGCGCCGGCGACGCCTTCGCCGCCGGTTTTCTCTCCGGATATCTCCGCAACCTCCCGCTCCCCGAGTGCGGCGCGCTCGCCTCGCTGATCGGCGCCGAAACCGTGCGCCACCTCGGCCCGATCATCCCCGCCTCCCACTGGCCCGCCGTCCGCGCCCGCGCAATCGCGCTCGCGCACGGTTGATCCGTCCCGTAGCCCGTAGCCGCAAGCGTGAGCGAGTGATCGGGCCGTCCGCTCGCTCGCAACATCACCCCTCACCTCAGCCCGAGCTCCCGCGCCTTCAACGCCGCCTGCGTCCGGTCGAGCACGCCGAGTTTCCCGAGCACGTTCGTCATGTGATTCTTCACCGTGCCCTCGGCGATGTTCAGCCGCGCACCGATCTCCTTGTTGCTGCAGCCGTCCGCCAGCAGCCGCAACACCGCCAGCTCGCGCTCCGACAGCGGATCCGCCAGCGCCGCCGCCGGCCGCGCCCCCGCGCCGCCATTTCGGTTCAGCCCCGCCATCATCCGCGCCGCCACCGAGGGCTCGAGCACCGACGTTCCCCGCGCCGCCGCGCGCACCGCATCGCACAGTTTCTCCGCCGAGCACGCCTTCAACAAATACCCGATCGCGCCCGCGCGCATCGCCTCGTAGATCTCCTCGTCCTCCTCGAAGGTGGTCAGCACCACCACGCACGCTTCCGGCGCCACCGCCCGCACCCGCCGCGTCGCCTCCACGCCGCCCATCACCGGCATCCGCAAATCCATCAGGATCACATCCGGCCGCCGCGCCTTCGCCTCCGCGATCGCGCGTTCGCCGTTCTCCGCCTCCGCCACGATCTCGAAATCCGGCTGCAACGCCAGCAGCGTGCGCAGCGCCTCACGGAACAGCGACTGGTCGTCCACCAGCATGAGTCGGATTTTTTTCATTGGCCGCAAACGGTGACGACAACGTCCTGGTTCGTCCGCCGCAACTTCGGCGAGCGCGGAGCCGTCCGCGCCAAAACCAAAGGCCCGTCGCCCCTCCTCACGCCGGCACCTCCACCGCCAGCGCGAAACCGCCGCCGCGCCGGTTGCCCGATTCCACGCGACCTCCGAGCACTTCGACTCGTTCGCGAATTCCGATCAGCCCGACGCCGCTTGCCCCGCAGCCCGCGCCGTTCACGCCGCATCCGTCATCCGTGACCGCCAGCCGCACGCGCCCGTCCGCCTGAAACTCGAGCGTCACCTCGACCGCCGACGCGCCCGCATGCTTCCGCACATTCGTGAGCGCCTCCTGCGCCGAACGAAACAGCGCGTGCTCCACGCCCGGCGGCAGCCCGCGCTCCGTTCCGCCGACGCGCACCGTCACCGGCAGTCCCGCTTCCCGCGCCAGCTCGCGGAGCGCCGCGGGCAGCGGTGGTCGCGCGGTCTCGGCCCGCAG
>DASZPP010000324.1:0-8360 GCA_035549975.1 Opitutus sp.
GGCCGCGGCGCAAGCGGCCTGTAGTCGAAGCCGGCGAGCTGCAGCTCGGGAATTTTCTGGCCGATGAAACGCTGGATCTGGCGCACATCGTCGGCATTTTCCGGTGTGACCAGCGTGACCGCGTCGCCCACCGCCTGCGCCCGGCCCGTCCGGCCGATCCGGTGCACGTAGTCCTCGGGGTTTTCCGGCACGTCGTAATTGATCACATGGGTGACGCCCGCCACGTCGATGCCGCGCGCGGCGATGTCGGTGGCGACCATGATTTCATATTTGCCGGACTTGAAGCCGGCGAGCGCCTCGATCCGCTGGTTTTGCGAGCGGTTCGCGTGCAGGACGGCCACGGCGTGATTCGCCGCCTTCAATTTCCGCGCGATCTTGTCCGCGCCGTGCTTGGTGCGGGAAAACACGAGCACGCTGTCGAACTCGTCCTGCGCCAGCAGCGCGAGAAGCAGGTCGAACTTCTGTTCGAACGCGACCGGATAGAGCGCGTGGTTCACCGACTTGGTGACGGAGCGGTTCGCCCCGACTTCGACGCGCGTCGGATGCCGCAGCGCAAAGGCGGCGACCGATTGAATCTCGGGCGGCACCGTCGCCGAAAAGAAGAGCGTCTGCCGCTGCCGCGGGCAGCGGCCGACGATTTCGCGCACGGTGGGCAGGAATCCCATGTCGAGCATCCGATCGACTTCATCGAGCACGAGCATCGAGATGTCGCTCAGGACGAGCGTGCCGTCGCGCAGGTAATCCATCAGCCGTCCGGGGGTGGCGACCACGACATCCACGCCCTGGTGCAGCTCGGCGCGCTGGCGGCCGTAGCCGACGCCGCCGAACACCGCCACGGTGCGGAGATCGGTGAACCGTGCGAAATCGCGAAACGCGGTCTCGACCTGCGCCGCGAGCTCGCGCGTGGGCTCGAGCACGAGCACGCGCGGATTCGCGCGCGGTGCATGCCGGCCGAGGCGCGCGATGATCGGAAGTGCGAAGGCGGCGGTCTTGCCCGTGCCCGTCTGCGCCGAGGCGATCAGGTCGCCGCCGCCGAGCACGACCGGGATGGCGCGGAGCTGGATCGGCGTGGGATCCGTGTAGCCGGCGGCTTGGATGCCGCGGAGAACGGCGTCGGGAAGATTGAGTGCTTTGAAAGACATGAAAAAAGGATTGGAAAAATACGCGGCGGTGACGCGGCCGGAACAGCGCCCGCCGCTGGCATCCGTTTGCTGCAAATAAAAAAAGGACGGAGCCCAAAGGAGCCCCGTCCTTCCGGAAATCGAATCGTTGGTAGGATCGATCAGTAACGACGCTCGCCGCGATCGCGACCGCCGCCGTAGCCGCCGCGGCCACCGCCGCCGCCGCCAAAGCCGCGACCACCGCCGCCGCCGCCGCCGAAGCCGCCCGCCGGACGCTCTTCCTTCGGACGCGCTTCGTTAACCGTGAGCTGCCGGCCACCGAGATCGGTGCCGTTCAATTTTTCCGCCGCTGCTTTCGCCTCGTCGCCCGAGCCCATGGTGACAAAAGCGAAGCCGCGCGGGCGACCCGTCATTTTGTCCATGGCCACGTAAACGTCGGTGACGGAGCCGAATTGGCCGAAGGCCGCACGGAGTTCGTCTTCAGTCGTCTTGAAGGACAGATTGCCGACGTAGAGTTTGGAACTAGTCATGTGATGTCTCGTAGATCCACCGTCTGCTGCCAGAGTCCGTTCCCACCATGGGTTTCGAAATCATCACTTAAGCCAAACGCTCAGCCTACGACTCACCAGATACTGTCATCCAACGCTTTCTCTAACGATGTAGCTGAAGGAGCATGGCAAATCCGGGAACGCAAGGCAATTCGCGACGCGCCGTCGGCAGCGGCGCAATCGCCCGATCGCCGCCCGCTGGTGTCACTGCAACAGCCGGTCGATCGCGCGGCGGTCGCGCTTGGTCGGCCGGCCGGAGCCTTTTTCGCGCGCGAGAAAATGCTGCACCGGCTGCTCGCGGGCCTTCGCAAATTCCTCCGGCGGCGTCAGGTCGGCGCAAAACCCGGGCACGAGTTTCGCGCCGACTCGCGCGCGCGGCACGCCCGCGACCCGCAGCGTGCGCGTGACCACGCCCTGCCGGAGCGTGATCAATTCGCCGACGTGCACCTCGCGCGCCGGCTTCGCGGCCTGGCCGCCGATTCTGACGGAACCGCCGCGACACGCGTCGGTGGCGAGGCTGCGCGTTTTGAAAAGCCGGACGGCCCAGAGCCATTTGTCGAGGCGGTCGCAGCCGCCACGGGCATTGTCGGGTGCGGAAAACAAAGCGACCGCGAATCTGTTCGATTCGCGGTCGCGGGCAAACGGTTTCGCGGGATGGCTATTTGCGCAGCTTGCTGAAGTCGTCGCGAAGCCAGTTCAGCACGAGTTCCTTGTCGTAGGCGAGGGGTTCGCTGCGCAGGGTCGCGGGCAGGATGTCCATCATGAACGTCATGTTCGTGAGATGGCGCGTGCCCTCCTTGATCACCGCGCCGGTTTGGTCGGTGAGCTTGAACGAGAGGTCCATCCGCGGAATGTAGATGTCCTTCACGATGCGAGCCTCGCCGCCGCGCCCGGGCGTGCGCCAGGGCTCGTATTCGCCAGCGAGATCGATGTCCGTGAAGGTGATGGTCAGCTTGTCGCCCTGCGGGATCATCGGCTCGGCCCGCGATACGATGAACTGCTTCAGGTCGTCCAGATTTTGGTCGAGGCCGAAGTCGGAGCCGCGCTGGTCGCGGGCGGCGTCGGTGAACTTTTCCGGATGCGAGAAAACGACGTCCACCCGGGGCGATGCTGCATTCGGAGCGTCGGCCGCGCGCAACCCGCCCATCGTCGCCGCGCCGAGAAGTGCGATCAGAGTGTATCGAATGGTTTTCATGGGATGTTGGAAACTGAGACGAACCCTAATACGATTAGTTTCCGACGCCACCAGTTTCGGTGCATTTCTGCGTAACGGAGAGGTGGGTTTGCCGCCCGCCCATCCTCAAAAAAAAGGGCCGGCGGCACTCGTAAATGCCGCCGGCCCAGCCGCCGGGAATCTGTGACGCGGGTGATTATTCGGCAGCTTGGACCGTCATGTCGTTTTTGACGGAAGTGACGCCCTTGATCCCACCGGCGAGTTTCGTGACGAGGTCCTTCTCGGCATCCGATTTCGCGACGCCGTGAATCCTGACCACGCCGTCCCGCGTATCGACGCTCGTGTGCAGGGCGCTCGTCGAGTGATGGGTGAGCAGCTCGTATTTCACCTGCGCGGTGATCGACGCATCGTCGACCTTCCCGCCAAAGGAGCTCGAGTTGGCGGAGCTTTCGCCGGCCTCGCTGTTCGCGGCCATCGTTCCGCTGCGAACCTGTAATTCGTTTTTCACATCCGTCACGCCGTCGATGCCCTTCACGTAGGCCGTGGTGAGTTCCTTCTGCGCCTCGCTCTCGGCGGTGCCGGTGAGCGTCGCGACGCCGTCGTGCACCGTCACATCGGTGTTCGCCATGCTGACGTTGGCGTGCACCAGCAGGGCGCTGCGGACCTTCAGCGCGATCCAGCCGTCGGAGGACTTCGCACCGGTCGAGGCAACCTCGACCTGATTGTCCACTCGTTCAACGCCGGGCAGGCTGCGGACGGTGTCCTCCGCGAGAGCCTTCTGGTCGCGATCCTGCACCGTGCCGGTGAGCGTCACGACGCCGTTCTCCGCCTTCGCATGTACCTGGTTGTCCAGGACGGCGCGAAAATTGTAGGAGGACTTGGCGGCATCTTCGATCTTCTGGTCGGTCGCTGATTCGGCGAGCAGCAGGAGCGGAGCCGTCGCCAGCAACACCGTGGCTAAGAGTTTTGGATATTTCATGGGAGTATTGGGTTGAACCGCTCCTGAATAGCGTTGCGGGTGCCAACCACGCCGGCCTCATCGCATGTCCTTGGCCCCGAAAGCCATCAGCCGCGGCCATCCGGTTTTTTTCCGGCGAGGGTCTCAGCAAAATGCATGATGCGGCGCCCCGTCTGTCGCAGAACGCACGAACCGCTCACGCCTTTCTTTTCGCGCCGAAGCGGCTATCTTCCGGCCCGCATGTTTCCCAACCTCGTGCAACTCGTGACGCGGCGCCTGCCCCCCGGCTGCGATCGCGGCTTCGTGGAGGAGGTCCGGCTCATCAAATCGGTGCCGGCCCGCCATCCGCGGGTCGAGAAACTGCTCCTCGCCTGCTGGCTCCTCATCGCCTGCAAGTGCACGCTCGTCGTCTGGCTCATCGGCAAATACCACATGAAGTTCAGCCCGTGGTGGGTCAACGGCCCCACGATCGCGTTCGCCCTCCTGTGCACCGCGATCTACTTCTGGCGCGACTGACGCGGCGCGGGCCTGGTTCGCGCTGGGAGATTGCAGTTTCGCCGACGGGTGCAAAACTCGCACCCGATGCGTCCCGTCCTCCATGTGCTCTACGCCGAGGACAATCCTGTCGATGCCGACCTCATCCGCTCGCATTTCGCGCGCACCGCGCCGGATTTCGGCCTCGAGATCGTGCACCGCGCCGAGGAATTCCTGCCGCTCGCCCGCACGCGGCGCCACGCCGCCCTCCTCCTCGACCAGCACCTGCCCGACATGGACGGCCTCGAGGTGCTCAAAATCCTCGCCCAGGAAGGCATCGACACGCCCGTCATCCTCTTCACCGCCGCGAGCGACGGCGAACTCGCCTCGCAGGCGCTCCGCCTCGGCGCCGACGACTACGTGCCGAAACGGGCCGGTTATCTCGAAACACTGCCGCAAAACCTCCGCGACGTCATCGAGCGTCGCCGGCGCCAGCCGGCCGCCGGCCGCGCACCGCGCGCACGGCCACGCCGCATCCTGCTGATCGAGGACCGCGCCACCGAGGCCGCCCTGCTCGTTGAACAGCTCGCCACCGCCGCCCCGCACCTCACCATCGAAACGCTGCCGACTCCCGCCCGGGCGCTCGCCCGCCTCGAGATCGATCCGGAGTTCGACCTGATCATCGGCGACCATCGTCCGCCGGCGATCAACGCCCTCGAACTCGTCGCCGCCATCCGCGCGCAGCCGCGGCGCACGCCTTTCCTGCTCGTGGCCCGCGCCGCCGCCGATGACACCATCGTCGCCGCGTTCAAGCTCGGGGCCAGCGACTGCGTCCTGAAACACGACGGCTACTCCGCCGAGCTTGCGCTCCGCATCGACCTCGCGATCGACCGCCACGAGCTGATGCTCGCCAACGAGCGCGCCGCCGCCGAGCTCACCGAACGCCAGCGCGCGCTCGCCGCGCTCCGCGAAAGCGAGAAGCGGCTCAACCTCGCCCTCGACGCCGGCCACATCGGCCTGTGGTCGTGGCAACTCGGCACCACCGCGGTGAATTTTTCCAGCCGCTGGAAGGCGCAGATCGGTTACGCCGACCCCGGGATCCGCAATGATTTCTCCGAGTGGAAAAACCACTGCCACCCCGAGGACTTCGCCCGCTTCCACGACCTGCTCGCCCGCTACATCGCGGCGCCGTGGCGCGATTTCTCGACCGAATACCGTCTCCGCCACCAGGACGGGAGCTGGCGCTGGTTCCTCCTCCACGCCGACCTCGAGCTCGACGCCGACGGCCGGCCCGTGCGGATGATCGGCTCCCAGATCGACGTCACCACCCTCAAGCAGCAGCAGGCGGAATTGACGAGCGCCTCCGCGCGGCTCCAGCGGCTGTCGCGCCGGCTCCTCGCCGTGCAGGAAGCCGAGCGGCGCCACCTCGCCCGCGAACTCCACGACGAAATCGGCCAGATCCTCACGGTCGCCAAGATCCACCTCCAGTCCGCCGCGCTCGCCGCCCGCGCCACTCCCGCCGCCGCCGGCATCCAGGAACCCATCTCGCTCCTCGACCGGCTTCTCTCCCAGGTCCGCTCGCTCTCGCTCAACCTGCGCCCGCCGCTCCTCGACGACCTCGGCGTCGTGCACGCGTTGCACTGGCTGCTGCAGCAGCCGCAGACCCGCACCAGCGCGCCCCACGTTCACCTGATCGCGGATCCCAACCTGCGCCGCTACGACGCCGCCCTCGAAACCGCCTGCTTCCGCATCGCCCAGGAGGCGATCACCAACGCGCTCCGCCACTCGCGCGCCACCACCATCAACCTCACCCTCACCGAGCGCGACGACGTCCTGCGCCTCGTCGTCCAGGACGACGGCGTGGGTTTCGACGCCGCGGCCGCCCGCGCCCGCGCCGAGAGCGGCAGCAGCCTCGGCCTCCTCGGCATGCACGAACGCGCCCTGCTCGCCGGCGGCACACTCTCGCTGCTTTCCTCGCCCGGCAACGGCACCGAGGTCGAGGCCGTTTTTCCTCTGTCCAAGTTGTCCGATTCCCCTTGAATCGCGCCGTGCCAGGTCCGCTCACGATTATCCTTGCCGACGATCACGCGCTCGTCCGCGCCGGCATTCGCACCCTGCTGGAAAAGCTTCCCGGCGTCTCCATCGTCGCCGAAGCCGGCGACGGCCGCGAAACCATCGCCCTCGTCCAGCAGCACGCGCCCGATGTCGTCGTGATGGACATCTCGATGCCCGGCCTCAACGGCTTCGACGCCACGGCGCGCATCGCCCGCGACAACCCCGCGACGAAGGTCCTCATGCTCTCGATGCACACCGGCGAGGACTACGTCCTGCAAGCGCTGCGCGCCGGCGCGACCGGCTACCTGCTCAAGGACTCCGCCACCGACGAGCTCGGCCTCGCCCTCGACGCCATCCGCGAGGGGGAAACGTATCTCAGCCCGAAAATCTCCAAGGAAGTCCTCGCTCGCTACGAGCAGCTCGCCCTCGATCCGCGCGCCGAGGGCGCGAAAATCCTCACGCCGCGCATGCGCGAAATCCTCCAGCTCATCGCCGAGGGCCGCAGCACCAAGGAAATCGCCTTCCTCCTCAACCTCAGCGTCAAGACCATCGAGACCCATCGCATGCACCTCATGGCCCGCCTCGGCATCCACGAGGTTGCCGGCCTTGTCCGCTACGCCTTTCGCCACGGCCTGATCTCCGTCGAGCGCTGAACGAACCGATCGCCCCGTCGTGGCGGCAGGCGTCCCTGCCTGCCGAGGGCCGCCGAGTGGCCGCGCCAGCCCGCCGCCGGTTCTGACATCGATCCCCATCACAACCGCTGTCACCCGCTCCCCAAACTTGTCATTGCGAGGCGCGCAGCGCCGCGGCAATCCATCTGTCCCATGCCCAACATCCCCGGTCTCCGCAGTCCCTACGCCAAGGTCGGCCGCCTCGTCTATTTCGGCCGCATGCTGGACAAGATCCGCCTCCACGCCGCCGGCAAACTTCCGCCGGAATACGTTCCCAACCTCGGCGATTCGACCCCCGGCATGTTCGACGCGCGCTGCTGCCGCTTCCTCCGCGCGCGCTACGACGACCTGAAATCCCGCGTCCTCGCCGGCAGCGCCGACGCCGAGATCCTCGAGTGGGCCGAGCAGCAGCACGGCCCGCGCTCCGACGAGGAGTGCGACATCTGGAACGCTTTCATGATGAAACGCGGCTGGCGCGACGCCGCCAACCCCCGCCTGCGCCAGCGCATCGCCGAGAATCATTTCGAAGACAAACTGGTCGAGACGATGTTCGACTACATCGACTTCGACGAGGGCCGCGACCCCGTCGCCACCCGCGCCTGGGAAAAAGCCTGTGCCGCGAACCGCCGGCCCGTTTTCATTCCTTGGCCGCCGTCGCCCGCCGCCCGTCACCTGTCTCCGCATGGTCATCCTGATCACGGGCGTCGCCGGCAGCGGCAAAACCACCGTCGGCCGCCAGCTCGCCGCGGCGCTCGACTGGTCCTTCGCCGACGCCGACGATTTTCACTCCGCCGCGAACATCGCGAAGATGTCCGCGGGCCATCCGCTCACCGACGCCGACCGCGCGCCCTGGCTCGCCGCGTTGCGCGCGTTCATCGACGAACGCCTCGCACGCGGCGAAAACGCCGTCCTCGCCTGCTCGGCGCTGAAATCCAGCTACCGCGACGAACTCGTCGCCGGACGCGGGCAGATCAGGCTCGTCTACCTCCGCGGCTCACGCGCCCTGCTTCTCGACCGTCTTCGCCACCGCACCGGTCATTACATGAAACCCGCGATGCTCGACAGCCAGCTCGCCGCCCTCGAGCCACCCGCGGACGCGCTCGCGCTCGATATCCGGCACCCGCCGGCCGCGCTCGTCGAAGAAATTCGGCGGACATTTCGGGTTTAACTTCGCCGCCGCGGTTTCTACGGTGTCGTTGTCCGCCACCGGCCGTCCATGAGCACCACGCCGCCCCGTCCCGCGCTCGCCCCCCGTCTCCGCCTGCTCGCCAGCGTCGTGAGCCTGCTGGTGATCGTCGCCCTTCTCCTCGCCGGCTGGTTCTACCACGAACTTCGCGCGAGCCTTCCGCAGCTCGACGG
>DASZPP010000325.1:0-4259 GCA_035549975.1 Opitutus sp.
TCCGCGACGATTACAACCAGAACCGTCCCCACAGCTCGCTCGGGGACCTGACACCGGCCGAGTTTGCGGCCAAAATCGCGCGGGCCCCCATGGGGGCCCCTGTGGACCTGATCAATCCTCCACTTGCAGCCCAAACCTTAGTCAGTAAACCAACCCCAACCGATCCGGCTCTCTCGTTTTAACCCTCCAGCCCCGGGGGGCAGGTCACAACGCCGAACCGATTCGCGAACTGCTGGAGAAGATCGAGCAAATGCTCAATTCGACCTCTTTCGCTTGAGTCGTTTCCAGTAAGCGGCGCGACCACGTCATCGCACAGTTTGGGACTACTTTATCCGTGCCCCATCCGTGTAATCCGTGGTTAAGCCTGCTCTGGCGTCTGCGGCGCAGTGAGAAGTGACAAGTGGCCAGTGATCAGCCCCGGAAAGCTTCCCTTGTCCACCGCGATCCGCTACTCATCACTCGTCACTCCCGTGAAACCCATCCCCCTTCCCCCCTGCGCCCACACCCCCGCGCCCTACGCCGGCCCGTCCGCCGCGCAGGTGCTCGCGTTGCGCAAGCAGTTTCTCAGCCCCGGCCTCTTCCTCTACTACAAGCAGCCGATCATGATCGTCGAGGGCAGCATGCAGTGGGTGTGGGACGACACCGGCAAGCGCTACCTCGACGGCCTCGGCGGCATCGTCACCGTCAGCGTCGGCCATTGCCACCCGCACGTCACCGCCGCCGCGAAGCGCCAGCTCGAGACGCTCCAGCACTCGACCACGATCTACCTCCAGCCGCGCATCGCCGAGTTCGCCGAGAAACTCGCCTCGAAAATGCCCGGCGACCTCAAGGTCTGCTACTTCGTCAACTCCGGCTCCGAGGCCAACGACCTCGCGCTCCTCATGGCGCGGCTCCACACGGGCAACTACGACATGATCGCGCTGCGCAACGGCTACCACGGCGGCAACGCCTCCGGCATGGGCCTCACCGCGCACAGCTCGTGGAAATTCAACACGCCGCACTCCTTCGGCGTCCACCATGCCGTCGCGCCCTACCCGTATCGCGGGCCCTACGGCTACGACGATCCCGACGCCGGCCGCAAATACGCCGACGACGTCAAGAATCTCATCGACTACGCCACGCCGGGAAAAATCGCCGGCTTCATCGCCGAGTCGATCCAGGGCGTCGGCGGCTTCGTCGTGTTTCCCCACGGTTACCTCAAGCACGTTTACGAACACGTCCGCGGCGCCGGCGGCGTCTGCATCGCCGACGAGGTCCAGACCGGCTTCGGCCGCACCGGCTCGCATTTCTGGGGCTTCGAGACGCAGGGCGTGATCCCCGACATCGTCACGCTCGCGAAGGGCATCGGCAACGGCGCGCCGCTCGCCGCCGTCGTCACCACGCCGAAGATCGCCGCGACGCTCACGCAGAAAGTCCATTTCAACACCTTCGGCGGCAACCCCGTCGTCAGCGCCATCGGCAAGGCCGTGCTCGAAGTCATCGAGCAGGAAAAGACCCAGGAAAACTGCGCGAAGCTCGGCGCCTATATCCTCGCCGGACTCGAGAAACTGAAGTCGAAACACAAGGTCATCGGCGACGTCCGCGGCATGGGCCTCATGCTCGGCATCGAATTCGTGAAGGACCGCGCGACGAAAACCCCCGGCAAGGAGGAATGCGCGCAAGCCGTCGAGAATGCGCGCGAGCTCGGCCTGCTCCTCGGCAAAGGCGGCCTCTGGGGCCAGACGATCCGCTTCGCCCCGCCGATGAACATCACCCAGGCCGACGCCGACTTTATCCTCGCCGTCCTCGACGACGCCATCGGCGCGGTCAAGTAGCGCACGCTTCCAGCCTGCTCTCCACGGTAGTGGCGGTCGTCCCGACCACCATTGCCGCGGTCTGCGTGGCGATCGGGAGGATCGCCGCTACCTGCGTTCTTGCCGCACCGCCCCTGACCTCATTCCATCCCGCCGTGCACTCCAGCCCCGACGATGCCGCCATCCTCGCGATCGACCGGCCGCATCCGAGCCTCCTCAAGTATTACCTGATCGTCGCGCTGGCGATCCCGCCGGCGTTTCCGTTTCTCGCGACCTATCTTTATTTTCGCTACCACACGATGCGCTACCGGTTCGGCGCCGAGGGCATCTCGATGAGCTGGGGCATCCTGTTCCACCGGCAGATCATCGTGAACTACGCGCGCATCCAGGACATCCATCTCGAATCGAACATCGTCGAACGCTGGCTCGGCCTCGCACGCATCCTCGTCCAGACCGCCTCCGGCAGCAGCTCCGCCGAGATGACGATCGAGGGGCTCGGGGAGTTCGAGGCCGTGCGCGATTTCCTCTACTCCCGGATGCGCGGCGTGAAGGATGCACACGCCCTCCCGGCCGCGGTTTTTGCCGAGCCCGCGAACGCGACCCCGGTCGGA
Source organism: Opitutus sp. (assembly GCA_035549975.1). Lineage (GTDB taxonomy): Bacteria > Verrucomicrobiota > Verrucomicrobiia > Opitutales > Opitutaceae > Opitutus. Next base: position 2,405 of record DASZPP010000325.1, read on the forward strand.
CCCGACGAGCTCGCCGCCACCTTGCGCGACGTCGCCACCCAGCTCCGCGCCATCCGCACCGCGCTGGAAAAACGCGCGCCATCCCCGGAGGAATCCCGCCGTGTATGAGCCGTTGCGCCGGCGCGTCCTCGCGCTCCTGAAAGTCCCGCCGGAGCCGCACCCGCCGGTCGGCGATCCCGCGTCGCTGCGCGTGTTTCGCGCCGGTCGGAATTATTACCGGCTGCGCGTCGCCGCCTGGGGAATCACGCAGGTCCTCGCGCTTGCCGGCATCGTCTTCTGGACCGTCACGCTCATCGGCGTGGAAAACGCGATGCGCGCCGAGCCGCCCGACGACGCGACCCCACCGGCAAATGCCGCCGCCGTGTCCGCCCAGCCGGCGCGTGCGGCTCCCACCGCGAGTGCGCAACCGAACCTCGACCAGCGCATCCAAAAATGGAAGGACCGCTTCGCCCAGCACGTGAAGGCGGCCGCCACCCACGGCCGTTCCGCCGGGGATCGCTCCGTCAAGCGCGAGGTCGTGGACGGCTGGGCCGGATTCAAACAGGTTCTCGTGGAAATCGGACGGCTCCTGCCGCCGTGGGCCTTCCTGCTGATCTGGGCGCTGAAGATTGCGGGCTTCGTCCTCTACCTCGTGCAGATTCCGTTCACCTACGCGATCCGCCGCCTCGATTACGAGATGCACTGGTATCTGGTCACCGATCGCAGCCTTCGCCTCCGCCGCGGCGTGTGGCGAGTCAGGGAATCCACCATGAGCTTTGCGAACCTGCAGCAAGTCGTCGTCACACGGGGACCGGTTCAGGGGCTGCTCGGCCTGGCCGACGTGAAGGTCACCTCGGCCGGCGGCGGAAAATCACCCCACGGCAAACCCGACGAAGACATGCACACCGGGCATTTTCACGCCGTCGAGCATGCGGAAGAAATTCGCGACCTGATCCTGAAGCGCCTCGAGCAATTCCGCGCCACCGGCCTCGGCGACCCCGACGATCACCCCGAGCATGCGGCCGTCGTGCCCGCGCGACCTGCGCCGGTCGCGGTGAACGACCCAACCAATGCCATCGCCGCGGCCAAGGAACTGCTCGCCGAGGCGCGGCTGCTGCGGTCCGCCATCACGCGCTGAGTTGCGAACCGCGCGCGGCTGGTCCCGCAACGTGGTGTTTCAGCCCGCGCTTCGCAAAGCACGTAGCCGCGAACGCGAGCGAGCGGATGACTTGTCCATTCGCTCACGCTCGCGGCTGCCGCTTCCGACTTTGATGCCGCGGGGCGAAGGAGGTTCCCGGCGCGCGGGCCGGGGCACCGCGCTACTTTTCGCGCCGCATCCGCGCCGCCTGAAACAGGCAGACACAATCGCTGCCATCCTCGGTGTGAACCCAGTGCGGCTCAAGCGCGCCGAACTCGCGCTCGATCGCCGCGCGCAGCCCGCCGACCTCGATCGCGAGCACGCCCTGCGGAGCGAGCCGCGTGCGCGCCTGCTCGAGCAACTTGCGGATGATCGCCATCCCGTCCGCCCCGCCGTCGTGCGCCATCCGCGGCTCGGCCCGGAATTCCGGCGCCTGCGCGTCCACGAGTTTGCTCGGCTCATACGGCGGATTGCAGACGATGATGTCGTATTTTTCGTTCGGCACCGCGTCGAACACATCGCTCGCGAACAATTTCACCCGCCGCCCGAGCCGGTGTTCGCGCACGTTGATCTTCGCGACCTCCAGCGCATCGGCCGACAAATCGATCGCATCGACCTTCGCCTGCGGAAACCGATGCGCCAGCAGGATCGCGAGGCACCCCGAGCCGGTGCACACATCCGCCGCGCGCCGCACGGTGGCGACATCCCATTGTAGGGCGGGGTCGCCCGACCCCGCCG
>DASZPP010000326.1:0-21117 GCA_035549975.1 Opitutus sp.
GAACGCGCCGCAAACGCGATCGAGAAAAGCGCCGGGAATCGCGGACCGTTGTCATATGATGCATGACAATGGTGTGGGAGTCCGGCGCGAGGGGCGGGAAGGCGAGCGGTCAGAAGCCGAGGGAGTGGCGGAGCTGGGCGAGATCGAGACCGTCGATGCGAAGGAGTTTCCGCCGCGAGGTGTCGCCGCGGAGGAGCGTGACGGCGCGGCGCGGGAGCTGGAGACGGTCGGCGAGAAAGGCGCAGAGGGCGGCGTTGGCGCGGCCGTCGACGGGCGGGGCGTGGAGTTTGATTTTCAACGCGTCGCCGAGCCAGCCGGCGATCTCGGTGCGCGGGGCGTTGGGAATGACTTTGACGGCGAGCGTGCAGGAGGCGGGCACGGCGATTTTGGGTGCCACGGATTACACGGATCAACCCGGATCAGGAAGGCCAATCCGCCCGGGAGAGATGGCGGGCCTCTTCAGAGAAACTCGCGGACGTAAAGCCCGCCCCTCCAGCAGGAGTCCGGCGGCTACGCCAGCGCCTCGGCGAGGGCGGTGATGATTTCGTCGGCGGGCTCGGTGCCGATCGAGAGCCGGAGAAGCTCGGGGTCGAGGTCGCACGACGCGAGCTCGGCCCGGCCGGCCGGGGTCGTGACGAGATCGTAGTGGGCGAGATACATGAAGGGACAGATGAGCGTCGTCTTCATGCCGAAGCTCGGGCCTTTCGCCAGGCGGAGCCGGTCGTAGAACCGCTCGAGCGAGCCGCGGAGCGTGAAGGTGATCATGCTGCCGACGGCGTCGGGTGAGCGCGCGATGCGGAGATAATTTTCGCGCGACGCGGGATGGTGCGCCCAGAAAACCTCCTTCACGCCGGGATGCGTTTCGAGAAAGGCGGCGACGCGCGGGACGCTGGCCTGGATCTGCGCGAGGGTGGCGGGCGCCTCGCCGATCTCGGCGGCGAGGCGGGCGAGGTCGCGGGCGTAGAGCGGTTCGATTTTGGACGCGAGGCTGCGGCGGAGCAGGGCGGCATCGGCGGCGGCGGGGTTCACGACGGTGAGGCCTGCGATCAGGTCGCCTTCGCTGGCGGCGTATTTGGTGAGGCTCGTGACGAGGATGTCGCTGTGGGGAAACACATCGATCGCGAACGCCGAGGAGATGGTCGGGTCGAGCAGGACCGTGGCGCCGTGATGGCGGGCGAGCGCGGCGATGGCGGCGACGTCGGGGACCTGGATCAGCGGGTTGGTCGGAACCTCGGCGAAGACGCCGGCGATGCGGTCGCCTTTTTCGGCGAAAAGTTTTTCGAGCGCGGCGAGGTCGAAGACGTCGTTGATGTAAATGTAGTCGCCGGGGGTGGCGGTGAATTTTTTCAGGATCGCGATCGTGTCGAGGTAAAGCCAACCGAGCTGGATCCAGATCGTGCGGCCGCGGGCGGCCTGCAGCTCGGAGACGGCGCGGAAGGCGGCGTCGATCGCGCTCATGCCGCAGCTCGCGGGAAAAAGATCGCCGTCGCCCGCGCCGGGGAAAAGCGGCGTGAGGTGGCGGCGGAGCTCGCCGGCGGCGTCGCCGGCAAAAAGCGGCTCGGGCGCGGCCGCGGCGAGAAGGCCGGCGCGGACGAGGGCGTCCTCGGCGGCGCGCGAGGAGAGGAAGCCGCCGGTGTTTTGGAGAAAGAGTTTGGCGCGCGCGGCGAGTTCGGGTCGCGCGGGGTGGGCGACGACGGGGAGGGCGTCGTGCTCGAGGCGGATCACCTGCGCGCGGCCGAGATGAGCGGAGAGGCGGTCGGCGACCCGGCCGGATGACGCGAGCCAGAGCGTGTGGTCGGCGAGGTCGTGCCGGGACGCGATGTGGGCGGCGAGTTGCTGGAGAAACGGATGGACGACGAAGCGGGGATAACCGGTCTGGACGGCGCGGGCGATGGCGGGATCCTTTTCCTCGTAGCCGCGGACGGCGCGCAGCGTCGGCAGGCTGCACGACACGGCGTGCGGCGAGTCCGGGATGCGTTGACCCAGCGGGAGTGGTGCGAAGGCGGGCACGGGCGGATGAGAGTTGAGGGTTGAGAGTTGAGAGATGGCGGGGTTTGGCAAATGGAAGGTGCGTCATTGGCCGGCTTGAAACGGCTTCATTTCCGGACGGAACCTGCCAGAGTGCGGCGCGTCGGCCCGTTTCCGGCGGGCGACAAGGCTTCAACCCCCACCCCCAATGATTGCAGCACTTGGATCGATTAACTATCTCGCGGTGATCGTCGTGGCGATCGCCGGCTTCGTAATCGGCTGGCTCTGGTATGGCGTCCTGTTCGGCAAGGCCTGGATGGCGGAAATGAAGATCACGCTGGAGGCGATGCAGGCGGCGAAGAGCCGGATGGGCGTGACGATGACAACGGGATTCGTGCTCACGCTCGTGTCGACTTTCACGCTGGCCTGGATTCTGCGCGGCCACCGCACGACGGGCGCGCTGCCGGGCGCCGAATGGGGCGCGCTGCTCGGGCTGCTGCTGGTCGGGGCGCGATTCGCGAACAGCGGCGTCTGGGAACAGCGCTCGCTGAAGCTGACCACGATCAATGTCGCGCACGAAGTGGTGATGTTCGCCGTGCAGGGCGCGATTTTGGCGGTGTGGTGAGCGATGGCGCGGCGGGCGGCGCCGTTTCGCTGCCGCGGATGGGAAAGGGGCCGGTCGGAGACCGGCCCTACTTTTACTTTGCGCCGGGGAGGCGGAGCGCGTTGAACGGCGGCGGATGAAACTCGTTTCCTGGAACGTCAACGGCGTGCGCGCCGCCCACAAGAAAGGGCTGCTGGATTTCATGGAAAAGGCGCAGGCCGACGTGATCTGCCTGCAGGAAGCGAAGGCGCAGCCGGAGGACGTGCCGGATGTGGCCTGGCCGCACGGGTACGAGGTGTTCTGGAATCCGGCGGTGAAGAAGGGCTACAGCGGAACGATTATGTTCACGCGCGTGAAGCCGAAGGCCGTGACGCTCGGGATCGGCGTGAAGGACCACGACACGGAGGGGCGCGTGATCACGGCGGAGTTCGCGGATTTTTTCCTGCTCAACGTCTACCAGCCGAACTCGCAGCGCGGGCTGCTGCGGCTGGACTATCGCACGAAGGAATGGGACCCGGCGTTTCTGGCCTACCTGAAGAAACTCGGGAAAAAAGGAAAGCCGGTGGTGTTCTGCGGCGACCTGAACGTGGCGCACACCGAGATCGACCTGACGAACCCGAAGCCGAACCGGCGCAATGCGGGCTTCACAGACGAGGAGCGGGCGAACTTCACGAAGCTGCTCGCGAGCGGTTTTGTGGACACGTTTCGCGAGTTCGAGAAAGGCCCCGGCCACTACTCGTGGTGGAGCCAGATGATGAACTGCCGCGCGCGGAACATCGGGTGGCGCGTCGACTACTTCGTCGCGGGCGAAAAGCTGCGGCCGGCGCTGAAGCGCGCGTGGATCTCGCCCGAGGTCATGGGCAGCGACCACTGCCCGGTGGGACTGGAGCTCGCATGAGCGCGGCCGGCGAACTGCGGCAACTGATGCTGCGCGAGCCGCGGTTGAAGCTGGCGCTGGCGGAGAGCATGACGGGCGGACATCTGCAGACGCGGGTGACGGCGGTGTCGGGGGCGTCGGATTATTTCGTCGGCGGCATCACGGCCTACACGCTTGACGAAAAGGTCCAGCACCTCGGCGTGAACCATTCGGCGGCGGCGCTGGTGAACTCCGTGTCGGCGACCGTGGCGGAGCAGATGGCGATCGGGGCGTGCGTGCTGTTCGATGCAGACGTGGCGCTCGCGACGACGGGCTACGCGGAGCCGTCGGTCGAGTGGATGGTGACGCAGCCGTTCGCGTGGTGGGCGGCGGCGCGGCGGAAGTCGGCGAAGGAAGGATTCAGCCTGCGGAGCGGGCGGATCGAATGTCCCGGGGCCACGCGCGTGGAGGCGCAGGCGGCGGTGGCGGATGCGGCGCTGGCGGCGCTGGTGGGGTGGTTGCAGCAGGTGCGGACGTGAGGGCGGAACCGGCGACGGAAGGAGATCCCGTGCGGGGCGAGGGCGCCCTGCCTCCAATCGAAACGCGGCGGATGGCTGGTGCTACTTTGTCGGCGCGCAGGCGCCGCAGCCGTTCACGAAGAAATCGTTGCCCTTGTCGTCGACGAGGATGAACGCGGGGAAATCCTTCACCTCGATCTTCCAGACGGCTTCCATGCCGAGCTCGGGATATTCGAGCGTCTCGACCTTCGTGATGTTTTCCTTCGCGAGGATCGCGGCGGGACCGCCGATGCTGCCGAGGTAGAAGCCGCCGTGTTTCTTGCAGGCGGCGGTGACCTGCGGGCTGCGGTTGCCCTTGGCGAGCATGACCATCGAGCCGCCGTTGGATTGGAAAAGGTCGACATAGCCATCCATGCGGCCGGCGGTCGTGGGGCCGAACGAGCCGGAGGCGTAGCCGGTCGGCGTCTTCGCGGGGCCGGCGTAGTAGACGGGATGATCCTTCAAATATTGCGGCAAACCCTGGCCGGCATCGAGGCGCTCCTTGAGTTTCGCGTGCGCGATGTCGCGGGCAACGACCATCGGTCCGGTGAGCGAGACGCGCGTGGTGACGGGATGGCGCGAGAGTTCGGCGCGGATTTCCTCCATCGGGCGGCGCAGATCGATGCGGACGATGTTGTCGTCCTTCAGCGTGCGCTGCGCGGCGGGAATGAAGCGGCCGGGATTCGTTTCGAGGTGTTCGAGGAAAATGCCGTCGCGGGTGATCTTCGCCTTGATGTTGCGGTCGGCGCTGCAGGAGACGCCGAGGCCGACCGGGCAGCTCGCGCCGTGGCGCGGGAGCCGGATGACGCGGACATCGAGCGCGAAATATTTTCCGCCGAACTGCGCGCCGATGCCGCTGTGCTGGGCGATTTCGAGGATTTTCGCCTCCATCGCGAGATCGCGGAAGGCGCGGCCGTGCTCGTTGCCGGCGGTGGGGAGCGCGTCGAGGTATTTGGCGGAGGCGAGCTTCACGGTTTTCAGGCAGGCCTCGGCGCTGGTGCCGCCGACGACAAAGACGAGATGATACGGCGGGCACGCGGCAGTCCCGAGGTGGCCGAGCTTGTCGGCGACGAATTTCTCGAAGTTCTTCGGATTGAGCAGCGCCTTCGTTTCCTGAAAGAGAAAGGTCTTGTTGGCGGAGCCGCCGCCCTTGGCGACGAAGAGGAACTTGTATTCCGCGCCCTCGGTGGCGGCGATGTCGACCTGCGCGGGCAGGTTGGTGCCGGTGTTGGTCTCGCGCCAGAGGTCGAGCGGGACGGTCTGCGAGTAGCGGAGGTTTTCCTTCGTGTAGCATTCGTAGACGCCGCGGCTGAGCCACTCGGCGTCGTTCGCACCGGTCCAGACCTGCTGGCCCTTTTTCGCGACGATCGTGGCGGTGCCGGTGTCCTGGCAGAACGGCAGGATGCCCTCGGCGGAAATTTCGGCGTTTTTCAGGAGCGTGAGCGCGACGTAGCGGTCGTTGGCGGAAGCGGACGGATCGTCGAGGATCGCGGCGACCTGGCGAAGGTGTTTTTCGCGGAGATAAAACGAGCAGTCGTGAAACGCCTGTTGGGCGACGAACGCGAGCGCGCCGGGCTCGACCTTCAGGATTTCGCGGCCCTCGAATTGCGCGGTGCCGATGCCTTCGCGCGAGAGCAGGCGGTAGGCAGTGTCGTCGTCGCCGAGCGGAAACGGTTCCTGATAGATGAACGGCGGGGTGGGCATGACGGAGGGGAAGCGTCGGCGAATCTGGCGCGCAAGTAAAGTAGCGCAGGCGCCCTTGCCTGCACCATTAGCCTCCCGATGCGGGCGGGAGGCTCGCGCTACTTTGCGCCATCGCGGCGATCGTGTCGTGGAAACGCGGGAGATCGCCGGCGGTGGCGAGCGCGGGCGGCTCGCGTTTCCAGCCGTTGGCGCCGGGCCAGGTGCCGTGCATGAGGAACGCGGCCTGGGCCGAGCGCAGGCCGTCGACCTCGAGGTATTCCTTCTGCTCCTTGTCATTGCGCTCGACGCTCACGTAGCGCTCCGGAATCGGGGTGATCTGGCGGCTGGAGACGTAGGCGAGATCGTTGAGGACGACGAACGGGCGCGAGTCGGCGAGCGTGGTGGCGGGCCGCGGCCGCGCGCCGTTGAGGTAGCGATAATATTCCTGGTGGTTGCGCAGCAGGCCGTCGAACGGATCAAGGTCGATTTTTTCGACGCGGCCGTCGCAGCGGCGGATTTCGGCGTGGCTGCCGACGACGTAGTTCAGCGTGGCGTGTTCGCAGACGACGGTCTCGACCTGCGAGCTGCCGCCGGAGCAGGCGTGCGAAAGGGCGAAGCGCATGGTGACGCCGCCGGTCGTGTCCGTTTCCACGAAGAACGTGTCGGCGCCCTCGATGGCGTGCGCGCGGTAGAGCTCGGCGCGAACGGCGGCGGGCCGCGCCCAGTTGAACAGGTCGCCCGAGCCGGCCCAGAAAAGGAGGTTGTGAACGAAGTGGGCGAGGGCGTTGCCGAACACGGAGTCGAGGACGAGGTGGCCGTCGAGCCTGAGGCGGCCGGCCCAGTTGTTGCGGCGAAAATAGCTGCGCGGGCGCGGCCAGAGGCCGGTGAGCGTGGCGCCGCGCACGGCGCCGAACTCGCCGGCGAGCAGCCGCTCCTTCAGCGCGAGGCGGGTCTGCTCGATGATGAAATTGAAGCCGACGAGCGAGCTCCGCGGGAGGGCGGCGTCGGTGCCGATCATCCGGTCCAGCTCGGCGTAGTCGAGCGTGGGCGGTTTCTCGATATAGCTGGGGAGGCCGAGCGCGGCGACGGCGGCGTGCATCTCGGCGTGGACCTGGATGGGCGTGGGAATGACGACGACGTCGAGGTCGCGATGGCAGGCGGCGAGCATCTCGCGGTAGTCGGCGAAGACACGCACGCCGCGGCGGGCGAAGCTCCACTGGTCGTTGTGCGCGATGAGCTCGGTGGCGCGCGGATCGCAGGTGCAGACCAGGCGGGCCTCGTGGCGCGCCTCGAGCCGCTCGATCGCGCTGTGATGCGAGCCGGCGAAACCGCCGAGGCCGATGACGCCGATGCGGATGGGATGGCTCATCGCAAGCTCCAAGGACCAAGGTCCAAGCCCCGGAGAAATGCCAGACTCCAAAGAATGGTCCCGCCCGGCCGAGTTCTTATACCAACGTCTCGTAGCATTTGGATTCTAGGTAGCGCCGGTCGTCACGACCGCCACCGCGGAGAAATGGCCGTCGGGACGACGGCCGCTACCTGGGAAGGCCCAAATCAAAAGCGAGGTTGGTCTCACTGTGATGGGAGGCTGGTGCTTCGCGCGCAGCGGGACTCAGACGATCTTCAGTTTGGGCAGGTCCTGACCGTCGATGAGGCCGATCGGGCGGTGGTGCGCGTCGACGACGATCAGGTCGTCGATTTTGTGCGCCGCGAAGAGGCGCAGGGCATCAACACCGAGCGCGTTTCCGGCGATGACCTTGGGGTGGCGCGTCATGAAAGTGGCAACGGGTTTTTGCAGAAAGTCCGGGCCGCTCAGCGCGCTGCGGCGGAAATCGCCGTCGGTGAGGATGCCGGTGAGCTTGCCGGTTTTCGGGTGGATGAGCGCGATGCTGCCGGCCTTCGCGCGCGTCATCACCAGGATCGCGTCCTGTGTGGAGACGTTTTCGCGGGCGAGGGGCAGGCGGTCGCCGGTGCGCATGATGTCGGTGACCTTGAGCAGCAGGGCGCCGAGGTTGCCGGCCGGGTGGAGCTTGGCGAAATCGTCGCGGGTGACGCCGCGCGCCTCGAGCAGGACCATCGCGAGGGCGTCGCCGAGCGCGAGGGCGGCGGTGGTGCTGGCGGTGGGGGCGAGCTCGAGCGGGCACGCCTCCCGGCGCACGCGGTAGAGCAGCCGGTGATCGCAGTTTTTTGCGAGGTCGGAATCCGGGTGTTTCGTGAAGGCGACGAGCGTCACGCCGCTGCGGCGCAGGATCGGGACGAGCCGGAGAATCTCCTCGGTCTGGCCGCTGTTGCTGAGCAGGAAGGCGAGGTCGCCGTCGCCGCAGAGGCCGAGGTCGCCGTGGAGCGCCTGCGTGGCGTCGAGGAAGCACGAGGTGACGCCGGTGCTGTTGAAGGTGCCGGCGAGCTTCTGGGCGATGTGGGCGTTCTTGCCGACGCCGGTGAAAATGAGTTTTTTCCCGGCGGCGACCGCCGACTCGACGGCGCGGAAGGCCGCGACGAATTCGGCGCCGAGGGCCGCGGCGGTGTCCGCGAGGGCGGCGGACTCGATCCGGATGCACGCGCGGGCACGGGCGAGGACGGATTTCGAAGCGAGGGCCATTTAGAGTTTGAGTCGCGGATCGGAGAGCGGAATTTAGGGCGATCGATTGCCCGTTCAATCCCATTTCCCGCGCCGCATGAGAGTCCGCCAGATTGTTGCTTTGTTCGCCACCGCGGTGGTGCTGCTTGTGGCCGGGTGCGAGCGCGGCGACAGCGGCTCGACGGTGGCGGAGGCGGACGAGCCCGGTTACCGGCAGGGACTGCAGCTCGTGAAGCAGGGGCGGAGCCAGGAGGCGCTGGCGGCGTTCCTGAAGGTGATCGCGAAGCGCGGCGAGTCGGCGCCGGAGTCGCACCTCGAGGCGGGGCTGCTCTATCTGGAGCAGGTGAAGGATCCGCTGGCGGCGATCTACCATTTTCGGAAATACCTCGAGCTGGAGCCGAATTCCCGGCAGGCGCCGCTGGTGAAGCAACAGATCGATGCGGCGCTGCGGGAGTTCGCGAAGACGCTGCCGGCGCAACCGCTGGAGAGCGTGCGGGACCGCGATGAGCTGACCGAGCAGATCGGGCGGTTGCAGCGGGAGAACGAGGATCTGAAGGCCGAGGTGGCGGCGCTGCGCGGGGCCGTGACGACACCGATGATCCAGACGCGCGCACCGCTGCAGGATGCGACCGTCGCGGACGCCGGGGCCAAAGCGGGCGCGGTGACGACGCCGTTCATCAGGATTCAATCGGAGCCGTCTCCGCCCGCGACCGCGCCAGCAAACGAGGAATCGCCGGTGACGGCGGCGCCGGAAACCGGGAATGCCCGGCCGCTGGGCGACGTCGTGACGCGCGCGCCCACGGCACCGACCCGCCCCGGTGCGCCGACGCGGCCGGGCGGGCTGCGGACGCACACGGTCGTGAAGGGCGACACGCTGTTCAATCTCGCGCAGAAATATTACGGTGACCGCTCGAAGTGGCGGGACATCTACAACGCGAACCGCGACGTGATACCGACCGAGAACTCGTTGCGGATCGGCGCGGAGATCAAAATACCTTGATGGAGGCCAGAGGCCAGAGGTCAGAGGTCAGAGGTCAGAGGTCAGAGGTCAGAGGTCAGAGGTCAGAAACTAGAAACTAGAAATTAGAACCTAACGCGAAGCACGATGCCACGCACTTCCCGACGCACCGCGACCTTTTCCGAATCGATCATCCGCGAGATGACGCGGGTGGCGGCGCGCCACAACGCGATCAATCTCGCGCAGGGATTTCCCGACTGGGATCCGCCGCCGGAGCTCGTGCAGGCGGCGAAGGACGCGATGGACACGCACCGGCACCAATACGCGATCACGTGGGGTTCGCCGGAGCTGCGCACCGCGCTCGCGGCAAAGCTGACGCGATTCATGGGCCTGCCGGTCAACCCGGAAAACGAGCTCGTCGTGTGCTGCGGCGCGACCGAGGCGATGATGGTGGCGATGATGACGGTGTGTGATCCGGGCGACCGGGTCGGGCTGTTCTCGCCGTTTTATGAGAACTACTCGGCGGACGCGATTTTGGCGGGCGCGACGCCGGTGCTCGTGCCGCTGCGGCCGCCCGACTATCGCTTCGATCCGGCCGGGCTGCGGGCGGCGTTTGCGGGCGGGCTGAAGGCGTTCGTGCTGTGCAATCCGTCGAACCCGTGCGGGCGGGTGTTCACGCGCGAGGAGCTGATGCAGATCGCGGCCTTGGCGGAGGAGTTCGACACCTTCGTGCTCACGGACGAGGTTTACGAGCACATCGTCTTCCCGCCGCACCGGCACACGTATTTCGCGACCTTGCCGGGGATGGCGAAGCGGACGTTGAGCTGCTCGTCGCTGTCGAAGACCTTTTCGATCACCGGCTGGCGGATCGGGCATGTGTTCGCGGCGCCGGAGATCATCGCGCAGGCGAGGAAGGTGCATGATTTCCTCACGGTCGGCGCGGCGGCGCCGCTGCAGCATGCGGTGGTGACGGCGCTGAATTTTCCGTCGAGCTACTACGAGGAACTGGCGGCGGGCTACGCGCACGGTCGCGACGTGCTGCTCGGCTACCTCGCGCAGGTCGGGCTGAACTGCTCGCGGCCGGAGGGATCGTATTTCGTGATGGTCGACGTGTCGCCGTTTGGCTTTGCGAGCGACGTGGAGTTTTCGCACCGGCTGACGCGCGAGGTCGGCGTGGCGCCGGTCCCGGGATCGAGTTTCTTCGCGGACGGCGAGAATCGCTACGTGCGATTGAACTTCGCGAAGCGCCTCGACACGCTGCACGCGGCGGGCGAGCGGCTGCAGAAGCTGAAGAGCTGGAAGCGAAAGCCGTAGCTGCGAAGGGGGAACGGTTCGGTTTCCGGCGAACCGGCGGCTCGGGCGGCCACGGGGGCGGGGCAGGGGAAATCACCCGATGTCAAAAGGCGAACTTTGCACACGGACGACGGTCGAATGAAGGGACGATATGATCCCAACATTCGAGACCCGCGCGGGCGTAGGCCAGATCCTGAATCATGTGCTCGCGGACGAATTCGCCCTCTCGGCGGCGACGCGGGACTATCATTGGAATGTCACCGGGCCGCAATTCCGCTGCCTGCAGGAATTGTTCGACGAACAATATCGTCAGCTCGATCGCTGGAGCGAACGCATCGGCGAACGGGTGCGCGCGCTCGGCGTGGCGGCGAAAACCGGCTGGCGGGAGCTGGTGCAGGCGCGGCGGTTTCGCCCGGCGCCCGGCGCGGGGTTAAGCGCGGACCAGATGATGGCGGCGCTGATCGCGCTGCACGAATATCTCGCGCAGCATCTCCAGCGCGACAAGGACGAGTGCGCGGAGCAATTCGGCGACGGCGCCACGGCGGAACTGCTCGCCGAGCTGGCGGAGTATCACGACACGACGGCGTGGATGCTCGGCGAGCTGATGACCGATCGCGAACGGGCGGAAGCGTGACGCGAGTCGCGCCGGCCGGCGGGCAGCCTACGGCTGGCGGACTGGCAGCTTCGCGGCGGTCCAGTCGCGGAAGCCGCCGGCGTTGGCGACCGTGCGGCCGGCGGCGGCGAGTTGTTCGCCGACGATGCCGGCGCGATGGCCCGTGCGGCAGTAAAGGATCAGCTCCTTGCCGGCGTTTTTCTCGAGGAAGGGCTTCCAGAGTTTCTGCGCGCCCTTGAAGTCGCTCATCGGGAGGAGCACGGCGGGCGCGGCGACGCCGGTCGCGGACCATTCGGCGGGCTCGCGCACGTCGATGAGGACGGCGGTGCTGGCGGCGGCGCGTTGCGCGGCATCGACCGGAGAAATTTTTGCGACGGTCGCGGCGAAGGCGAGGGATGCGCCGAGCGCGCAAGCGGCGAGAGCGAGGATGAGTTTCTTCATGGGGTCGATGGAAGACGGACGCGGCGGAATTCAGGCGCGACGGCGCGCGACGAGCTGGACGACGGCGGCGTGGCCGCAGTGGGTGGTTCCCTCGGAGACGTCGCGCTCGATTTCCCGGGCGACGAGAAGATCGAGGCCGGCAAGCTCGTCTCGCAGGTCGGCGAGGCGCATGAGCAGCTCGGGCTGGTTCACCGGCCCGCCGGTCCGAAAGCGAACCTGCGCCGGCGTGTAGCCTTCGAGGATGAACACGCCGCCGGGAACGAGGCCGGGCGCGGCACGGCGGTGAAGCTCGCGGCGGAGCGGCTGCGGCAGGTGGACGAAGATCGAGACGATCGCCGACCATGCCCCGGGCGGGATCGCGAAATCCCCGAGATCGGCGACGGTGGTGGCGAGTTCGACGCCGCGATCGGCCGCCAGACGCCGCGCTTTCGCGAGGCCGGCGGAGGACTGGTCGACGGCGGTGACCGCGTGGCCGCGGGCGGCGAGGAAAACGGCGTTGCGGCCTTCGCCCTCGCCGAGGCAAAGGACGGGGCCCGGTGGAATCAAATCGGCGTGCGCGGCGAGGAACTCGTTCGGCGCGGTGCCGTAGTAATACGTTTCGCCGCCGAAACGTTGATTCCAGAATTCCGGATCCATGGCGGTCAGCAGGCGATCGGCCAGTCCGCGGCCGGGGCGGGCGTCGCTTCGCGTTTTGCCCAGGGGCAGTCGGAGCCGGACGCTTGCACGCGGTTGGTCGCGCCAGGCCGTCCGCACCAGATCCAATCCGCGTAGTCGCCGCGCAACGGCTCGGCGTAGTGGCACGCTGCATTGCAGGCCGCGGGCGGCGGGATTTCCGGCGGAATTTCCATGCCGCAGCTTGCACAAGCCGGACGCAAAATGCGAACCCTTCGGACGCGGCTGCTAATGCCGCCGGAGAGACACGACCGGCCAGCCTGCGCCGGCCCACTCGGACAAACCGCCGGCGTTGAACGCGCGGAAGCCTTCACCGACGAGCAGGCGCGCGGCGATGCCGGAGCGAACGCCGGTCGCGCAGTAGAGAAGCAGTTCGCGATCGCCGGCTGTTGCCAAAACCGGTTTCCAGCGCACGCGCTCGCGATGCAGGTCGCTCAGCGGCAACCGCACGGCCGACTCGGCGACGCCCCGGTGCCACTCGTCGGACTCGCGGACGTCGATCAGCAAGGCGGAGCCGGAGCGCAGCTTTTCGAAATAGTCCGCGGGCACGGCACGGGGAGCGGCATGGAAGACGAATTGGAGCATTTTGCGGACAGTCATGTGCGCTATCGACCCACCGGCGGTGAACTTTAGGTTTTGCACGGGGCGTTGCCCGGTGCGGGCGGGGCGGGCTGTTTGCGGGCGTGCGTCAGGTAGTAGATCAGCGGGACGGCGAGCGGGCTGATGACGAGCGAGGCGATCGCGCCGAAGAGGAGCGAGATTGCGAGGCCCTGGAAGATCGGGTCGGCGAGGATCACGAGGCCGCCTACGACGACGGCGAGGGCCGTGAGCATCATCGGCCGGAAACGGACGGCGCCGGACTCGAGGCAGGCGTCGCGCAGTGAGCGGCCATGGCCGAGACGGAGCTCGATGAAATCGACGAGGATGATGGAATTTCGCACCACGATGCCCGCGCCGGCCATGAAGCCGATCATCGACGTGGCGGTGAAAAACGCGCCGAGCGCCGCGTGCGCCGGCAGGATGCCGACGAGCGAAAACGGGATCACGGTCATGACGATGAAGGGCGTGGCGTAATTTTTAAACCAGCCGACCATGAGCATGTAGATCAGGATGAGCACCGCGCCGAAGGCCAGGCCGAGGTCGCGGAAAACCTCGAGCGTGACCTGCCACTCGCCGTCCCACTTCATCGCGGGCTCGCTCGTGTCGGAGGGCATCGTGGCGTTGTAGATTTTGACCGGGACGGGCGGGACCGGATGTGGGGCGGGGTCGGGAGACCCCGCCCTGCGATTCGTGAAGTTGCCGGCGTCGAGCTTCGCGAGGGCCCGGTTCATTTTCAGGATCGCGTAGACAGGACTTTCGATCGTGCCGGCGACGTCGCCGGTGACATAGATCACGGGTTCGAGGTTCTTGTGATAAATGTTCCGCTCGCCGACGGTGGGCGCGACGGTGACAAGCTCGCGCAGCGGAACAAGTGGCGCCTGGGAGTTCATTTCGGAGCGGACCGGCAGCGCGAGCAGGTCGTCGGGCCGGGCGCGGAGCGCGCGTGGGAGTTCGAGGACAATGTTCACGTCCTCGCGATCGGAGGGCGAGTGGAGCAGCGTGACCGGGTAGCCTTCCGCGGCCATCTGCACGGTGCGCGTGATCGCGGCCTCGGTGATGCCGAGAAGCGCGGCCTTGGTTTTGTCGACGCGGAGGACGGTTTTCGGCTGCTGGTCCTCGACATACCAATCGACGTCGACGACGCCGTCGGTGGAGCGGAAAATGTCGCGAACGCGCGCAGCGAGCGCGAGACGAGCGGATTCGGACGGGCCGTAGATTTCAGCGACGAGCGTCTGGAGGACGGGCGGGCCGGGCGGGACCTCGGCGACGGCAACGGCGGCGCCGTAGCGGGCGGCGATGGCGGCGAGGCGCGGGCGGATGCGCTTGGCGATGTCGTGGCTTTGGGCGGAGCGTTCGTGCTTCGGGAGCAGGTTGACCTGGAGGTCGGCGACGTTGCTGCCACGGCGCATGAAGTAGTGGCGGACGAGGCCGTTGAAATTAAACGGCGACGCGGTGCCGGCGTAGATCTGGTAGTCGCGCACCTCGGGCTCGGCGCGGATCGCGGCGGCCATCTCGCGGGCGACGCGCGTGGTCTGCTCGAGCGTGGAGCCCTCGGGCAGGTTGAGGATGACTTGGAACTCCGATTTATTGTCGAACGGAAGCATCTTGACCTTCACGGCGCCGAGGCCGACGAGGCCGAGCGAGAGTGCGGTCGCGGCGGCGACGGCGGCGAGGAAGCCCCAGCGCCGTACGCGGTGTTCGAGGAGCGGGCGCATGATGCGCTGGTAGAGGCGCGTGAACCACGTGTCGGGCACGGTTTCGTTTTCGGCGGCTTCCTCCTCGTCGGTGAGCGGGGCGTCGACGAAGGCGGAGGCGCCGGCGGCGCGGCGCGCGTGGCCGCGGAGAACCTTGAGCGCGGCCCACGGCGTGACGACGAAAGCGACGAGCAGCGAGAACAGCATCGCGGCGCTCGAGCCAATCGGGATCGGGCGCATGTAAGGGCCCATCAGGCCGCTGACGAAGGCCATCGGGAGGACGGCGGCGATCACCGCCCACGTGGCAAGGATCGTGGGGTTGCCGACCTCGTCGACGGCTTCGACGGCGATCTGCCGCAGGCGCTTGCGGCGGCAACCCGGCAGGCCCAGGTGGCGGACGATGTTTTCGACGACGACGATCGCGTCGTCGACGAGGATGCCGATCGAGAAGATCAGCGCGAAGAGCGTGATGCGGTTGAGCGTGTAGCCGTAGAGGTAAAAAACGAGCAGCGTCAGGCCGAGCGTGACGGGGATCGCAAGCAGGACGACGAGCGATTCGCGCCAGCCGAGGAAAAGCAGGGTGAGGAGCGCGACGCCGAAGACGGCGAGGCCGATGTGGAGCAGGAGCTCGTTGGATTTCTCGGAGGCGGTGGCGCCGTAGTCGCGCGTGATGGCGACGCCGACGTCGGCGGGGATGAGCCGGCCCTTGAGCGAATCGATTTTCGCGAGCACGGCGGAGACGACATCGACGGCGTTGGCGCCGGGACGCTTGGCGAGGCTGAGGGTGACGGCGGGCTCTTCGTTCGATGGAGCCGCGCCGCCTTCGGCGCGGGACAAGCGCGGCGAGGGCGCCGCGCCTCCATGGCCAGAGCCGAAGAGGACGTAGTTGGCCGGATCGGCGGGACCGTCGACGATGGTCGCGACGTCGCGGAGATACACGGGGCGGCCGTCGAAGACCCCGACGACGACGGCGCCGATGTCGGCGGCGTTGCGGAAGAACGTGCCGGTTTGGAGAAGTGTCTCGGTGTTGGCGGAGTCGAGCGCGCCGGTGAACGCCTGGGCGTTCGCCTGCTGGAGCATCGGCACGAGGATGGCGGGGCTGAGGTGGCGCGAGGCGAGTTTCTGCGGATCGAGCAGGACGCGGATCCGCCGGCGGTCGCCGCCGATGAGCGTGGTCTCGGCGACCTGGGAGAGCGGCTTGATCTCTTCCTCGACCTGCGCAGCGATGCGGCGGAGCGTGGCGTGGTCGTAGCGTGCGCTGTGGAGTGTGAGCGCGAGGATCGGCACGTCGTCGATCGTGCGCGGCTTGACGAGCGGCGGCGTGACGCCGGGCGGGATGCGGTCGAAGTTGGCCTGGAGTTTTTGGTTGAGGCGGACGAGCGCGGCCTCGAGGTCGGTGCCGACCTTGAAACGGACGATCGTCAGGTCCGCGCCCGGGCTGGCGGTGGAGTAGAGGTATTCGACGCCCGGGATTTCCCAGAGGAGCTTTTCCATGGGACGCGTGACGCGGTTCTCGATCTCGGCGGCGGAGGCGCCGGGCATGCCGACGAGGACGTCGATCATCGGCACCTTGATCTGCGGTTCCTCCTCGCGCGGGAGCATCAGGATCGAGCAGACGCCGAGCAGGAGCGAGGCGGCGACGATGATGGGCGTGAGTTTCGAGTCGATGAAGTGCGCTGCGAGGCGGCCCGCGAAGCCGCGGCGTCGCGGGCCGGGGAAGGGTGGGGAAGGGATCATCACAGGGGCGGATTTCGCGCGGCGGCACGAGGGGTGAGACCCGCCTCACCGGGCGGTCTCGAGCGGCTGGCCTTCGCGGAGATCGGCGGGAACGGGGACGACGAGTTGTTCGCCGTTGTCGAGGCCGGAGAGGATTTCAACTTCGTCGCCGTGGGTGGCGCCGGTTTTTACGAGGCGGAGCTCGGCCCGGTGATCACGGCGGGCGACGAAGACGCGCTCGAGTTGTCCGCGGGTCGTGACCGCGGCGGCGGGAACGAGAATGGCGGAAACGGGCGCGCCCGGAACCTGGATGCGGGCGAACTGGCCGGAGCGGACGGCGGTGCCGGCCGGCACGGAGACCTTGGCGTCGACGGCGTGCGCCGATGGATCGGCGGCGGAGGAGAGCTCGGTGAGTTGGCCGTTGAAGGACAGGCCGGCCACCGGCACGTTGACGGTGAGCGGCGAGCCGACGCTGAGTTTTTCGGCGAGCGAGTCGGGGAGGGGAACGTCGATTTCGAACGCATCGGTGCCTTCGATCTCGAGGAGCGGCCGGCCGGGCGCGGCGAGGTCGCCGGCGTCGACGAACTTGCGTGCGACGACGCCCTCGAACGGCGCACGGAGCGTCGTGTAGTCGAGCATGGTCTCGGCTTCGCGGAGCATCGCCTCGGTCAGGGCGAGACGGTCCGCGAGGCCTTTAACCGTGTCAGCGGTGCTCGCGCCTTTCGCGAGCAGGTCACGTTCGCGAGCGAGGTCGCGGCGGACAAGATTGAGCCGGGACTGCGCCTGGAGAACGCGCGCGGAGATTTCCCCGGCGGAAATTTTGAGCAGGACGTCGCCGGCGTGCACGCGCTGGCCGAGCGCGACCGGCAGTTCGTCGATGGCCCCCATGACCTTGGCGGCGAGCGTGGCGCGCTGGACGGGGCGGATGGTGCCGGCGACGTCGGTGAGCGCGGGGGACGTGACGGCGCGAGCGATGGCGAGGTGAACTGGCGCGGGCAGCATCGCGGGGGCGGCGGCGGAGCCGGCGTGACGGCTGCAGGCGGCGAGGACGAGCAGGAGGGCCCCTGCGCTCGAGTGCCTCCGCCAGGCTTTCGGCGGACAGGTGCGCAGGGCGCGGCCGACCGGACCGGCGATGCCCGGGGAACAAAAGAGCGGAAGTTTCATGGCGCGGAAAAATCGGCCGGATGGCCAGGGCGCGGGCGGAGCGTCGAGACCGAGAGCGCAGCGGAGCCCGGCGACAGCGAACGGTCCGTGGGTGGCGGCGAGGTGTGCTGAAGACGCGCCTCGTGAAAACGGAGCATGGTGCGGCGTGCGGCTCAGCGGCGGCCGCCCCAGTGGATGACGTCGTGCTCGTCAACCCAGCCGAGCTTGCGGACGAGCAGCGTGGGCGGGCAGAAGCCGGTGAAGACGGACTGGATGAGGTTGACGCCGGCGAAGGCGGGAAGCAGCAGCCACCACGGGCTGGCGACGGCGGCGAGGGTCGTGCCGAGGAGGACGACGGAACCGGCGAGGAGGCGGACGAGGGAGTCGGCTTTCATAATTCTATTTGACGATATATGCGCATATACGTATATACTTGAAATCGTGTCAAGCCCTGGTTTCCTGCGCGGGATGCCGAAAGCCGCGGAACTGAGCGACCAGGCGATCGAGCTGATCGCCCGGCGGTTTGCCGTGCTGGCGGAGCCGCTGCGGCTGCGCCTCGTGCATGCGCTGTTCGAGGGCGAGAAGAACGTGAAGGCGCTGGTCGAGGAGGTGGGCGGGACGCAGGCCAACGTGTCCCGGCACCTGCAGACGCTCACGCAGGCGCACGTGCTGTCGCGGCGCAAGGAGGGGCTGCAGGTGTTTTACGCGATCGCGGACCCGACGATTTCCAAGCTCTGCGACCTGGTGTGCGGGAGCCTTGGCAAGCAGCTCGCGAAGCAGGCGGGGGCGTTTGGCGCGTAGGCGCGTAGGCGCGGAGGCCGCGGCCGGGGCGGCGGGGTGAAGAGGCGGGCGCGGCGGCGTGTCCAGCCTGACTGGGACGCCCGGCCCACCGGGCGGAGAACCGCCGTGCTAACGGGCCAGATCGTAGAGTGCGTAGCCGGCGAACAAATTGGGGAGCGTGCGGCGGGGCGTATGCCAGTTGCCGCTGAGGTGGGCCCGGCGGACGATGCGGATGTCCTTGGCGGCGCAGAAATGTTCGAAGTCGGCGATCGTGACGGGATTCGCCGGGCGGCTCTCGAACCACTCGGTGGTGTAGACGTCGTTGCGGACCTTGCGGCCGCGGACGAGCGTGGCGATCCGGTTTTTCCAAAAGCCGTGGTTGACGAAGCCGACGGTCAGCGCGTGGCCGACGCGCAGCGCCTCGAGGATCACGGCGCTCGGGTCGTCGAGCTCCTGCACGGTGCGCGAGCAGATGACGCGATCGAAATGACGGTCGGGGAACTCGCGCATGAATCCCGTCATGTCGCCCTGATAGGCGGAGAGCCCGCGCGCGACGCAGGCGGTGATGCGATGGAAGTCGAGATCCACGCCGATGCCGGAGATCTGTTTCGATTGCGTGAGGTAGTCGAGCAGGGCGCCGGGGCCGCAGCCGAGGTCGAGCACGCGGGAGCCGGGCTCGACCCACTCCCCGATGATCTGCATGTCCACCGTGCGTTTTTCGAAGACCTTGCTCATGGCGGCGCTCAGATCGTGAAGTCCGCGGGCGCGACGGTGTTTTCGAGGAAGCTGCGGACGAGCGCGTAGAGCTCCTCGGATTCGAGCAGGAACGAATCGTGGCCGAGATCGGTGGAGAGCTCGGCGTAGGCGGCGGGCTTGCCGGCGCGGAGCAAGGCGAGGGCGATCGCGCGATTCTGCTCGGGCGGGAAAAGCCAGTCGCTCGTGAAACCGACGACCAGCGTCCTGGCCTGCACCGGCGCGAAGGCCGCCTCGAGCGAGCCGTAGGCCTCGGGCAGGTCGAAATGATCGAGGGCGCGCGTGATGTAGAGGTAGGTGTTCGCGTCGAAACGGTTGATGAAGCTCTGGCCCTGGTGGCGGAGGTAGCCTTCAACCTCGAACTGCTGGTCGAAGCTGTAACTCGTGCCGTTGGCGGCCTCGGACCGGCGGCGGCGGCCGAATTTCCGGTCCATGCTCGCATCCGAGACGTAGGTGATGTGCGCCATCATGCGCGCGATCGCGAGGCCGACGCGCGGGCCGCCGCCTTTCGCGTAGTCGCCCTGGTTCCATTCCGGGTCCTGCATGATCGCCTGGCGGCCGACCTCGTTGAACGCGATCGCCTGCGCGCCCTCGCGCGCGGTGGTCGCCATGGCGAGCACGCGGCGGGTGAACGCGGGATATTCGATGCCGAAGAGCAGCGCCTGCATGCCGCCCATCGAGCCGCCGATGACGGCGTGGAGTTCGTTGACGCCGAGGTGCTCGAGGAGCAGCTTCTGCGCGCGGACCATGTCGAGCATGGTGACGAATGGAAACGCCAGCCCGTAGGGCCGGCCGGTGGCGGGATCGGTCGACGACGGGCCGGTCGAGCCCTGGCAGCCGCCGAGGACGTTGGCGCAGACGACGAAGAAGCGCCGGGTGTCGACTGCCCGACGGGAGCCGATGAGGTTGTTCCACCAGCCGGGCTTGCGGTCGTCGGCCGAGTGCCAGCCGGCGCAGTGATGATCGCCGCTGAGCGCGTGGCAGATCAGGATGACGTTGTCGCGGGTGGCGTTGAGCGCGCCATACGTCTCATAGCGGAGCGTGAAGCCGGGCAGCGTCTGGCCGCTGCAAAACGTAAAAGGCTTGGCATGAACAAAGTCGGCGGGCGTGACAAAGCCGACGTCGCTGTCGCTGCGGCGGTCGGGAGTGATCACGTCCGTGGTGTCGTCGGTCATGCGAAACCGCCACCCTCGCGCATCGGCGGTGCTGAGACAAGGTCGTCGTTTGTCATCACCGCGGCGGGACGAGGAGTGGGACCGCGCAGGAATTGTCGCGGCGCGGGCAACCGATGCGAGGTTTTTGGCAAGCGATGCGAAGGCGTTCGTGCCGATAGTTTCTATATTCTCATCATGAACGGGCACCCCCCCGCTACCCTTGAAGCACCCCTGCCCCGTCCGGTTCCGCGGCGTTTGCCGGTTCCGGTCGCGGGATCCTGGCGCTACCTGGGCACTCCACATTCGCAAAAAAGCCTTTGGATCGGATTGCTGGTTTCGGCCGGCATCCATTCGGTGCTGCTGTTCGGTTTCAACCGGCATCGAAAAGTCGTGAAGCACGTCGTGGTCGACGACACCCCGACGATCGCGCTGGTGATGCCGGAGCTGAAGGACCTGGAGGAGCCGGAGCAGAAGACGACCGACAACGAAACGCCGGCCGATGCGGGCATCACGGTGCCGACGCTGGCCGATGTCCCGTCGCAGGTCGACTTGTCGTCGGCGTTCGTGCAACAGATCGATTTCTCGACCCTCGTGCCGCAGCAGGACCTCGCGACGGCGAAAGCGCTGACGATCCCGACGCACTACAGCCACGGCGGCAAGATTGGCGAAGGCATCAAGATTTTCGACCTCAAGGACCTCGACCGTGCGCCCGAGCCGGTGGTGCGCATCGCCCCGGTGTTTCCCGCGAACCTCAAGCAGGTGGGGGTGCAGGCGGACGTGATCGTCGAGTTCATCGTCGATCCGAACGGGGAGGTGAACAACGCGTTTGTGGCCGAATCGACCGACCACCGCTTCGACGACGCGGCCGTGATGGCGATCGCGAAATGGAAATTCCGCGCCGGCATCAAGAACGGCCATCGCGTCAACGTCCGCGTTCGCCAGCCGTTCCCGTTCCGCGTCACCGAGGACGGTTGAGACGCGCGCTGGTCAACGATCGAAACGGTCGGGCGGCAGCTCGCGCCAGCAGCCGGGAGCCAGGTCGTCGAGCGCGAGC
>DASZPP010000327.1:0-2268 GCA_035549975.1 Opitutus sp.
CGCACATCGTGATGGGGGTGAAATTCGCCGGTGCGGCCGCGCTCCGGTTCGCGTGACCCAAATCGGTTTTCCAGCGCGCGGGATCGACAACCTGCGGTCTCATCGAGTCGCGGGCTCCTGCAATTCCATCAGCGCGTGCTCGACCGCCGCCGCGCCCTGCAACGCGCGCTGCGGCCGGGGAAATGTCGCATCGAACACATGCATCTTCGCCGCCGGTTCGATCGTGATGCCGGACTCGTCGATCTTCCCCGCGGCATCCTCGACCGCGGCCAGGTTCAAGCCGAGCCGCTTCGCGAGGAAGCGATCCGCCGCCGCGCGCTTCGACGGGCCATAGTCGTGGCCTTCGTTGCCGAGGTGGACGTTGGCGACGTTGTCCGCGGCGCCCTCGAGTGCGTAGATGTGCTGCAGGAATGGAAATGTCACCGTCGGCGTTTCCTTCGTCCAATCCGCGCCATCGGAGACGACCAGCATCGGTCGCGGCGCGGCGGTCGCCGCGATCATCGCGTTGTCGGCGAAATAATCGTTCCCGCGATGGATCGGCAGGCCGCTCTCGCACGGGCAGCCGCCGAAGAAATACGACCCAACCATCACGACCGGCACCGACACGGCGACGCGCGGGTCGAGCGCCGTCACGAGGAAACTCAGCGTGCCGCCGCCCGACTCGCCCGTCATCGCGACGCGGTGCGGATCGACGTCATCGAGCGAAGTAAGGAAATCGATCGCGCGGATCGCATCCCAAACCTGGATCGTCATGGTGAACGGATGCGCGTGCGCGTCCTGCCCGACCTGCGGGATCGAGTCGTCGCAGCCGAACATATCGATCGCGAACACCACCGCGCCCATCCGCGCGAAGCCCGCCGCGCGCGTCTGCACCTCCGGCGAAAACCGCCCGTGCGTGTCGTAGTCCGCCGGTTTCGTGATCCGGCTCGTGTGGCCATGCGGCGTGAGCACCGCCGCATAGGGCGGCTTGCCGCCGAGTGGACGATACAGGCTGCCCGTGACGAAGAAACCCGGCACCGACTCGAACGCGACGCTTTGTACCGTGTAGCCGTCGTAATGCCGCGCTGGCCGGATGATCGCGCGCAGCGGCGTTTTCCGCGGCCACGGGTCGAGGTTCATGCCCCGCTGCATCATCGTCCGAATTTTCGCCGCGTAGGCATCCCACTTTTCCCGCGTCGAAAATTCCCTGGTCGCCGCGGCGAGAACTTCGCGGCCCTGCTCCGGCGTGAGAAAGGCGCCCGGGCAAAGCGCCGGCCCGTTCTTTGGCTCCGGCGGGAGCAGCCCGGCTGGAACCCACGCCGGATCGG
The DNA here is from genome assembly GCA_035549975.1 of Opitutus sp. Lineage (GTDB taxonomy): Bacteria > Verrucomicrobiota > Verrucomicrobiia > Opitutales > Opitutaceae > Opitutus. Next base: position 1,308 of record DASZPP010000327.1, read on the forward strand.
CCGCGCGCGTCCGGATGGCACCGCACGCAATCGCGCAGAAGATGGCGCCGGCGGCTGTTATCGTTGGTTTCATAAAAATCACAAGGGCCGGATCTTCATTGTTCGATCCGGACGCGCCCGCCCGTGCGCTGGGACCGATAGACCGCTTCGATGATGGCGACCGCGTTGCGCGCTTCGCGGCCCGGCACCGACGGCGCGCGCCCCTCGCGGATCGCGTCCACCAAATCCGCCACGACACGCCGGTGCCCCTCGGTCCCGATCGCCTTCGGGTCGGCCGCTCCGCTGCCTGTTTCCGCCGCACGCGGCGCCCGCACCTCCGCGTCCTCCGGCCGCTCGTCGGCGAAACGCCAGTCGATGATCGAGCCGTTCTCCAGCACCGCCGTGCCGCGTTCGCCCGTCAGCTCGATGCGGAGCGAACTGCCCGGGTAGCACGACGTGCCCGCCTCGATCACCCCGAGCGCGCCACCGGCAAAATCGAGGAGCGCCACCGCCGTGTCCTCGGTTTCGATCGCGTGCACGCGCGTGCGCGTTTGCGCGACAACACTCGTCGGCATGCCCGCGAGCCACTGAAGCAGATCAACGGCGTGAATGCCCTGATTCATCAGCGCACCGCCGCCATCGAGCGCCGCCGTGCCCTTCCAGCCCGAGCCGCCGTAATAATCGCGATCGCGCCACCACTTCACATAGGCGCTGCCCAATGCCAGTTTCCCAAACCGCCCCGATTCGACCGCCTGCTTGAGCCGCTGCGCCCCGAAACCGAAGCGCTGCTGAAACACCCCCGCGAGAATCCGCCCCGCCCGCTCCGCCGCCGCGATCACTTCGTCCACGCGTCCGGTCGTGATCTCGAGCGGCTTTTCGCACAGCACGTGCTTGCCCGCGCGCAGCGCCGGCAGCGCGATGTCGCGATGCCGTCCGCTCGGCGTCGCCACGCAGACCACGTCGACATCGCGCCGCGCGAGCA
>DASZPP010000328.1:0-10558 GCA_035549975.1 Opitutus sp.
GAACGTCCAGCCGCCGCCGATCTCCTTCAACGCCGCCTCGATCTCCGCCTTCGACAGTTCCTTGGTCGCGCTCATGCGGCACACCATGCGCTGTCCGCCGTTTCCCGCAAGTGGCTCGCCGCGGCCGACCCGGCTTGCAACAAATTCCACCCTGCACGCCGCCGCGCGTTGCGAAGGCGGCTTGTCAAACGTCGCCACCGGTTTCTAACTGCCCCCAGAGAATGTCGCCCACCGCCGCCCGCTCCGAGTCTTCCGTCCCGGCTCACGTTGCCATCATCATGGACGGCAACGGCCGCTGGGCGCGGCAACGCGGCCTGCCGCGCATCGAGGGCCATCGCCGCGGCGTCGAGACCGTTCGCACCGCCATGAAGGCCGCGCGCGACCTCGGCGTCCGGATGCTCACGCTCTACGCGTTCTCCGTCGAAAACTGGCGCCGCCCGCAGGACGAGGTCGGCGCGCTGATGGGCCTGCTCGAGTTCTACCTCAAGAAGGAGCTCGCCACCTTTGTTCGCGACCGCGTCCGCTTTCGCACCATCGGCCGCACCACCGAGCTTCCCGCCGTCGTGCAGAAACTCCTCGCGGAGGCCACCGCGGAAACCCGGCACTTCACCGATTACACCCTCGTCCTCGCGCTCAACTACGGCGCACGCACCGAGGTCGTCGACGCCGCCCGCGCCTACGCCGCCGCCGTCGCCGCCGGCACGGCGAAACTCAACGACGACTCGTGGGACACCTTCCGCCGGCATCTCTACACCGCCGACCTGCCCGATCCCGACCTCGTGATCCGCACTTCCGGCGAAACCCGGCTGAGCAACTTCCTTCTCCTCCAAAGCGCCTACGCGGAATATGTCTTCACGCCCGTCCTCTGGCCCGACTTCACCAAGGCCGACCTCGCCGCCGCCATCGCCGAATACGCCCGCCGCGAGCGTCGTTACGGGCGCACCAGCGATCAACTGAAGCCCGCGCCCGCCGCCAAGTAGCGCCGCCCTTTCCGCGTCCGACGCGTTCGCCCCGATCCGTCTCTGATCTCCGCCATCAGGCCTCCGGCCTCCGGCTTCTGACCTCCGACCTCTGGCTTCCGATCCCATGGCCCGTCGCATCCTGAGCACCGTCCTCCTTTGGGCGCTCGTCATCGGCTCGCTCGTCTGGCTGCGGACCATCGGCGGCGTCGCCCTGATCACCGTCATCTCCGTGCTCACGCTGCGCGAGTTCTACAAGCTCATGCGCGGGCTTGGCCTCGAGCCGTTCGAAAAACTCGGCATGACCTTCGGCAGCCTCGTCACCCTCGCCCCGTGGTTCGAAGCCCGCTTCGGCTGGCCCGCCTCCCACGTTCTCGCGCTCGCCGTCATCGTCTTCTCGATTCGCATCCTCGGCGAACGCGAACCGCACAACCGCGTCGAATCGCTCGCGGCGACGCTCTTCGGCCTCGTTTACATCGCCTACATGCTGCAGTTCCTCGTGCGGATCGTCACGCCGCAGGCCGGCGACCGCGTCGACGCCACCGGCCGCCTCCTGCTGTTCGTGTGGCTCGTCGCCGTCGCGAAATTCTGCGACGTCGGCGCGCTGCTCACCGGCCTCGCCTTCGGCCGGCATCACATGTCGCCGCGGATCAGCCCCAAGAAAACCTGGGAGGGCGCCGTCGGCGGCGTGATCGTCTCGATGGGCGTCGGCGCCTTCGTCGCGTGGCTCGCCCGCGGCCATTTTCCCGCGCACATGACGCCGCTCGTTTCCGCGCTGATCGCCGCGCCGGTCGCCCTCATCGCGATCGTCTCGGACTTGATCGAGTCCGTGATCAAGCGCCGCGCCACCATCAAGGACTCCGGCGGCATCATCCCGGGCATCGGCGGCGTGTTCGACGTCAGCGACAGCCTCATCCTCACCGCCCCGCTCGGCTTCTTCCTCTTCGGGCTGGCATCGTAGCGGCAGGCCTCCGTGCCTGCCGTCGAATTCACCGCAACTCGCCAGGCACAAAGCCTGTCGCCGCCACGACTCATCCCGCGCTTGCCGCCCCGCCCGCGTTTCCCGCATACTCGCCGGCTTTCGTGCCCGCTCCGTCCTCACAACGTCGCAAGCGCATCGTCCTCCTCGGCGCCACCGGCTCGATCGGTGAAAGCACTCTCCGCGTCATCGCCGCGCACCCCGACAAGCTCGAGCTCGTCGCCATCGCCGCGCGCCGGAACCACGCCCGCCTCGCGAAAATCGCCCACGACTTTCGCGTCCGCCACGTCGCGATTTTCGACGATGACGCCTTTGCCGCCGCCCGCACCTTGCACGCCTTCCCCGCCGGCGCGCAACTCCACGGCGGCCTCGCCGGCCTGACCGAGCTGACCCAGCTTCCCGGCGCCGACCTCGTCCTCGTCGCCGTCGTCGGCACCGCCGGGCTCGAGCCCGCCCTCGCCGCCCTCGCCGCCGGCAAGGACCTCGCGCTCGCGTCGAAGGAAGTCCTCGTGCTCGCCGGCAAGTTCGTCATGGAATCCGCCCGCCGCCACGGCGCGAAACTTTTGCCGGTGGACAGCGAGCACAACGCCGTTTTCCAGTGCCTCGAGGGCCACCCGCACGCCGGCATCCGCCGCATCGTCCTCACCGCCAGCGGCGGCGCCTTTCGCGATCATTCGCTCGAGCGCCTGCATCGCGTCACTCCGGCGGATGCGCTCAAACACCCGAACTGGGCCATGGGCCCCAAGATCACCGTCGACAGCGCGACGCTCGCCAACAAGGGCCTCGAGCTCATCGAGGCGAAATGGCTTTTCAGCCTGCGCCCCGAGCAGTGCACCGCCGTGCTTCACGCGCAAAGCATCGTTCACTGCCTCGTCGAGTTCACCGACGGCGCGATGCTGGCCCAGCTCAGTCCGCCCTCGATGACATTTCCGATCCAGCACGCGCTGCTGCACCCCGCGCGCGCGCCGGGCGTCGAGTCGACCCTCGATTTCACGAAACTCCTCGGCCTCGACTTCCGCCCGGTCGACGAATCGCGCTTCCCCTGCTTCCGGCTGGCCCGCCACGCGCTGGCCGCCGGCGGCGTCGCTCCCGGCATCTTCAACGCTGCCAACGAAATCGCCGTCGCCGCCTTCCTCGCTGAAAAGATCCCGTTTCTTGCGATTCCGGAGGTCATTGAACACACTCTGCAAACCATCGAAAATTCCGAACCCGACTCCCTCGCCGCCGCCCTCGCTGCCGATGCTGAAGCCCGCCGCGTAGCCACCCGTCAGCTCGCTTCTGTTCAATCGAAAATCGGCCATCGAAAATCGAAAATCTAGCGCCGTGCCCTCCGATCTTCTCCAAACCCTTTTCTCCAACGTCTGGTCGATCTTCCTCGTCGTCGTGTTTTTCGGCGGATCGATCTTCGTCCACGAGCTCGGCCACTTCCTCGCCGCCCGGCGCCGCGGCGTCCATGTCGAGCGGTTCTCGATCGGCTTCGGCCCGGCGATTTTCTCGTGGCACCGCCACGGCGTCGAATACCGCGTCGCCTGGTTTCCGCTCGGCGGCTACGTGCTGCTGCCCCAGCTCGCCGACCTCGGCGCGATCGAGGGCCGGCGCGAAACGGATCCCGACACGCTCCCGCCGGTCAGCTACTCGAGCAAGATGATCGTGTTCGCCGCCGGCGCCTGCTTCAACGTCCTCTTCGCCTTCTCACTCGCCGCCGTCATCTGGGTCATCGGCCAGCCCGAGAGCAACGACACCTCCACCACGCGGATCGGCTACGTCAGCCCCACGCTCGAGCTCTCCAACGGCCGCGCCGTGCCCAGCCCGGCTTCGGAAGCGGGCTTGAAGGTCGGCGACGTGATCCGGGCCATCGACGGCGCCAAGGTCGACAACTGGCGCGACGTCCAATACCTCGTCGGCCTCGGCGCCGGCCAGACCGCCGACGGCCGCCGCAAAGCCGTCTTCACCATCGAGCGCGACGGCCGCACGTTCAACCTCACGGTCAACCCGCGGCTGTCCGGCGAGGATCGCGACCGCCACGTCGGCATCGCGCCCGCCTACCAGTTGATCGTCTCGCAGGTCGAGCCCGGCTCGCCGGCCGAGCACGCCGGTTTCCAGGCGGGCGACGAAATCCTCAGCGTCAACGGCACGCCGATCCTCGGCATCAGCAGCTACGCCGACGAGGTCGAGGATGCCACCACCCGGACGGTTGAAATCCGCGTCAAGCGAGCCGGCACCGAACACGAGCTCACGCTCCCGCCGCGGCCGAACGCCAAGCCCGGGTCACCCATCGGCCTCGCCCTCACGATCGGTTTCCACCTCACCCATCCCTCGCCGTTCAAGCAGCTCTGGGAAAACGTCACGATGACGTTCCGCACGCTCTGGAGCCTGCTCAACCCGCACTCCGACATCGGCCTTTCGAAACTCTCCGGGCCCGTCGGCATCGTCCGCATCTTCCACAGCGCCGCCGAAGCCGGCATCCGCGTCGCGCTCATCTTCACCATCCTCGTCAACGTCAATCTCGCCGTCTTCAACCTCCTGCCGCTGCCCATCCTCGACGGCGGCCAGATGCTCTTCGCCACGATCGCCCGGATCCGCGGCCGCGCGCTGCCGGCCAACTTCATCATCGCCGCGCAAAGCACCTTCGGCGTCCTGCTCATCGCAATGTTTTTCTACGTCACGGTCTTCGGCGACATCCGCCGCTGGGTCAACGACGTCCGCGCCGAGCACGCCGAGGCCGCCGCGCAACTGCCAACGCCGCCGCCCCAGGCCGCGCCCGCCAAGCCGTGAGCTAGCGGGCGCCGCCCCGCGCCTTAGCGTCCGGATCAGCGATGTCTTACTGCGCCTCTCGTTTCCAAACGATCCGCCGCCGCACCCGCGAGGTGATGGTCGGCCGCGTCGGCGTCGGCGGCGACAACCCGATCCGCCTGCAGTCGATGACGACGACCGACACGCAGGACGTCGCCGCGACGGTGAAACAATCCATCGCCCTCGCCGAGGTCGGCTGTGAAATCGTCCGCATCACCGCGCCCAACGTCGCCGCCGCGAAATGCCTGCGCGAAATCCGCGCGCAATTCACCGCCGCCGGCTTCGGCGCCGTTCCGCTCGTGGCCGACATCCATTTTCTCCCGAGCGCCGCGATGGAGGCCGTCGAGCACGTCGAGAAGGTCCGCGTCAATCCCGGCAATTACGCCGACAAGAAAAAATTCGCCGTGCGCGAATATTCCGACGCCGACTACGACCGCGAGCTCCAGCGCCTGCACGACGCGTTCTCGCCGCTCGTCCTGCGCGCAAAGACTCTCGGCCGCTCGCTGCGCATCGGCACCAACCACGGTTCGCTCAGCGACCGGATCATGAACCGCTATGGCGACACGCCGCTCGGCATGGTCGAGAGCGCGCTCGAATTTCTCCGCATCGCCGAGTCGCACGCGTTCAAGGAAATCATCCTCTCGATGAAGGCCTCGAACCCGAAGGTGATGATCCAGGCCTACCGCCTGCTCGTCGAGCGCATGCAGCAGGAGGACATGCACTACCCGCTGCACCTCGGCGTCACCGAGGCCGGCGACGGCGAGGACGGCCGCATCAAGGGCGCGATCGGCATCGGCTCGCTCCTCCTCGACGGCCTTGGCGACACGATCCGCGTCTCGCTGACCGAGGACAGCGTCTACGAAATCCCCGTCGCCCGCGCGATCGCCGAGAAAGCGATGTCGCTCTGGCGTACCGCAGGCGTCCCGCCTGCTTCCTCCGCTCCTTCTCCTCTTCCTTCCCTCGAATCGCCCGGCGATTCAATCGATCCCTTCCATTTCACGCGGCGCGAAACCACCACGCTTCACTGCAACGATCAAATCACGGTCGGCCTTGAGCAGCCCCCGCGCGTGATCACGCGCCTGTCCGCGACCGATGCTCCTGGGCAGTTATCGAAACTTGGGGACCGCAGGCTGGCCGACACGCCCGCCGAGGGCCTGCTCGTTGCGATCGAGTCGGCCGGGGAAATCGTTTCGCTGCCACCGGCTGGTCCGGCGTTTTACGCGCTGGAGTTGTCCTCGCGGGTGACGATTTCCGAGCTTCAGGCAAATGCCTCGCGCCTCGTTCCCGGCACGATGCTGGTCCGCGCCTTCGCCGCACCTGACGCCGGGACCCTCCGAACGTTCGTTTCATTTGTTCGCGCGCACCGCCTGATTCTCGCCGCGGACATCGCGCCGGAGGAAATCTCTCTCGTTGCCGGAACGCTCGTCGAACTCGGCGACGCCAACCTCGTGTTCACCCTCGCGAGCCCGCTTCCGCACCGCGGAGCCAGTCACGCCGTCGGCCGCTACCGCCAGCTTGCCGAAGCGTTGCGACGGGTCGGTTCGCGAGCGCCGATCTGGATTCGGAACACCGCCGCCGCCGCGGTGCGCGGCGACAACTCTTTTCTCTCGAAACTCCTCGAGGCGAGCTTCCTCACCGGCGCACTGCTCTGCGACGGACTCGGCGCCTTCGTGAGCGTCGAAACGGAAGCCGATCCCGTGCGCGCGACCCGGCTCGCCTACAATCTTCTCCAGGGCGCCGGGGCGCGCATCTCGAAGACCGAGTTCGTCGCCTGCCCGAGCTGCGGGCGCACGCTCTTCGACCTGCAATCCACGACACAGCGCATCCGCGAAAAAACCGGCCACCTCAAGGGCGTAAAGCTCGCGATCATGGGCTGCATCGTGAACGGCCCCGGCGAAATGGCCGACGCCGATTTCGGTTATGTCGGCGGCGCGCCCGGCAAGATCAACCTCTACGTCGGCAAGCAATGCGTCCAATACAACATCCCGCAGGCCGACGCCGACGCGCGCCTCATCGCGCTCATCAAGGAACACGGCAAGTGGGTCGATCCCGAGCCCGCACCGGTCGCCTGAAATTGCTCGCCGCCGGGAGGCTCGAACCCTCCGTGCTTTCGTTTTCGTGCCAAAGGTCCGCGGCCTTTGTCGGTCTCGCCGCCCCATCCGCCTTCGTTGCCGCGCCGTCTCGTATTCAGAAACGAGAACAGCCGTCACGCGACCGTAACGCGACCGTAACCGCCGATCCCGCTTCCGAAGCCACCTTCACGCCGACGTAACAAACACCACCCTACGGAAAATCCCCGATGTATTTTTCTGCGCTAAGTTTTCGCGGTCGAAGCAACAAAATTTTTAGAAAAGTTATGCTCGCTGGCGATGTGAACAAGTTGGGAGAAAGTTCGCCTTGAAAGGGATTTTTTGTTCTCAGTTACTCCGCTCTTCGTCAGTTTTTCTGGACCGTCCAGCCGTTCTTTTCCCTGTCTGTTTTGACCACCCACCCGCCCCCGGTTGACATCAGCAAACTAGCCCTTGCCCATCAGCGGATTACAAATCCGTCCGCTCTACCCCAAGTTTAACGATGGCTCGGCCCGAATTTCGTCACCGCCCGAGGCACGGCTGGCATCGAATCAGACGCGGAGAACTCCCCGCCGGACGCGCAGTGTGAATAAAACCGCCTTTTTCGTCAGCCAATGCCTTCTTCGTCCCTGTCTCCCAGCCTCTGGGAAACCGTCAAATGCGACTTCAAGGAGCTGTTCCCTGAGGACGTTTTTCAGATGTGGTTCGAACCCATGGTGTGCCTCGAGGCCGCCGAGGATTCGATGACGCTCGGCGTGCCGAACGACTTCGCCGCGATCTGGATTCACGACAACTACCTTGATCTCATCACCCAGCGCCTGCGCCTCACCGCCGGCCGGCTGGTCAATGTTACGCTCAAGAAAACCGACGCCGCCCGCTCGCCCGCCCCCGCGCACGGTCACCGTCCCGTCACCGAATCCGCCCCGCGCGCCCGCGCCAACGGTCGCCGCACCACCCGCTACGACGAGCGCGGTCCGTCCTCCAGCACGCTCAATGCGCGCAACACCTTCGACACCTTCGTCGTCGGTTCGAACAACCAGATGGCCCACGCCGCCGCCCTCGCCGTCGCGCAGGCCCCCGCGCAGGCCTACAATCCGCTCTTCATCTACGGTGACACCGGCCTCGGCAAAACGCACCTGATGCACGCCATCGGGCACGCCATTCTCCGCAACAACCCGGACGCCCACGTCGCCTACCTGTCGACCGAAAAGTTCACCAACGAATTCATCCAGGCGCTCCAGGAGAACAGCCTCACCAAGTTCCGCCAGCGCTACCGCCACGTCGACGTCCTCCTCATCGACGATGTCCAGTTCCTCGCCGGCAAGGAGCGCATCCAGGAGGAATTTTTCCACACCTTCAACGATCTCTTCGAGTCCGGCCGGCAGATCGTCCTGTCGAGCGATCGTCGCGCCAGCGAAATCCAGAAGCTCGAGTCCCGCCTCGTCTCCCGCTTCGAATGGGGCCTGCCCGCCGACATCCAGGCGCCCGATTTCGAAACCCGCCTCGCCATCCTGCGCAGCAAGGCCACGAGCCTGAAATTCGACATCCCGGCGCCGGTCCTGAACTTCATCGCGCAGAACATCTCGAAGAACATCCGCCGCCTCGAGGGCGCGCTCATCAAGGTCGCCAGCTATTCCGCGCTCACCAACAAGCCGCTCGACCTGCCGACCACCGAGATGCTCCTGCAGGACGTCCTGATGGAGCAGGCCCAGAACATCCTCACGATCGAGACCATCCAGAAACGCGTGGCCGACCACTTCCAGATCCGCCACAGCGACATGACGAGCAAGCGCCGCCCGAACAACATCGCCATTCCCCGCCAGATCGCGATGTACCTCGCCCGCACGCTCACCAAGCATTCGCTGCAGGAAATCGGCGACGCCTTTGGCGGCCGCGATCACGGCACCGTCATCCATGCGTGCAAATCCGTGGACATCATGATGGAGCAGGACTCCTCCACGCGCGGCAGCATCGATTTCCTGAAAACGCAGCTTTCGAGGTGAGAGGCGGTGCGAGCCGGCAACTCGGGCCGAAGGCTTCCGACCGGCGGGAACCGGTATTTTTGCTCCCTGCTCTAGACTCCCGGCCTCCAGCTCTTAGCTTTGTCCGGCCTCGGCTTTATTCGTCATGACCTTAACCCAAGAGCAACAACAGGCCGTCGGCGCGTGGGTCGCCGCCGGCGACAACCTCTCGGTCATCCAGCGCAAGCTCGCGGAAGATTTCAAAATCTCGATGACGTATCGCGACGTGCGCTTCCTCGTCGATGACCTCAACCTCTCCCTGAAAGACGCGGCCCCGAAGGTCGACGCCAGCGACCTTTCGAAAGCGCCGGCCAGCGCCGCCCCGGGTTCCCAACGCACGCCGGAACGCCCCCGCGAAGCCGGCTCCGCCCGCTCCGCCGCCGAGAAAAAAGGTTTCCTCGACAAGGCGAAGGAAAAACTCGGACTGGGCAAGGAAGAGGCCGCTCCGGCCGCCGAGGAGGAATTCGCCGACGAAGAGGCGCTCGAGGACGTGCCCGCCGGCGCATCGAACGTTTCCGTCAGCGTCGACAGCGTCACGCTCATCCCCGGTGCGCTCGCGAGCGGCAGTGTCGCTTTCGGCAACGGCGTCACCGGCAAATGGATTGTCGACCAGTATGGCCGCCCCGGCCTGACCGAAATCAGCCAACCCGGCTATCGCCCGTCCGCCGCCGATTCCCAGGCCTTCATGCAGGAACTCAGCCGCGCCCTGCAGCAAAAGGGCTACTGAGCCCCCGCGCGTTTTTCGCTGCGGTCCGGCACCGCCATCATTGCTTCCGGCGGCACGACGCTCGCGGGCCGATTCAGCCGGCGCGAGCTCAGCCGTGATGGTTGACCTTGTCGCAGCCCGTCGTGTCGAGGTGGAACAGCCAGTAAACCGGGCAGAATCCAGTCGCCGCCGAAAGGATCGGCGCCAGCCCGATCAAGCCCCACCAGCCGTATCCGTGATTCACGGTGACGATCAGCCCGCACCCGGCGATAAACCGCACCGCCGCATCGTAGGATCCAACGTTTCTTTTCATGGGAATCAGGGGTTCGCCCGACCCTACTCCCGCCCGTTGCACGCGGCTCCGCACTTCTTGTCGAATCCTCGCCGCAGCCCGGTCGCCTCCGCTCGCGAACGCGACTCCCAAAGTTGCTGAGACGGCTCCTCCGACCTGCAGCCGCCTCGCTACGATTTTACCTCGCGCAACGCATGCGCCCGCGACACCTCGACGTATTTTTCCGCCCAGCCGCGGAGCGCACGCTGCTGGTCGGGACTCAACGTGCTCACCACCTTCGCCGGCGCGCCATACACCAGCGATCCGGGCGGCACTTTCATTCCCTGCGTCACCAGGGCATTCGCGCCGATCAGGCTCCGTGCACCGATGCGCGCGCCGTCGAGAATCGTCGCGCCCATGCCGATGAGGCACTCGTCCTCCACGGTGCACGCGTGCACGATCGCCGCGTGCCCGATGGTGCACCACGCACCGATGATCGCGTCCAGGTCGTCCGCGAGGTGCACGATCGCGTTGTCCTGGATGTTCGTGCCCTCCCCCACGACGATCCGCGCGATGTCGCCGCGCAGGACCGCACCATAAAACACGCTCGCCTTCGGCCCGAGCGTCACGTCGCCGACGACGGTCGCATTCGGCGCGACCCAGTTGGCCTGCGCGATGTCGGGCGTCTTGCCGAGGTGAAGATCGAGCCGTTCCTGCACGGTCATGATCCGTTGAACCTTCGCCCGCTTCCCCTCGTCCG
>DASZPP010000329.1:0-7995 GCA_035549975.1 Opitutus sp.
GCGACCAGGCCCAATACCAGAAGATCGCGCACCAGAAGGACGCGTGGGGCGGCATCGAAGGTTTTCACTTCGGCCAGGACCTGAGCAAGACCACCTCGCTGTCGGTCGACGGCCGCGCGCTCGCCGGCGACAACGACTTCAATCTCGAATTGAAGCTCCAGAAGGAAGGCGCCTGGACGGTGGACTTCGGCTACAAGGCGTTTCGCACCTGGTATGACGGCAACGGGGGATTCTTCCCGCAGAACGACCGGTCATTCCAGCTCTACGGCAACGATCTCCATATCGACCGCAGCGACCTGTGGGTGGCGGCGAGTCTCCAGCTGCCCGACCAGCTCAAGCTGAATTTCCGCTACGATTTCACGACGCGCAAAGGCCTGAAGGATTCCACCGACTGGGGCGACACGACCCTCACCGGCGGTTTCGGCGCGCGGGCGATCGTCCCGACGTTCCTGCGGATCGACGAGCACCGGCACATCTTCACGACCAAGCTCGCCCGCGACGGCGAGAAGCTGAACTGGGCGATCGACGGCCGCTATGAAAAGAGCAGCTACGACAACGACCGCGAAATCCACCGGACACCCGGCGAGAAAACCAACCGCTACGTCACGCAGACGGACGCTGCGGACGACGACCTCTTCATGGTCCACGGCTTCGTCGAGCGGAAATTCACCGAGCAGCTCTCGATGAGCACCGCGGTGGCGCACTACAACATCGACACGAACATCAGCGGCAGCCGGATCTACGGCCTCAGCTACGACCCGGTGTTCGATCCCGTCTATGCGAGCCGCCAGTACCACGACGAGGGTTTCTACGACCTGAGCGGCGAATCGACGATGCACCAGACGCTCGCCAACCTGAACGTCATGTATCGGCCCACGGAAACGTGGACCTTCGTGCCCGCCCTGCGCGCGGAAAAAACCACCTGGGGCGTGCACGCCGACTACGTCGAGGCCGCGGTGGGCGCCGCGCCGGCGCTGAAGATGGCGCAGGACGAGATGGGCGACGACAGCAGCCGCAGCCTCAACAGCATCACCGGGACGTTCGAGGGCCGCTACACCGGGCTCAAGAACTGGGTGTTCAACTTCGAGGGCGAATGGCTGCACAGCCACGGCACGCTCGCGGAAGACCTCGTCGAGCTGGAGACCGGTGTCCCGACGATCGGACGCACGACCGACTATGCGCAGGACCAGAGCAAGTATTCCGCCACGGGGAGCTGGTATGCGACGCCCGGCCTGAGCTTCACCGGCCAGTATTACTACAAGAGCCACGCGAATTCCTACAACGACACGCGGGACAACACGCCCGACGCCAGCGCCGACCGCTACCCGGGCTTCATCGCCGAGCAGAATTTCGAAACCAACGATTTCAACCTTCGGGCCGCGTGGCGGCCGATCGGGACCGTCCGGCTGGTCTCGCGCTACGATTATCAGGCCTCGACCGTGCACACGCGCGGCACCGGCCTCGCGCTCGTCGAGAGCGCGAACATGGTGAGCCACATCATCAGCGAGTCCGCGACCTGGAATCCGCTCGCCCGCTGGTATGTCCAGCTCAACGGCAACGTTGTCTACGACCAGCTCAAGACGCCTGCTTCCACGCTCACCGGCGCCGCGGCCGGCCTCGTGGAGAACGCCGACAACAACTACGTGAGCTACGGCGTCGCGACCGGCTACGTGATCAGCGACCAGACCGACGTCAGCGCGGACTACAACTCCTACAAGGCCGACAACTACGTGGATAATTCCAACCGCTCGCAGCCGTATGGCGCGACCGCCACGAACGACGTCGTCGGCCTCACGTTGAACCACCGTGTCAACGCGCACCTGAACTTCACGGTGAAATACACGTATGCCGACTACACCGACCTGACCTCGGGCGGCCTGAACAGCTACCGGGCGAACGCGATCTACGGGCGCGTCCAATATCGATTCTGAACCGCGGCCAACGGCCGCCTTAGCCATCCGCGCCGGCAGACTCGAATCTGCCGGCGCTTTTTTTGTCCGCACCATCGGGCGGCGTCCGTTCCGGTCCCGGCGACCGAAGGACGACGCGGAGGCCGTCCCTCCGGATTTCGGAAACGAACGATGCGTGACCAATCCGCGTTCGCTGCGTCAGGCGGGCGTTCGCCCTTTCCCCATGAGCTTCCTTCGCTCCCGCTTCGCCATGCCGGCGCTCGCCCTCACGCTCTTCGCCGCCGCCGAACCCGCTCGCGTGGCCGCGGCCGACGCGGCGCCGTTTCCCGCCGTTCCGCCGGCCGGCGTCACCAACGTGCAGGATCGCGACCAGATGCTGTGGCAACTCGGGATCACACCGCCGAAGCTGCCGTCGAAGATCGAGGACCCGAATGCCCCGCCTGGCGCGAAACCCGCCAGGCCCGGGGACCCGGACGGAAACTGGCTCGATGCTTCGGGCAACATCGTCACCCGGTCCACGTTCGGCCTCTGGAACAATTACGACGACCGGCCCGGCACGTTTTTTCCCGGCCCGCACGCCGAACGCGTCGGCGACTACGCGCCGATCGATTTGCTCACGATGAACGACGGCACGCGTGTCACCACCGCCGCGCAGTGGTGGCGCCAGCGCCGGCCCGAGCTCCTGCGCGAGCTGCGCGATGGACTCTACGGCCGGATTCCCGCGCAGACGCCGAAGGTCACCTTCACGGTGGTCACCACCCAAGGCACGGCCGGTTCCGTCGGCTACGTGCAACGCGAGATCACCGGTGCGATCGACACGTCGAGCTACCCGGAGGTCCGCGACGTGCCGAAAGTCCTCGCGACCTTGCGCGTGCCCGCGAACGCGAAAAGTCCCGCGCCGGTGATGATCATCATGGGCGGGAACATCGATCGCTACTTCGGCTGGACCGCGCCGCAAGGGTGGGGCGTGTGCATTTTCAATCCCGGCGCGCTCCAGCCCGATCGCGACGGCGGCCGGGGCTTGACGAGCTACTTGATCGGGCTCTGCAACCATGGGCGCTGGCGCGAGCCCGATGACTGGGGCGCGCTCGCGGCGTGGAGCTGGGGCATCGGCCGGCTGCTCGACTACCTCGAAACCGATGCGCTCGTCGATGCGAGGAAAGTCGGGCTCGTCGGACATTCGCGCTACGGCAAGGCGACGATCGTGGCGATGGCGTTCGAGCCGCGGCTCGCGATCGCGTTTCCCAGCGAAGCCGGCGCGCTCGGCACGAGCATGGTCCGCCGCCATTGGGGCCAGGATCTCGAGAACAGCGGCTGGGACCGCGAGTATCACTGGATGGCGGGAAATTTTTTCAAGTACATGGGTCCGCTGAAACCCGGCAGCTACCTGCCGCGCAAGGTCGCGAACCTGCGCGTCGATGCGCATGCCCTGCTCGCGATGTGCGCGCCGCGCCCGGTATTCATCAATGGCGGCAATCACGATTCGTGGAGCGATCCCTGGGGCTGCTATCTCACCTGCGTCGGCGCGACGCCGGTTTACGCGCTCCTCGGTGAACGCGGACTCGTGATGTCCGACCCGATGCCGAAGCTCGGCGTCGCGTACATCGACGGCGACATCGGCTATCGTTATCACGACGGCGGCCACACCGACCAGCTCGACTGGCCGGCGTTCATCGAGTTCGCGAAAGCGCACTTCGCGAAAATGTGAGCGGCCGCGATCCGGATCCGCGGCCGGAACCAGCGCGGGTGCGCTGGTTTTGCCCCGCGGCACAGGCTCCTCGTTGTACGAGCGACGCGCTGCGGGCGAGCTGGAGATGGCCCCGCGTTGCGCAGGGTGCACTGCCAGCGCGTCGCGGGCCCGAGCGTGTCAGGCGGCTCTTTCCAGCATTCGACCCGACGGGCGGAGCGCCCAGGAGGCGATCACCACGCCGGCGATCAGGAGGGGAATCATCACCATCAACGGACCGTCGCGCACCGCCGCCCGCGAAAATGCCGCCCCGGTGAGGTCGAAGATCATGCCGGCGTAGGCCCATTCCTTGAGCCGGCCGAGACGCGGCAGCAGAACCGCGATCGCGGCGAGCAGTTTCCAACTGCCCAAAATCGTCAGGAAATACGGCGGATATCCGAGGTGGGCCAGGTCGCGGGCAATATGCGGAATGTGGGCGAGGTTGGCGGCCGCCGGGACCGCGAACGCAACCGCGGCGACACTCGTCGCAGTCCAGTAGGCGATCGATTTTGCGCGGCTATGATTCGAATCATTCATGAGGCCTCGATCGCCCGTTTCCCGGCCTTGGCGTTGACCGCTTCGCCCAACATTTTCCCCATCAAGCGGCGGGCCGCCGAGGCCGGCATGAGCGCGTTGATGACGCGGTTTGCCCGCCCGGGGATGTGGGTGGCTCGATTACGGACGAGTGCAGCCAGCCCTTCCCGGACGCACTGCTCCACCGGCATCCGCTTCATGCGCGTCCGCCTGGTCGGCAGGTTGCGGTGGTCCAGGCCGATTTTGGAGATGACCGCAGTTTCGGTCGGAGCAACGACGAGGACCGTGACGTTTACGCCGAGGGGACCGAACTCCACGTTCAACGCCTCACCCATCGTCTGGACAAATGCCTTGCTGGGGCTCTCCGCCGCCATGAACGGGAGTCCGATCATCGCGCCCATCGCGCCGCTCAGCAGGAGACCGCCGCGGCCGCGTTGGGCCAGGCGCCTGCCAAAGTGATGGGCGATTTCCAGGTGGGAGAGGGCGTTGAGACGAATCAGCTCCAGCATGCTCGACCGATCGCGCTGCAGGAACAGGCCAGGCTCGGCGGTTCCGGCGTTCGAAATGACCAGCCCGACATCCAGCTCGTCGGTCGCCCCGGCGAGCTTGGGCAGCAGCTCGGGTTTCGAGCAGTCGGCCTCGACCGCGCGGTAGTGCGTGCCGAATTCCTCCGCGAGGCTTCGCCCCAGTTCCTCCAGCAGCGGCCGACGCCGCGCCACCAGCACCGTGTTGATGCCGGAAGCGGCAATCTGCCGGGCGAATTCGCGGCCGATGCCCGATGAGGCGCCCGTGACCAGCGCCCACGGGCCAAATCGCTCTTTGTCGACGCGGGCGTTCATGGCCGGCTGCGCGGGTTAAGATTTCGCGGCTTCCGGCCGGCGGTGACGCCGCGCGCGGCCATGGCCCTTTTGGCGGAGGGGTGCTCGAATTTCATAATAACAGAATGATCGTTCTTTTTTGGTGCAAAAAAAATCAGTCGAGGAGCTGCAGCGCCAGGCGGGTGGATCGTTGCAGATTATCCGGCTCCCCGAATGCGCGGGCCGCGACGCCGATGCCCAGGATCGTCTGGAAAAAGAATCGGGCGAGCATCACCGGATCCTTGGCGCGGCTCAGTTCGCCCTTGCGCTGGGCCGCGCTCAAACGCGACGCGAGGAGGCTTTCAATCTTCCGCGCATACGCGTGGGCGAGCGTGCGGGCGTCCGCGTCATGCGGAGTCAGCTCGACCATTGAATTAACCATGAAGCAACCGCTCGCGTCCCCGTCGCACGCGCCGCTGATCAGGGCGGCAAAGAGATCGGCCAGCACCTCCCGGATCGGCGCCGGGCGTTCGAGCCTTCGCTGCACGCCGGCGACGGCCCGTTCCATATACCGCCGGAGCGCGGTCTGGAAAAGCGCGTGCTTGTCGCCGTAGGTATCGTAAAGACTCTGCCGGCTGACGCCCAGCGCCTCCACCAGGTCGGCGAAGGAGGTGTGGGCAAACCCGCGGGCGTGGAACAGCGCCATCGCCCGGTCGAGCACGTCCGCCTCGTCAAACTCCCTGGTTCGCGCCATGGTCGGGATCAAGCCTGCGCGGGCCGTCGAAGGACCTTTCCGCCGCGCCGCACCCGGTGCTGGTCACGCGGTGCGCGGCGGCCCGAGCGGGCGAGCGCGGGCAACCCGCCAACGGCCGCTCCGGCGGAAATGCGTCTCGTGCCCGGAAGGAAGTGAAGGACGGTTTCAATCCGGGGATAACGGAACGCTCATTCCATAACTGTCAAACCGAAAATTTCCCCGAAGGCGGCTCCGGCGCGCTCCCTCGAATCGCTCTCGCCGAAAAAATCCCCGCCTCGCCGGGGCCGACCTGCCTCCGGTTGGAAGCGACATGGCAGGCATGCTGCTTCAGAAAGGTCCCCATGATACGAAATGCAATCGTCGGAGACGCCGCGGCCATCTGCGCGATCTACAACCCTTACGTGGCCGGGACCACGGTGACGTTCGAGACGGAAGCCGTGTCGTCCGAAGCCATGGCCGGCAGGATTGCGGAAGTGACCGCGAACTTTCCCTGGCTGGTTTTCGAGGAGGATGGCGAGGTGGGCGGGTATGCCTACGCGACGCGCTGGCGGCCGCGGGCAGCGTATGGGCACTCCGCCGAAAGCACGATTTATCTGGCGCCGCGCTGCCAGCGAAGAGGCCTCGGGACGCTACTTTATACCGAGTTGATCCAAAGATTGCGGGCGCAGGGCGTGCATCAGGTGATTGGCGGGGCTGCGCTGCCCAATCCCGGAAGCGTGGCGCTTCACGAGCGACTCGGCTTCCGAAAGGTCGCGCATTTCGCGGAAGTCGGGCGGAAGTTTGATCGCTGGATCGATGTTTGTTACTGGCAGTTGACGTTGTGAACGGGCGGGACCGGGCGCGCCGCACCGGTTTGTGTTGAGGTCGCCGACACGATGGGCAGCGTGAAGGCGTTCTTTGGAGTTCGGGCCCATAGCTCAACGGTCAGAGCAGAGGACTCAGTTTGGGTCGGCGGCGGGGAAACGCGCCGTCAGTCAGGTGTAAATTCGGTGGACGGCCTGCCCGGTGACGGGCGACCCAACGCCGAGCCAAGCCCGTAGCGACGGGAAGGTGTAGAGACCATAATCACCCACCTAAATTTCGCGGTTGCGAAACATGGTGAAGGCATGGTCCAGACCACGCATCCTCCGGAGCGGCGAAAGCCGAAGTGGTAGGCATAATCCTTTGGTTCTGGGTTCGAATCCCAGTGGGCCCACTCCGCAAGAGGCGGGGATTTGCCGCCGCAGGCCAACCAGTCCGGACTGCGGCGGGCGCGCTGTCGCGCGACGCCGATGGCAGCCACTTCGACTGCGATCAGCCCGGGACCGCCGGCGTCCGTTGGTGCCATCGACTGGCGGCGGTCTTTGTTGCCAGCGAACGGCCGGTGCGGCATCTTTGATTCAAGGACCGGAGCTTTGTGACGAATGAGTCTCCTCCGGTTCGTTCCCTTTGCCCGGCGGCCCCCCTCCATGCACTTTTCCGAGCGCAGGCTTTCACGTTGCAGCGCTATTGCAACGCCGTCTGGATTGCGTCCGGGCAATGCCTCACTGCCATGCAATTGACTGAACCGGCCGATGCGCAGAGCGCGCCGCAGCGCCCGATGCGCGTGCTGCACCTGGAAGACAACACGGAGGATCGCGAGCTGGTCCGGCACGCGTTTCAGGAAGCGGGTCTGGCGTGCGAGTTCGTCTATGCCAGCTCGAAGACGGAATTCGATGCGGCCCTCGGCCGCGGCACGTATGACCTGATTCTCTCCGACTTCTCGATCCCGGGTTACGACGGCTCGACGGCGCTGGCGATCGCCCGGGAAAAATGCCCGGCGGTGCCGTATCTTTTCGTTTCGGGGACGATCGGCGAGGAACGGGCGATCGAAAGCCTGAAGAACGGCGCCACGGACTATGTGCTGAAGAACCGGCTCGAGCGGCTGCTGCCGGCGGTGCAGCGCGCGCTGCGCGAAAGCGGCGAGCGCGCGCGGCGCAAGGCGGCGGAGGAGGCGCTGCGGCAGGCCGAGGCGCGGTTTCGCAGCATCTTCGAGAACGCGGTGGAGGGCATCTACCAATCCACGCCGGCCGGCCGGTTGATCGACGCGAATCGCGCGATGGCCCGGCTGTGCGGCTACGCTTCCCCGGCGGAATTGTGCGCGAGCCTCCGCTCGCTCGACAGCGACCTCTACGTGGACGCGGAGAAACGCGCGGAGTTCGTGCGCCGCCTCGATGCGGAGGGCGAGGTCTTCGGTCATGAATCGCAGATCCGGCGCAAGGATGGCACCACGATCTGGATTTCGGACAATGCGCG
>DASZPP010000330.1:0-13089 GCA_035549975.1 Opitutus sp.
GAACTTTCCGAAAAAGCCCGCCAGCGGCGGCACGCCGGCCAGCGAAAGAAAATAAACCGCGAGACAGCCCGCCAGCAGCGGCGAACGCCGGTGCAGGCCGGCGAGGTCGGTGATCCGCCGGCAGCCGCCACCCTCGCGCTGCACGACGGCGATCACGCCAAACGCGCCGACGGTCGCGAGCCCGTAGGTTGCCGCGTAATAAAACAACGGCCCCGGCCCCGCGCGCCCGACGACCATCACGCCGATCAGCATCGCGCCCGCGTGCGCGATCGCCGAATAGGCGAGCAGGCGCCGGACGTTCGACTGCGCGAGCGCCACGAGATTGCCGAGCAGCAGTGACGCGCCCGAGGCCAGCGCGATCACCGTCAGCCAGCCGGCGTGCTCCAGCGGCGCCGAAAAATCACCCGCCGCCGCGCCCAGGCCCGGCCACAACAGCCGCGCGAAGACCACCACGCCCGCGAGCTTCGACGCCGATGCGATCAGCGCGGCCGACGACGCCGGCGCGCCCTCATACACATCCGGCGCCCAGAGGTGAAACGGCGCCGCCGCGGCCTTGAAGCCGAACGCGACCACGACCATCACGAGCGCGACCGACAGCAGCGGCCCGCCCGTGCCACCTTGCAGCGCCCGCGCGATCACCGGCAGGTCGATCGAACCCGTGAGCCCGTAGATCAGGCTGAAGCCAAACAGCAGAAACGCCGCCGCCATCCCGCCGAACAGAAAATACTTCAACGCCGCCTCCGCCGGCTCCGGCCGCGTCTTGTCGAAGCCCGCAAGCACGTAGAGCGAGATGCTCGCCAGCTCGATCGCGAGAAACACCACCAGCAACTGCCGCGCGACCGCCATCAGCGTGAACCCGCACGTCGCGAACAAAATCACCGCCACGTATTCCGCGGGATTCCGCAGCCGCGGCGCGCCCGGCGCCAGCGCCAGCGTGAACAGCGCCAGCATCAGCACGCCGAGCCGCGTGAACACGCCGAGCGTGTCGAGCATCAGCACCCCGCCGAACATCACCCCCGGACGCTCGAGTCGCGCCACATGCCACGCGGCCACCAGCACCGCCAGCCCGCCGAGCGACACCGAGGCGCGCAACCGCTCGTCGAGCGGCCGCCCGCGCCCGCGCATCAGATCGAAACCGATCACGACCAGCGCGCCGATCACCAGCGCCATCTCCGGCAGCAACGCCTGCACGAGCCCGGTGTAGTCGACGCTCACGATCCGCCTCCTTTCAGCACCGCCTCGAACAGCGGCGACCGCAGCGCCGGCTCGATCCAGTTGAGCAACACAGCCGGCCGCAGCCCGACGAACACCGTCGCCGCCAGCAGGAGCGCCGCGCCACATTTCTCCGCGAGCGTGATCGGCGCGAAATGATGTTCCGCGGCCGTGGCCGCGGCGCGCTCCACCTTCCCGAAGAACGCGAGCTGGATCACCCGCAGCGTGAACGCCGCCGCCACGAGCACGCCGGCCGCCGCCGCCAGCGCCCAGAGCGGTGACACCGTCCACGTCCCGATGAGGATCGTCAGCTCCGCGGGGAACCCCGAAAATCCCGGCATGCCCATCGACGCGAGCCCCGCGAGCACGAACGTCACCGCCGCGAACGGCAGCAGCCGGAACAGCGGCAGCGCACGCAAATCGGCCAGCCGCCGCGTGTGCGTGCGCTCGTAAACCATCCGGCCGACCACCGCGAAGAGCAGCCCCGCGATCACGCCGTGCGAGAACATCTGCAGCACCGCGCCGCTCACCGCGCGCGCGTTGGCCACCGCGAGCCCGAGTAGCACGAAGCCCATGTGGCTGACACTTGAGAAGGCGATGACGAACTTGAAGTCCTCCTGCACGAGTGCGACCAGCCCCGCGTAGAGAATGCCCGCGATCGCCAGCCCCGCAATCGCCGGCTGCCAGAATGCCAGCGCCGCCGGAAACAGCGGCAGCGCAACGCGCAGGCAGCCGTAGGCGCCGAGCTTCATCACCACGCCGGCGAGGAGCATCGACGCCGCGGTCGGCGCGGCGACATGGCCGGTCGGCGCCCACGAGTGCAGCGGGAACAGGCCGGCGAGCGTCGCGAAGCCGACGAAGATCAGTGCGAAAATCGCGAGCTGCTGCCCGGGCGGAATTTTCGCGGCGGCGGCGGCGAGTTCGTTCAACGCAAACCCGTCCGCGTGCCCGACGGCATAGGTCCAGAGCAGCCCGGCCAGCACCAGCGCGCTCCCCGCGAACGAGTAGAGCGCGAGCTTCATCGCGCCGTATTCGCGATTCGTGGAACCCCAGTTCGCGATCAGGAAATATTTCGGGACGATCGCGATTTCGTAGAAGACGAAGAACACAAACGCATCCGCGCTGAGAAAGACCCCATACACACCGCCGATCAACACGAGGTAGAACGCGAAGAACTCGCCCGCGCGCTCCCCGACGTTCCACGAAAACAGAATGCCCGCCGTCGCCGCGATGCCGGTGAGCACGACGAGCGTCAGGCTGATGCCGTCGGCCGCGAGATGGTAGCGGATGCCGAACTCGCCGATCCAGGGCACATCGACCAGAGTTTGCAGCCCGGCCGCCGGCGTGAAGTTCGCCGCCGCGAAGAGCGTCACGCCCCAGCCGAGCAGCGCCGTCGCGAGTGCGACCACGCGCGCCGCCGCCGCCGAACGCGCGCCCGCCGCCAGCGCGAGCACCGCGCCGGCAAAGGAAACGTAGATCGTGAGCGGCAGGAGGTTCATTTTAGAGCGATAAGCGATAAGCGATAAGCGGTAAGCCATAAGCCCGCCGCGCTGCGTCGCCCGCCCGGCTTACAGCTTACAGCTATCAGCTTATTGCCTTTCACGGCATGCCCCCCGCCCAGCTCGTGACGAGCGGGTTGATCAGCCTCGCGAGGAGCTGCGGCCACACGCCGAGGACAAACATCAGGAATACCCCGGGGAGCAGCGTGAGCAGCTCGAGCCGCGAGACGTCCGGGAACGAGGCGACACCGCCATGCTGCGGTCCGTGAAACACGCGCTGCCAGAACGTCAGCAGGAAGATCGCGGTGGCGAGCAGCCCGAGGCACGCGACCGCCGCCGCCCAAGGCGCGAGCCCGAATACTCCGCGAAAGATCAAAAACTCACCGACGAACCCGTTCAGGCCCGGCAGCCCGAGCGACGAGAACATCGCGATGCCGCACAGTCCCGCGAACACCGGCATCGCCGTGCGCACGCCGCCGAAATCATCGAGCCCGCGCCGGCCGCCGTGGCGCGACTCGAGCACGCCGACGCAGAAGAAGAGCGCGGACGCCGACAGCCCGTGGTTGAACACCTGCAGCAGCGTGCCGCTGAGCGCCGAGGCGGAAGCCGCGGGCGCGGGCGCCGCAGCCGAAGCGACCGCGAAGAGCGCGAGCAGGCAGTAGCCAAGATGGTTGACCGACGAGTAGGCGATCATCCGCTTCAGGTCGCGCTGGCGGAGCGCGGCGAACGCACCGAGCACGACGCTGCCGAGTGCGAGCCAGAGCAGCGGCGTGGCGAACGCATGCAATTGCGCCGGAAACAGCGGCCAGAGGATGCGCAGGAAACCGTAGACGCCCATCTTCGACATCACACCGGTCAGGAACATCGACACACCCGTCGGCGCCTCGGCATAGGCCGGCGGCAGCCAGGTGTGGAACGGAAAGAGCGGGACCTTGACCGCCACGCCGAGAAAGATCCCCGCGAAGACCACCGTGCTCCACGTCCCACCCAGCCGGACCGCGAGGGTGCCATCGGCGCGCAGCGCGGCGAGCTGCGTGAAATCGAGCGTGCCCGCCGCCGCATAGATCGCCGCGAAGCCCGCCAGCATGAACGCACTGCCGCCGATCGTGTAGATCATGAACTGGTAGGCCGCGCGCGAAGCTCCCGGGCCGCCCCAGAGCTTGATCAGGAAAAACGCGGGGACGAGGCTCAGTTCCCAGAAGACGAACCACGGGAAGAAATCGAGCGCGAGGAACACGCCGAGTGCCGCGCCTTGCAGCAGCAGGAACAGGATCGTGAACAGCCGCACGTCGCGCTCCTCGCGCCACGACGCGAGCAGCACCGCCGGCGAGACCACGCCCGTCAGCAGCACGAGCAGCAGGCTCAGGCCGTCGAGCCCGAGGTGATAGGAAACGTGCAGCGACGGAATCCACGGGTGTTGCTCCGTGAATTGCAGGCCGGCATGTGGATCGAAGCACGCGGCCGCAGCGAGGCCGAGCAGCAGCGTCGTCAGGCTGGCCGCGAGCGCGAAGCCGCGGGTCGCATTGTTCGACAAGCGCGGGAGCAACGCGAACGCGAGCGCACCGAGCCACGGCAGGAAAATGATCAGCGAGAGGAGCGGCAGGGAGTTCATCGCGTGCCTCCCATGACGAGCACCACGACGAGGACGACGAACCCGATCGCCAGTGTGAGCAGGTAACCGTGCGTGTCGCCGCTCTGGGCCCGCGAATAGACGCGGCCGGCGCCGCGCAGGCGCTCGCTGGCGGCGTCGAAGCCGCCGTTGATCACGACGTCCTCCGCTTCCTGATCCATCGTGCCAAACAATCGCGCGAAGGCGGCGAGCGCGCGCACCGCGCCGTCCCAGACAAAGCGATCGAGGAAATCGGCGATCGCCGCCACGGCGGCCATCAGCCGGCCGACCGTGGCGGCGTAGAGTTCGTCGAAACCGAGTTTCCGGGCGAGCGCGCTGAAGACCGCCGGCGAGGCGACCGCGAGCGGATCGCGGGCCCCGGCGGTCGTGCGCGGCTTGCGGGCGTAAACCCACCAGCCGAGGCCGAGTCCGATGCCGACGAGCGCGATCGAGATCAACAAGAGCGGAATGTTCGCCGCCTCGTGGTGCGCCTCCGGTTCGAGCTGGTGTTGCAGCCATGCCGTCGGCCACGCCAGGAATCCGAGGAGAACCGAGCCGCCAGCGAGGAGCGCGAGCGGGACGGTCATGACGGCCGGATTCTCGTGGGCGTGTTCCGCGGCCTCCGACCGTGGACGGCCGAAGAAGACCTCGGCGATCAGCCGCGTCATGTAGAACGCGGTGAGCACGACCGCGGCGAGCCCCATGAAGAACGGCAGCGACGACACCGGCCACGCGTGCGCGGCGTGCAGGATCGCCTCCTTGCTCCAGAAGCCCGAGAAGAGGAACGGCACGCCGGCCAGCGCCATCATGCCGATGGCGAACGTCACGAACGTCACGCGCATCCTCGGCGCGAGCCCGCCGAGCTGGCGGATGTCCTGCTCGTGATGCGCCGCGTGAATGACCGAGCCGGCGCCGAGGAAGAGCAGCGCCTTGAAGAAAGCGTGCGTCAGCAGGTGAAAGATCGCCGCGACCCACGAGCCGACGCCGAGCGCCAGCATCATGTAGCCGAGCTGGGAGACCGTCGAAAACGCGAGGACGCGCTTGAGGTCGTTTTGCGCGACGGCGATGCACGCGCCCATCAGGGCCGTGATCGCGCCGATGAAGGCGACGATCGTGAGCGCATGGAACGGCACGCTCCCGAGCGCCTGGTCGGCGGTCATCAGCGGGTAGACGCGCGCGATCAGGAACACGCCGGCGGCCACCATCGTGGCGGCGTGGATCAGCGCGGAGACGGGCGTCGGGCCTTCCATCGCATCCGGCAGCCATACGTGGAGGGGGAACTGGCCGGATTTGCCGACCGCTCCGCAGAAAATCAGCAGGCTGATCGCAGTCGAGACGGCCAGGCCGCAGCCGAGCGTCTGGGTCGAGAGCGCGGCGAGCGACGCAGGCTCGAGCACGCCGGCGCCGCCATCGAAGAAGAGCAGCGTGCCGCGGGCGTCGTAGAGCCAGAGCATCCCGAGCAGGAAGCCGAGATCGCCGATGCGCGTCGTGATGAAGGCTTTTTTCGCCGCGGCGGCGGCGGACGGCTTGTGGAACCAGAAGCCGATGAGCAGATACGACGCGAGCCCGACGAGTTCCCACGAGACGAAGAGGAGCAGCAGGCTGTTCGCGACGACGATGCCGAGCATCGCGGCGGCGAACAGGCTGAGGAAGCAGAAGAACCGCGTGAAGTTCGCGTCCTCCTTCATGTAGCCGAGGCTGAAGATGAAGATCAGCGCGCCGACGAACGTGACCATCACGCACATGAACGCCGTCAGCGGATCGAGCACCCAGCCGAGCCGCAGCGCGCCGGGGCCGAGATCGAGCCAGGCGAAGTTGGAGAATGCATGCACGCCGGGCGCGGCCAGCGCGCCGCCGAGCGCCAGGCAGGAAAGGACGAACGCCCCGATCATCGCCGCGATCGCCGCGCCGGCGGCGAGCTTGCGTCCGCCGCGCGGCGTGAGCGCGCCGATTCCCGCCGCGACGAGGGGTAGCGCGGGGATGAGCCAGAGGTGCTGGACGGAAAGAGTCATCGGGATTGCCGAACGCCGATTGCCGATTGCCGACCGAGGAACGAAAAGCCGCAGCGGTAGCGGCAGGCGTCCCTGCCTGCCGATCGGTCCGCTGCAAACCGACAGGCACGGAGGCCTGCCGCTACGGGGGCCGGGAAATTCTGCATTTGGCATTCGGCACTCGTCATTTTCATCAGCCTTTGAGGCGGTTCGCATCGTGCAGCCGGATGCTCTGCTGGTGGCGGTAGATCGCGATCACCAGCGCGAGGCCGACGGCGGCCTCGGCGGCGGCCACGGCAATGGCGAAGAGGACGAAGATCACGCCCGTGGCGGCGGACGGCGACGGGCCGAACCGCCAGAACGCGATGAAATTCAGGTTGGCGGCGTTGAGCATCAGCTCGATGCCGAGGAGGACGAGGATGGTGTTGTTGCGGGCGAGCGCGGCGGTGAGGCCGATCGCGAAGAGCGCGCTCGAGATCAGGAGGCAGAGCTGCAGCGCGGTCACGGCGAGTCCTCCGGTTTGTCCTGCGCGGCGATCACGGTGGCGCCGAGGAGCGCGACGGTGAGGATGATGCCCGCGATCAACAGCGCCGCGGCGTGCGGGCCCATGAGCTGCGACCCGATCTGGCGCACCGTCAGCGTGTGGGACGGCGTGACTGGCGCAGGAAACGACTCGTCGAAGATGGCGTAGGCCATGACGGCGAACACGGCGCCGCCGGTCGCGATCGCGCCCGCGGAACGGCGGTTCGGCGTGGGCGGGTCGAGCGGATCGTCGAGCGACTGGCGCGTGAGCAGCACGGCAAAGAGGACGACCATCGAAACCGCGCCCGCGTAGATGAGCAGCTGGGCGAACGCGACAAACTCGGCGCCGGCCCAAAGATAGAACGAGGCGATGCCCGCCCACGTGAAGATCAGCAGCAGCGCGGCGTGAATCAGGTTGCGCCGCGACAGCGCGCAGGCGGCGCTCGCGAGCATGACGGCGGCAATGAGGGCGAGGACGATCATGCGTAGCGATACGTGCGCGGGCCGAGGCCGGCGCCAAGGCGGCGGCCGATGGCGATGAAGGGCAGGATCACGAGCGCGAGCGAAACGAGCCAGCGCCCGATCTGGAGCAACGGCGGCAGCCCGGCGGTGAGCGACCAGAACATGGCGTTGCCGAGGTCGATCAGCGCGAGCGGCACGAGGAGTTTCCACGAGAGCCGCGTGAGCTGGTCGATGCGCAGGCGGAGCAGCGTGCCGCGCACCCAGATCATCAGCAGGATCACGCCAAAGAGCTTGAGCCCGAACCAGGCGTAGGACGGGACGAAGGCGAGGAACGCGCACGGCGCCTGCCAGCCGCCGAGGAAGAGCGTCACGCCGAGCCCGCAGAGGGCGGTCATGCCGAAATATTCGGCCATGAAGAAGAGCGCATACTTGAAGCCGGAATATTCGGTGAGGTGGCCGGCGATGAGCTCGCTCTCGGCCTCGGGCAGGTCGAAGGGCGAGCGGTTGGACTCGGCCAGCGCCGCGACGAAGAAGATCAGGAAGGCGGCCGCGCCCCACGGCGTGAGGATGTTCCAATGCGGGATCACGCCGAACCGCCAGCCGGCCTGCGCATGGACGATGTCCTGCAGCGAGAGCGTGCCGGCGAGGATGATCACCGGCACCGTAGCGAGCAACAGCGGGAGTTCGTAGCTGATGAGCTGCGCGAGCGCGCGCATCGCCGCGAGCAGGGAGTATTTGTTCCGGCTGGACCAGCCGGCCATGAAGATCGAGAGCTCGGTGACGGAACCGGCGGCGAAGAAATAGAGCACGCCGGCGTCGAGCTCGACCGGGACGATCTCACGGCCGAACGGCAGGACCGCGAATGTCATCAGCGCGAAACAGCAGATGATCACGGGCGCGAGGAAGTGCAGGAGCTTGTCCGCCTTTGCCGGGACGATGTCCTCCTTCGTGAGGGTCTTGACGGCGTCGGCGAAGGGCTGGGTGAGGCCGAAGAGCTTCAGGTTCTTCGCCCACGGGAGGCCGGAACGGTTCGGGCCGCGGCGATTCTGGATGCGGCCGAGCAGCTTGCGCTCGATGATCGTGAGGAAGGCGAAGAAGGTGCCGAAAATCGCGAGCACGGCGATGACCGAGACCAGGCCGTGGACGAGCCATTGCAGCGGCGCGGGGAACAGGTCCACGAGCCAGTCGCGCGCGGCGAGCGGGGCGTGTTCGAGGAAGCGGGACGGGGAGGCGCTCATCGGGGTAGCGGGAGGCGTCCCTGCCTGCCGTGTTTGTGAGCCTCAGTCCGGCAGGCACGGAGGCCTGCCGCTACGACGCGGCGGAGATGGGACTGAAGCGCGGCGAGACTCATGCGACGGGCGGGGGAGGCTGGGGAGCTTCCGCGCTCGGCGCGGCGGGCGGTTGCGGGGCGGGCGTTGGGGCGGGCGTCGATTGGGCGGGTTTTAAGGAAGCTGGGGCCGATGACGGCGCCGCGGTCGCGGCCCCCGCGGGCTTCGGCGCGGCAGCTTTCGCCGCGGCGGCGGCGGCGGCCGCCTTCGCCTTTTCCTCGGCGGCCTTGCGCTCGGCGGCGAGGCGGGCGTCGACCTCGGCGGCCTCGGTCGGATGGATCTGGTGGTAGTAGCCGTTGGATTTGGCGAGTTGCTCGCGGTTGAGCAGCAGGTCGGTGAAGCGGTTTGTCGCGGCGATTTCGAAGACCTGGTCCATCTTGATCGCGTCGAACGGGCAGACCTCGACACAGATCTGGCAGCTCATGCAGACGGAGGTGTCGATGTCGAAGACGGCGGGGTAGATCTGGAGCTTGCCGGCGGCGTCGGGTTTCTTGTCCTTCGACTTCTCGATGTAGATGCACTGCGGCGGGCACTCCTTCTCGCAGATCTGGCAGGCGACGCAGCGCATCGTGCCCATCGGGTCGTCGGCGGTCTCCGAGACGAGGAAGGGGAAGTTGCGGTAGTTCTCCGGAATCGGGATGTGCTTTTCCGGGTATTCGACGGTCACCATCCGCGCGGGATCGCGGTAGCTCCCCACGAAATTCTTCGCGGTGACAGCGAGACCTTTGAGGATGCCGGAGCCGAGCATGGCTAGAATGAAAAATGACGAATGACGAATGACCGATGCCCGGCGCAGGACCGGCGGGCGATCAAGGGGTGGCGCTGGATGAAATACGTCATTCGGAATTCGTCATTTCTTCAGCGGTCCACTTCCCCGAGGACGATGTCGATGCTGCCGAGGATCACGACGGAGTCGGCGATGGTGTGGCCGAGGCACAGGTCCTCGAGCACGGTGAGGTTGACGAACGACGGCGGGCGCACGCGGTAGCGGTAGGGATTCGGGCCGCCGTCGCTGATGAGATAGAAACCGATCTCGCCCTTCGGGCCCTCGATGCGGCCATAGGCTTCGCCGGGCTTCGGGCGGAAGCCGCGGATCTTCGCCTTCGGATCCATGATCGGCCCGGCGGGCAGGTCGCGCAGGGCCTGCTGGAGAATCTTGATCGACTCGCGCATTTCGAGGATGCGGAGCATGTAGCGATCGTAGGTGTCGCCGTGGTCGCCGAGCGGGACGCGGAACTCGAAACGCGGATAGAAGCCGTAGCCGTCGACCTTGCGGATGTCGTAGGCGACACCGGCCGCGCGGAGCATCGGGCCGGTGATCCCGGCGGAGACGGCGAGCTCGGGCGAAAGGACGCCGACGCCCTGCGTGCGCGCGAGCATGATCTCGTTGCCGGTGAGGAGCTGTTCGAACTCGTCGAGGAAGCGCGGGAAGTTGTCGACGATCCGGCCGACGGCGGCGAGCCACTCGGGCGTGGGATCGACGCGGCAGCCGCCGAAGCGCTGGTAGTTGCACATCATCCGGGAGCCGCTGAGCGCCTCGAAGAGGTCGAGGATTTTTTCGCGCTCGCGGAACGCGTAGAGCAGCGGAGTGAACGAGGTGCCGAGGTCGTTGAAGAGGAAACCGACGAGGCAGGAATGGTTCACCAGCCGCGTGAGCTCCGCGAGGAGGATGCGGAGGTATTGCGCGCGGTCGGGCACGGGCTGGCCGGCGAGCTTCTCGACGGCGAGCGCGTAGGCCCAGTTGTTCGTCATCGAGCAGAGGTAGTCGAGCCGGTCGGTGTAGGGCATCGAGGCGAGATAGCTCGTGTTCTCGCCGAGCTTCTCGTGGTTGCGGTGCAGGTAGCCGAAGACGGGCTTCAGCTTCACGATCTTCTCGCCGTCGAGCGTGGCGATCATGCGGAACACGCCGTGGGTGGACGGGTGTTGCGGACCCATCGAGACCTCGAGCAGGTCGCCGTGAAACTCGTCGTGGACCGCGCGCACCGTCGGGCCGCCGCGCGGCGCGAACGCGAGCATCTCGGCGTCGAGGTCGGCCTGGTCGGAGCAGCTCATGCGGTGCCTCCGTTCCCGCCGGCGACCGGAGGCGCGGCCGGTGTTTGATGCGCCTGCGCCTTCGCGAGCACGTCGCCGTGCGGCGTGGGCTCCCACTCGAAATCGTCCGGCGCGACGTAGTCCTTGCGCATCGGATGATCCTTGAATTCGTCCCACATCAGGATGCGGCGCAGGTCGGGATGCCCGTCGAAGACGACGCCGAAGAGGTCGAACACCTCGCGCTCCTGGAATTCGCACGAGCGCCAGACCGGCGTCAGCGCCGGCAGCGTGACCTGGCCGGCGCGATCGCCAGTGCGCAGCCGGACGATCACCGGGCCGTGGCCGAGCGCCATCGAATAAAGGTGGTAAACGACCTCGAAAAAACCGGGCTGAAGCCGTTTGGTCTTCTGTTCGACGACCTTCGCCGGGCCGCCCGCAGGATCGGGGACGGAGGTTTTTATGGTCTCGACGATTTCCTTGTCGGGCCAGTCGACGCCGGTGACGTTCGAGCAGTAGTCGAGACGCAGCTCGGAATCGTCGCGGAGAAAAAACGCCATCTCGCGCGCATGCGGCACGCCGAGCAACAGCGAATGCTCGGCGGCGGGGCCGGGATTCGTGACGACGGTGACCGCTGCGCCCGGAAAACGGGCGAGGAGGCGGTCGCGCAGTTGCTCCACGGTTTCCATGTCCATGCGCTAGCGCGAAGCTCCAGGTTCCAAGCTCCACGCTCCGGTGAAGCTCCAAACTTCAAAGGAGACGGATCGGCGGGAGGTTGTGGTTTGAAAGTTCATTGGAGCTTGGCCCCTGAATCTTGGATCTTCCGGCGCGGGTCGGCCGGCTCACGCCTTCCCTTTCTCGCCGCGCGCCAGCGCCGGCGGTGACCAGACTTCGGGATTCTTCGGCGGCTCGAGGTCGTGGGCGCCGAAGTCGGGGATGGGAAACTCGCTCGGCTCATCGGGCCGCGTGTGGCGCGCCGCGTCGGGGCCGCCGAGCCGTTCGGCGCGGATTTTCTTCTGGAGCTCGATCAGGCCGTGCAGCAGCGCCTCAGGCCGCGGCGGGCAGCCGGGAATGTAGATGTCGACCGGGATGTAGCGGTCGATGCCCTTGAGGACGTTGTAGCCCTGCTTGAACGGGCCGCCGGAAATCGCGCAGGCGCCCATCGCGATGCAGTATTTCGGCTCGGGCATCTGGTTCCAGAGGCGGACGACCTGCGGTGCCATTTTCTTCGTGACCGTGCCGGACACGATCATGAGGTCGGCCTGGCGCGGCGAGGGCCGGAAGATCTCGGCGCCGAAACGCGCGATGTCGAACCGCGCGGTGGCCGTGGCGATCATCTCGATCGCGCAGCAGGCGAGGCCGAACTGCAGCGGCCAGATCGAATTGCTCCGCCCCCAGTTGTGGAGTTCCTCGAGGCTGGTGAGCAGGATGCCGTGCCGCCGGAGCTCATCGCGCTCGGCATCCGTGATCGGTGCGGGAGTGGAGGGCTCGGCGCTCATTTCCATTCGAGGTGGCCGCGGTGCCAGGCCCAGACGAGGCCCTCGGCGAGCAGCAGCACAAACACCAGCATCGCCACCACGGCGCCGGCCGGCAAATGCGTGAACGCCACCGCGAACGGCAGCAGGAACAGCACCTCCACGTCGAAGATCAGGAAGAAGATCGCGTAGAGATAATAGTGGGCCTTGAACTGGATCCACGAATCGCCCGTCGGCGGGAGGCCGCACTCGTAGTTGGCGTTCTTCATCGCGCCCGGCTTGTTGGGCTGGAAAAAGTGAAACCACGCGCGGGCGACTCCCAGCATCACCAGCGGAAACGCGAGCGCCACCGCGAAAAAGAGGGCAAGAAACGCGTAGGGGTGGGCGGTCATGTCAGACAAAAAACGCGTTCCCGACGATGAAAGCCGGGGCCGAAAGCACAACGACGAACCGATTCCTTTTTTTGCCGAACGCTGCGCGTGGTTTGCCGCGGCCGTTTCGCGCCCGGCCGGCCGCCGGTCGGCGCGGGGTTGGTTTGGGGTTGATCCCGCTCCTCACGAAGCGGGCTGCGTCGCGCCGCAGCCCTGCGCGCGAGCGCGGGGAGGCTGGGACCAAACGCTCTTTCCGGCGACGCGCCGAAATGCGTCGGCAGGTCCATGTCGCTTCACGGCATTTCGGCTCGCGTCGCGCAAATGACCCATTCGCTCGCGCCATCGGTGTAATGTTCCTTCTTCCAGATCGGCACGCGCGCCTTCGCCTCGTCGATGACGTAGCGGCACGCGTCGAACGCCGCCCCGCGGTGCGCCGCCACCACGCCGACCCACACCGCGAGGTCGCCGATCTTCAGCGCGCCGACGCGATGCACGCAGGCGATCGCCAGCACATCGAACTTCGCCCGCGCCTCCTCGAGAATCCGCGCGCCCTCGCGCTCGGCGAGCTCGCCGAACGCCGCGTAGTCGAGTG
>DASZPP010000331.1:0-2266 GCA_035549975.1 Opitutus sp.
CTCGGGGTTGTACGGTCGCAGCGCCACCGCGATCGCGCCCGCCGCCGCTCCGCTCGCGCGCGCCCGCACGCGGCACTCGGGTTCGCCGCCGTTCAGCTCGAGCGTGACGACGCTTTCCAGCGCCAGCCCGTCGCGCGACGCCACCGACCGCACCTGCAGATTTTCCCCAAGCGAAAGTTCCTGCTCGATGTCGCCCAGTTTCGACGGCCACAGCACCGGCCCGCTCTCCGGCACGAACCAAAAATCGAGCGACCATCCGTCGAAGAGCGGCGTCACGAGCCCGCGCGGGTCGACGATCGGATAAAACGGCACGTCCGGCAGCCCGACCGCGGTCCAGTTGCGGTGGGTGAGGTTGATGTGGCTGAACGAAAACGCCCGCGGGATGAACGACGGATCCGCCGGGTTGAACTGGCGCTCGACCCAGTAGGGCCACACCCAGTCCAGGTTGTTCTGGATCGCCTTCGTGTTCATCAGCCCGCGCGCATGGAACAGCATGCCCGCGCGCAGCAGCTCGATCGGCTCGGCAACTTCCGACGGCTTCGCGAACCCGCGCAGGTTCGCCAGCAGCGCCACCGGATCCAAAAACCCATACGCCCGCGCCACGCGCGTGATCAAGTAACGGACTGGCTTTGAACGCAGGAACATGGGTTGGAGGACCTCCAACCCAATTGTCCCGGACTATACCCGAAAGTGCCCCGTTTTGGGAGCGCGGCGGCGCGACGAGGTGGCGCGCCAACTTGCCAGACAACGGCATGTTTCCACATTGCGAATCCATGCCGTTCCGTCGCCGTCCCGTCTTCCGCCTGTTGAGCGCCGGCGCTCTCGCCATCGCCGGATGCCAGGCGCCATCCGGACCCTCTCCGGTCCAATCTCCGGCCCGCTCCACCGCGCCGACTTCGATCCGATCTGCGCTCGAGGCCGATAATGTCGACGCAGCGATCGCTCTCGCCAAAGCCCGCGCCGCCGGCGACGACGCTTCCGCCGCGTTCGTGCTCGCCTTCCTGCAGGACGTCGGCGCCGGGGTCCGGCTCGATCACGACGCCGCGCTCCCGCTCCTGGAACATCCCCGCCCGCTGGTTGGCGCGCACCGATGAGGGCTGCGCGCCGAATTTCGCGCGCATTTTTCTCTGGCTCTCGAACCGCGCCAGCGATGGCGATCCGGTCGCGCTGGCCAACCTCGCCGCCGTTTACCTCGCGACCGAATGGACTACGCCGGATGTTCAGCAACACCTGTTCTGGCTGCGTGCCGCCGCCGCGAAGGGCGACGCCGTCTCCGTCGCCAAATTAGCCGACTACTACGATGTCGGCCTCATCGTTCCGTTGGATCGTGGCCAGGCCCTCACGCTGCGCCGCGCCGCCGCGGACGCCGGCCTCGCCGAGGCCCAATACAAGCTCGGCACCCAATACGACGAAGGCGACGGCGTTGCACGGGACCCGGCGAACGCAGCCCACTGGTATCGCCTCGCGGGCGACCAGAATCACGCCGCGGCGCTCGTCGCACTCTCCACTTTGCTTTTCAACGGCTATCCCGGTGCGCCGGCCGATGTTCCCGCTGCCGTCGAATGCCTGCGCCGCGCCGCCGACCTCGGCGATTCGGAAGCCCTCGCCCAACTCGCCGACAGCTACTATCGCGGTGATCTCGGCCAAGAGGACGACGCCAAGGCGTTCGAGCTTTACAAGGCCGCGGCCCAAAAAGGCCATGCTCACGCCACGATGATGGTCGGATGGTTCTACGTGAAGGGCTCGCCGGTCCCGCAGGACTTCGCCGAAGCCCGTCGCTGGTATGAGCTGGCCGCCGCCAAAGGTGATGCCGAAGCGATGCGGCGGATGTCGTATCTCTACCGCGATGCGCTCGACGTCCCGCAGGATCTGCCAAAAGCCTTCGAATGGATGGAGCGCGCCGCCCGCACCGGCGAGGAAACGGCGCAAATCGAGCTCGCGCAACTCCTCCACGCCGGATCCGGCATCGAGCGCGACGACGAAGAAGCCGCCCACTGGCTGCAGCTGGCGGCGGACGCCGGCAGCGACATGGCCCACGCCGAGCTCGGGGAATACTACCTGCACGGCTACGGCGTCGCGGAAAGTCATCCGGAAGCTTTGCGGCATTTTCTCATCGCCGCCCGCACCCAAGGCATCGCAGAAGTCTCCCCGTGGGCCCGGGTCGCCGCTTTTGACGGTCCCCCGGCCAACCGGCCTCGGATCGAGCAGATTGTTCACGAGGCCTGCAACGAACCGGATCTCATGAACATGAAAGGCGCGCTTCCCG
>DASZPP010000332.1:0-2307 GCA_035549975.1 Opitutus sp.
CCCCGCGCGGGCTGAAGCACCGCGCTACGTCTGATCCTCGAAGCTCGAAAGTGCACGACACGCTCCAGGTTCAACGGCAGCCGGTTGTGGCGGCAGGCGTCCCTGCCCGCCGAAGTTTTGCTCCCCCGAAACGGCCGGCACAGAGGCCTGCCGCTACCTTCTTGATCGGCTACCGTTTTTCCAAATCTGCTCCCGGCGGTTGACCCGATGGTCGCGGCGGCAAAGCCGCTCCTACAGGACTTGCAGCTTGTCGCGGTAGAAGGCGACGACCTCGTCGGGATCGTCGGTGAAGAGGATGTAGTCGGCGATCCAG
The DNA here is from genome assembly GCA_035549975.1 of Opitutus sp. Taxonomy (GTDB): domain Bacteria; phylum Verrucomicrobiota; class Verrucomicrobiia; order Opitutales; family Opitutaceae; genus Opitutus. The sequence continues at coordinate 314 of DASZPP010000332.1, forward strand.
GCGGGCGAGCGCTTGGTGCGGATCATTTCCTTGATCTGCTTGCGGAGGTCGGACCAGTAGCGGGCGTTGAAGAAGACGTAGGGGACGCGCGGACGGATGCCGAGCTTGAGGTTGCACATCTCGATGCCGATCTCCTCGAGCGTGCCGACGCCGCCGACGTTGAAGATGCAAAAATCGGCGGCCTCGAACCATTTTTGGCGGAAGTGCCGCGACGCTTCCTGGAAGGTGTTGAAGAAATCGACGCCGAGCTCCGGCGGCTGGGCCTCGAGCTCGAGGAAGCACGCGCCGGTGAGCGCGCCCTTGCTGCGCGCCTGGTCGGTGGCGAGACGCATGACGCCGCCGCCGCCGCCGGTGAGCACGCCGATGTTGTGGCCGAAAAACGCGGCGATCTTGTCGACGAGCCCGGAGATCCGCGCGGTGTCGGGCGCGTCGAGGCCGACGGCGGAGCCGTAGAAGGCGAGGATCGTGCTCTCCTGGAATTTGCGGGCGATCTCCTCGCGAACGAAGAAGCCGTGCTCCTTCTTGTAGGTGTGCAGGTAGATGTCGTTCGTCAGCTCGTCATACCAGTAGACCTGCAGGCCGATGGCGTCGAACATGTCGAGGCGCGCGTGGGCGTTGCTCGAGAGGAAATAGCCGTGGGTGCGCGAGGCGCGGCGGAAGATGATGCGCTTGAGCTTCAGGTCGCCGATGCGGGTGACGAGCTCGATGTGTTCGAGCAGGTCGGGGAAGTAGTCGAGGACGAGCGTGTCGGCGTTTTCCGGCGCGGCGTCGAGCGCCTGGATCATCGTGCGGTGGCCGTCGGGGCCACCGTTGGTGGCGAGGGTTTTCTTGAAATCGTCGCTGGCGCGGACGACGAGCGAGCGGTTTTCCATCGTGGCGCTCTGGTTGCGCACGGTGATCTTGGTGCGCGGGCGCGCCTCGGATTTTTCCTGCGGCGCATTTTCGTCGAGGTGCTGGTAGAGGCCGCCGGCGTTGGCGAGGAGCCGGTGGCGTTTCTTCGCGAGGGTCTTGAACGCGGGATCGTTCTCCTTGGGGGCGCGGAAAATCTCGACGGACACGAGCGGGTTCACGACCGGCTGGTCGCCGCTGTTGTAGATTTCCAGCATGATGTTCGTGCCGAAAGTCTTGATCGGATCGAGGAGGATCGCGCTGGTGTGGATGCCGAAGTTGCCCTCGCCCTGGTTGAGCACGACGAAGTGCTCCTTGAGGTACATCGAGCAGCTCGTGAGGATGCCGGAGTGCGGCGGGATCGTGAGCGGGTTCGACTCGTGGCGGACCTGCACCTGGTCGAGGTAGCCGCGGCCGGCGTTGCCGCTGACGACACGCTCGAAGTTCAGGCGCTGGAGCTTCGGGTTGAGCGTGTAGGAAACGGGATGCGGGGTGAGGAAGACGCGGCCGGAGCGGTCGATGCTGATCGTGTTGGGCAGCTTGAGGCGGTTGGTTTTGACGGCGTCCCAGATTTCCGCGGTCGTGAGCTTGGCGGCGGCGGGTGCGTGAAACAGCCGGCCGACAGGCGCGCCGGAGCGCATGAGTTTTTTCCAGTAGAGCGCGTTGGGAAAACTGGGGTCGTAGATGAAGGCGTCGACCTCGAGTTCGAGGCGGTTGCCCTCGACGCGCAGCGGGCCCTGCATGAGCATCTCGATGCCGATGCGGGCGAGGGAGCTGCGCTCGGTGAACTTCAGGTCGGCGAGGCTGGCCTTCATGAAGTCGAACTCGGCGGGGTGCCGGGGCCAGAACGCGAGCGTGAGGGCGACGGAGCGGTCGTCCTTGTTCCTGACGGTGAGAATCTGGCCGTCCTGGCCGGTCCAGAATTGGTCTGCGTTCATGAAATGAAGATGAGAGTGAAAGTGAGGAGGCCGGGCGGAGGGAAGGGGAAAGTCGCGGCGGGCGTTTGCCGGCCGGGCGCGCCGCCACTCTCGGATTGCCTTTGGGGCGGGCGGCTGCCACACCCGAAAACTTATCGGCACAAAATCGTGCCGGCCGTTTCCAAATCC
>DASZPP010000333.1:0-11825 GCA_035549975.1 Opitutus sp.
TTTCCACGCGCACATGAAGGACGTCTGGTGGGGCCACGGCAACGGCGAGGCCGGCGTCTTCGGCGGCCACACGACCTTCGGCGATGCGCGCCGCTACTGGGATTTCCGCTCGGTCGGCCGCGGCGACATCAACTTCGAGGAAATCATCGTCGCCCTGAACGACGTGAACTACCGCGGCCCGCTCTCCGTCGAGTGGGAGGACATCCGCATGGACCGCGAGCACGGCGCCGCCGAATCGTGCGCGTTCCTCCGCAAGCTCGACTTCGCCCGCAGCGCCGTCGCCTTCGACGCCGCGTTCGACAAGAAGAACCAATAAAGCCGTCAGCGATCAGCCTCTCAGCTTTCAGCTCCTAACCACGCTTGAAGCGAGGTTTCGCTGCATCCCGCTGATGGCTGAAAGCTGACTGCTGATCGCTTTTTCCCATGAGTAAAAAAATCGCCATCATCGGCGCCGGCGGCATGGCCAACTACCACGCCACCGGCTTCCGTCAGGCCGGCGCCGATATCGTCGCCCTCGCCGACGTGAACCAGGCCGCCGCCGAAAAAGCCGCCGCGCGCCACGGCATCGGCCGCGTCTTCCCGAGCCTCGCGGAGGTCCTCCGCTCGATTCCCGACCTCGACGCCGTCTCGGTCATCGTCCCGAACAAATACCACGCGCCACTCGTCCTCGAGGCCCTCGCCGCCGGCAAGCACGTCTTCTGCGAAAAGCCGCCCGCCATGAACGCCCGCGAGATGGCCGACATGAAAGCCGCCGCCGAGAAGAACGGCCGCACCCTGATGTTCAATTTCAACAACCGCGCCCGCCCCGAGAGCTATGCGATGATGAACTACATCGCCGACGGCACGATCGGCCGGATCAACACCTGCCAGGCGAAATGGATCCGCCGCACCGGCATCCCCGGGTTCGGCGGCTGGTTCACCACCAAGGCACTCTCCGGCGGTGGCCCGCTGATCGACCTTCTCCACATGGTCGACCTTGGCATGTATTTCATGGGCTATCCCGAGCCCGCGCACATCCTCGCGCGCACCTTCAACGATCACATCACCGACAAAGATTTCAAAGGCCCGTGGGGCATCCCCGACGTCGCGCAGGGCGTCACCGACGTCGAGAGCGCCGCGCACGGCTTCGTCACCTTCAAGACCGGCCAGGCGATGTCCTTCGCCGTTTCCTGGGCCGAGACCAACAAGCGCGAGGAAGTCTCCGTCACCTTCCAGGGCCGGAAAGCCGGCGGCCTCGTCCAGCGTCTCTTCGCCGTCGACGGCATTGACGCCACTGCGATCGACGCCTGCGAACTCTACGTGCAGGAACACGGCCGCTCGGTGAACCGCGCCGTCGTCGCCTCGCCCGACGAGACGATGGGCCGCGTCCGCTCCGCGATGAATTTCATCTACACGATCGATGGGAAGGAAAAGCCGCTGAACACGCCCGATCAGGCCTTGTCGCTCATGAAAGTCATCGACGGCGCCTACGCCTCCGCCGCCACCGGCCAGCCCGTCGCGCTCTAGCCCCGTAGGGCGGGTCTCCGACCCGCCCATGCTCCTGTCGCTCGTTCTTCCCTGTCATTGCGAGGAGCACCGCGACGAAGCAATCCATCTAGAATCAACCTCCACCTCCATCATGAACCTCCCCCGCAAACTCCGCATGGGCATGGTCGGCGGCGGCCGCGGCGCCTTCATCGGCTCCGTCCACCGCATGGCCGCCCGCCTCGACGGCGAAATCGAGCTCGTCGCCGGCTGCTTCTCCGCCGATCCCGCGAAATCCAAAAAATCCGGCGAGGATTTCTTCCTCGATCCGTCGCGCGTCTACGCGACCTACGGGGAGATGGCCCGTGCCGAAGCCGCGCTGCCCGCCGGCCAGCGCATCGACTTCGTCTCGATCGTCACGCGCAACAACACCCACTTCGCCGTCGCGAAGACGTTTCTCGAGGCCGGCTTCCACGTCGTCTGCGACAAGCCGCTCTGCTTCACGCTCAAGGAAGGCCTCAAGCTCCGCGACATCATCCGCCAAACCGGAAAAGTCTTCGCGCTCACGCACAACTACACCGGCTACCCGATGGTGAAGGAGGCCCGCGAGTGGGTCCGCTCCGGCAAGCTCGGCAAGATCCTGAAAATCGTCGCGGAATATCCGCAGGGCTACGCGATCACCGCGCTCGAGCAGAAAGGCGATGGCGCGATCTCGAACTGGCGCATGGACCCGTCCGTCGCCGGCGTCTCGAACTGCATGGGCGACATCGGCACGCATGCACACAACCTCGTCCGCTACATCACCGGCCTCGAGGTCGAGCAAATCTGCGCGGAACTCTCCACCTTCATCCCCGGCCGTCCGCTCGATGACGACGGCAACTGCCTCGTCCGTTTCACCGGCGGCGCGAAGGGCATCATCTACGCCTCGCAGATTTCCAACGGCGACGAGAACAACCTCAACATCCGCGTCTACGGCACGCGCGGTTCGCTCGAGTGGCACCAGGAAAACCCGAACGAGCTCGTCTTCAAGCGCGCCGACGCCGCGCCCGTCGTTTCCCGCCGCGGCAACAGCTACCTCTCCGCCGCCGCGCAGGGTGCGACGCGCACGCCTTTCGCGCACCCGGAAGGTTTCATCGAGGCCTTCGCCAACGTCTACCGCTCCGCCGCTACCGCGATTGCCGACAGCATCGCCGGCCGCAAGCCGCCGAAGACCCGCTACGATTTTCCGAACATCGACGACGGCCTCGCCGGCATGGCCTTCATCGAAACCGTCGTGAAGAGTTCCAAATCCGGCGCGAAGTGGAAAAAATTCCCGAAGCTCAAGTAGGGCGGGTCTGAGACCCGCCCCACCCGCCCGCCGCGATGACGTATCTCCACACAATACGCTTCACTCGCGACAAACTCCCGCACTGGGAAGTCGAATCAGGCCGCTACTTCGTCACGGTCCGAGTCTCCGACAGCCTTCCGCGCGACGCCATCCTCCGCCTCGAGGAAATCCATCGCACCCTCTCGACAATTCTGCCGCAATCGTCGGCTTTCGTCGCACTTCAGCGCCAGTATTTCCGAACCATGGAAAAGTATTTGGACGCCGGCGCCGGCTCCTGTCTGCTTCGGCTCGCGCCCATCGCCTCGCTGGTCGTGGAAGAACTCGCGCTCCTTCGAGACTGGAAGATCGAAGTCCCGCACTACACGGTAATGCCGAATCATTGGCATGCGCTCATCGTTCCCAGCCAAGACTGCACCCATTCACTCAGCGCAATCATGAAGCGCCTGAAAGGCAGGTCCGCGAAGCGTATCAACCGTGCGCTCAACCGTTCCGGTCCGGTTTGGCAACGCGAATGGTTCGATCGCTGGATGCGCAACGACGCCGAATGGGACAAGACCGTCGCCTACATCCGCAACAACCCAGTGAGCGCGGGCCTCGTCTCTTCTTGGCACGAACATTCGTGGTCCCAGTAGGGCGAGTCTCAGACCCGCCCCCACCTCACGCATCCACTTAACAGCCCCGCCCCTACTTCGCCGCGATCTTCCCGTTGCCGCCCTTCGCGAGCCACGCCTCATAGTCCTTGCGCGGCACGAACCGCAGCGACGCGCTGTTGATGCAATATCTTAGCCCGCCCTTGTCCGCCGGACCGTCGTCGAACACGTGCCCGAGATGTTCGCCATCCACGTTGCAGTGCACCTCGGTTCGGGTCATTCCGTAGCTCGAGTCCGTCGTCTCGCCGACGAACTCCGGCTGGATCGGCTTCGTAAAGCTCGGCCAGCCCGTGCCGCTCGCGAATTTGTCGCGCGAGTCGAACAGCGGCGTGTCGCTGCATACCGAAAAATACACGCCGTCCTCGTGGTTGTCCCAATACTCGTTGTGAAACGGCGGCTCCGTCCCCTGCTGTCGGGCCACGCGATACTGCATCGGCGTCAGCCGCGCCCGCCACTCCGCGTCGCTGTGCTGCACCGCTGTCTTCGCCATGTCGATCACGACATGCGAGGGCAGTCCGCACGCCGACTTCGCGCCGTCCGTGGCGCACACCGTGCCGTCCGCCGCGACGGCCTGGGGATTCTTGGTCGATTTCATTTCAGCTGGCGCCGCGGCCACCGCCGCCAGCGCGAAAAGGGTTAGTGTGATTCCACGTTTCATCCTACCCATCAGAGTAACCATCCCTGCCCACTATTCCACTCCACCTCCAACTCTCCGCGCAGGTTGTCATATAATGTATGACAACTGCCCCGGTCGTCCCCCGCACTTGTCATACATTATATGACAATGGCCGGTGCTCATCCGCCGGGGCGCCGCTGCGGAGGGAGAGCGCCGGCGCGATTCACTCCGTCCGCACCGGCAGCTCGCCGTCGCCAAACTCCGCGCGCAATCTTTGCCCGCTCGCCACGCCTTTCCGCCGCGGCACCGGCATTCCCGTTTCGTCGCGCATGATCACGAACCCGCGTTGCAACACCGATTTCGGGCTCGCCGCCTGCAACCGCTTCCACAGTGCCAGCAGCCGGTGCGACTCGAGTTCCACTCGCGCTCCCGGCGACCGCCGCGCCAGCAAATTCCTCGCTTCCGCCAGCCGCTCGCGCCGCACCTGCACGCCGCTGCGCAGCGCTCCGCCCAGCCGGTTCGCCAGGTCGTCGAGCCGCAAAAATCCCTGCTCCACCTGCGCGGCCGGCGAGAGCAGCCGCAACCGCGATCGCGCATGATCCACGCGCACCGCCGCCCGCTCGATTGCATCCTCACCCGCCGCCACCATTGCCTCGCCCGCACTCGCCGCACGCTCCGCGCAGGCGATGAAATGACTCGAGATCAGCTCCGCCGCCGCGCTCGGCGTCTCCGCCCGCACGTCCGCCGCGAAATCGCACAGCGTGAAATCGATCTCGTGCCCGACCGCCGACACGATCGGCACACCGCACGCCGCGACCGCGCGCACCAGCGGCTCCTCGTTGAACGCCCACAAATCCTCCAGGCTCCCGCCGCCGCGCCCGATCACGAGCAAATCGAAAGTCCCCAGCTTTTCCGCCAGCTTCAGCATCGCCACCATCTCCGCCGCCGCGCCCGCGCCCTGCACGTTCGCCGGCAGCACCACGACGCGCCCGCGCCAGCCGCGCCGCTTCAGAATCCGCAAGAAATCCTGCACCGCCGCTCCCGTGGGTGAAGTCACGAATCCGACCGTCGCCGGCATCTCCGGAACCGGCCGTTTCTTCTCCGCCGCGAACAGCCCCTCCTCGTCGAGCCGCCGCTTCAGCGCCTCGAACTCGCGCTGCAATTTCCCGATCCCGTCCTCGACGATCGCGCGCACGATCAACTGATACTGCCCGCGCGATTCGTAGACGCTCACCTCGCCATACACGACGACCTGCAGCCCGTCCCGCAGTTTCACGCTCTGCCGCGCCGCGTCGCCGCGAAACAGCACCGCATTCAACGCCGCGCCTGCATCCTTCAGGCAGAAGTAAACATGCCCGCTCGCCTGCGCCCGCAGGTTCGATACTTCGCCGCGCACCCAGCCCGGCCGGATGCCCGTTTCCAGCAGCGATTTCACCCGCCGGGTGAAATCGCTCACCGACTCCACCCGCTCGCTCGCCTCGGTAGGGCGGGTCTCCGACCCGCCCTCGGTTCGACCCATGTCAAACAGCGTCTCTTCCCGTTCCCGCTTTCGCGTCCTCATTTCGCCGCCTTCTTTTTGCCGTAATGTTTTCTCGCCCAGTGCGTCGCCACGATCGCGATCACCAGCAGGCTCGCCGCGAGCAGCGCCATCCGCCCGCGCCCGTGCAGCAGCGCATCGCCAAACAGCACGAACGCCGGCGTGTAGATCGCCTGCACGAGGCACGAGATCAGCAGGTATTTTCCAAGCGGCACGTTCGCGAGCCCGAGGAGATAGTTCTGCACGAAAAACGGACTCCCCGGCGTCACGCGCACGATGATCGTCAAATCCGTCAGGTCCCCCGCCTCCAGCCGCGGCACCGCATAACCGAACCGAGCCATCAGCTTCTCCAGCCACGGCCGCAGGAGCCAGCGCGCCAGCACATACGTCATCACGAGATTGAACGTGATCGCCGCGATCGACAGCGCCACCACGAGCGGCATCCCCAGCCGCTCGCCAAACGCCGATCCCGCCGTCAACGTGAACGCCGTCGTCGGCACCGGCAGCGCCGGCAGCACCGCCATCGCCGTGAAAAACGCCACCGGTCCCGCCGCCCGAATCGTGTCCATGCCGCGCTCGATCCACGCCCGCACATCCACGCCGCGCAGCGCGAGCACCGCCGCCACGCCGGCCACGACCAGCACCGCCACGATCTTCCAGAGCGGCAGCTTCCTCCTGGGCACGGCAACCTCGCGCGACATTTCCCAAGCCTGCCCGCCCGTCGCCGCCACCGTCAAGCCGCGCCTCGGCGCTTGCCCGCGCGGTCGCGTCGCGCTGTCATGGTCTTCCGCGCATGCGTCCCGCCCGAGTCGAAACCCTGCTGATCCGCACGCTTGTCGTCGTCGCGCTGGCCGGCCTCGCCATCCTCACGCTGATCGACCGCGGTCCGACCCGCCTCTACGCCACGCCCTGGGTTTGGCTGCTGTGGCTTGTCGAAGCCTTGCCGCTCGTCCTCCTCGTCCTTCGCGGCTTTTCGCACGCGGCGCCGTTGGCTCTTCCGCCCCGGCCGTGGCTCCTCGTCGCCGCCGGCTTTTCCGCGGTTGTCCTTGCATCCGCGTCGCTCAGTCCGTTTCCGCGACCGAGCCTGCTGTGGGCACTGATGCCGCTCGCCGGTGCCGCCGCCTTTTTTCTCTTGTCCGACTGGCTGCAATCCGAGCCATCTCCGCGCCCTCCCGCCGTCGGTTCCCGCGGCGACCAGCTTCTCACCGCCGTCGGCCTCTTCGCCGCCGTGGTTATCGCGCTCAGTCTCGGCGAATGGCTTGCGCGCGATCTGCTTCCCGCCGGCGTCCTCTGGAAATTCTCCGCGCTCGCCGCGCATCGCAACAACTTCCCCTTCGGCCACTCCAACTACGCCGCCGGCTTCGCGCTCCTCGCCATTTCTCCGCTGGCCGCGCTCGCCATTCGCCGCCGCGGACTCCGCCGCGCGGCGTGGGCGCTCGCCACGCTGCTCGCGATCGCGTTGCTTTTCTCCAGCGGAAGCCGCGGCGGCGCGATCGGTTTCGCCGCCTTGATTGTCGCGGCGCTCGTGCAAAGCGGGCTCGGTTGGAAAAAGCTTCTCCTGATCACGGCCGCCGGCCTCGCCCTGGCCCTCACGTTTGCGTTCATCCACCCGCGCACGCGTGCGCTGCTGCTGCCGCACGCCGCCGTTCCGGCCAAATACATGCTCGACGCCAGCAACCGGCAGCGCTCGGCGATGGCGACCGGCGGCTTGCTGATCGGCGCGGACCGGCCGGTGCTCGGCTGGGGACCGGGCTCCACCCCGCTCATTTACCCGCGCTATCGGTCGCGGTTGGACGGCGGCGTCGAAGACGCCTTCCAGCTTCACTGCACTCCGATCCAGCTTTGGGCCGACCTCGGCGGTGCCGGCGTGCTCTGCCTCGCCGCGTTTCTCTGGCTCGCCGCCCGCGCCGCGCTCCAGCGCGAAAACCCCCGTGGCGGCGCCACCATCGTCGCCGCCACGGCGCTCGCCGGCTACGGCACGTTCGCGCTCACCGACTACCAGCTCGATTTTCCGATCTTCACCTTCGCCCTCGCGCTCTGCGCCGCCGTCCTCGCCTCGGACCAGTGTCACGTATTACGTGACACTTCGCGGAGGCTCGCTGAAGAAAAGTGTCACGTAATACGTGACACTTTCCACCCCCGGTTGAGGTCTTGCATCGGCAACGCCGCGTTGCTGACGCTGGCGATCGTCATCGTCTTTGCGCGGCGCGATCCGGCGCCCGCGCTCAACATCCGCGCCCTCGCGCTCGCGCGTTCTCCCGCCGGTGCCGACCGCGCCGTCGCCCTGCTCCGCGAGTCGCTCGCGCTCAATCCCGACCAGGAAATCGCGCACTTCAATCTCGGCTGGCTCCTCGTCACGCGCGATCCCGCCGACGCCGAACTCCACTTCCTCGCCGCCGCGCACCTCGTCCCCGACAAGGGCGGCGTTTACTTCGGCCTCGCGCTCGCGCGCCTGAACCAGAAACGCGAGGGCGACGCCGCGCGCGCCTTCGCCCTCGCCTGCCTCAACAACCCGCTCTTCCTCACCTCGCCCTGGTGGCGCCAGCCCGAGATCGCCCGGCTCCGCCTCGCGACGATCACGGACCTCCACCACTTCGCCGATCGTGCCGCCGCGCGGCTCGACTCGCGCCGCGATCCGCGCGCGCGCGACGCCCGCTACGTGGCGGCGCTCGCCGACTGGCTCGATGGTCGCGGCGTTCCCGGCGAAATCCTGGCCCGCTCGCTGACCCCGGAGCGGGTCCGCTTTTTTGCCTCGCGTCCCGCCCTTCCCGATTTCGCCAGCGCGCCGATCCGCGTCTACCACCGCGAACGCACCGGCTATCCGGTCCTGATGCGCGATCTCGACCTGCCTCCGCCAATCGACGTGTTCGAGATCCAGGAAAACAGCCTCGCGGTCGAAAAATTCGACTTCCTCTTCCCCGCCAAAGGCTGGCTCCCCGCCCCGGTTCTCATCGCGCTGCTCGACTCGCCGCCGCCGAAATCATAATTCGTAATTCGTCCTTCGTAATTCCCCCTTGTCCCGCGCCTCCAACTCGATTCGCGAAACCGTCGTTCCCCTCGCGCTCCTCGCCGGCGACACGCTGGTCACCTTCGCCGGCCTCGCGCTCGGCTGGTGGTTGCGCTATGAGTCCCCGCTCGAGCGCTTCGGCATCCACGTGCCGGGCGCGTCGTTCACACGCTATCTGCCGCTGCTGCTCGTCGGCGTCGCCCTGCTCGTCGCCGCGTTTGCCCAACTCGGCCTCTACGATGCGCGCGTGCTTCTCCGCCGCTATCAAAGCCTCAACGCGATCATCAAGGGCGCGGCCTTCTGGCTCGCCGCCTACCTCGGCGTCTCGCTCGTCCTGCGATTCGACCCGCCGATCTCCCGCCTCTTCGTCATCATCGCGTTCGTCTGCGTCATCGCGCTGCTCTACCTCTGGCGCTCCTTCGCCTACGCCGTCGTCACCCAAACCCCGCTGCTGACGCGGGTGCGCCGCCGCGTCGTCCTCCTCGGCTGCAACGACGACGCCCGCGCCCTCGCCGCCGAGATCACCCGCACCCCCGCCCACCCCTTCGCCCTCGCCGGCTTCGTCCCGCTGCCCTCCGATCCGCCGGACCAGTGCCGCCTGACGCAGGATGATCGCGCGATGCCGCCGCTCGGCTCCCTCGCCGAGCTCGATGCCGTTCTCGCGCGCGTTTCCGCCGACATCCTGATCGCCACGCGCATCGATCTTCCGCCGGTCGAGGTTCGCCGTCTCGTCGAAACCTGTGAGCGCCGCTACGTCGAACTCAAGCTCGTCCCGGGCGCCTTCGAGATTCTCCTCAGCGGCCTCCGCCTGCAAACCGTCGGCCGCGTGCCGATTCTCGGCGTCGAGTCCCTCGCGATCGACCGTCTCGTTTCCCGCGCCCTCAAGCGCTCCTTCGACCTCGTCGGCGCCTTCGCCGGCCTCGTGTGCTCCGCGCCGATCATCCTCGTCTGCGCCGCCCTGATCAAACGCGAGTCGCCCCGCGGGCCGGTGTTTTTCCGCCAGCAACGCATCGGCGCCGGCCATCGCCCTTTCACGTTGTACAAGCTTCGCAGCATGGCGCCCGATGCCGCCACCACCGACGGCGCGCAACAAAGCACCGCGCGCCACGATCCACGCCTGCTTCGCATCGGCGCCTTCCTCCGCCGCTGGAATCTCGACGAGCTCCCGCAATTCTGGAACGTTCTCCGCGGCGACATGAGCCTCGTCGGCCCGCGCCCCGAGCGCCCGTTTCACGTCGAGCAGCTCGCCCGCGACATCCCGCACTACCTGCCGCGCCATCTCGCCAAGCCCGGCATGAGCGGCTGGGCGCAGGTCAACGGGCTCCGTGGCGACAGCGACCTCGCCGCCCGCGTCCAGCACGACATCTATTACATCGAGAACTGGAGCATCTGGCTCGACGTGCAAATCGTCCTCCTGACCTTCGTGCGCTGGCGCAACCCCAGCGCGTATTGAGGCAGCGCCGTTAGCCCTGACGCGCCGCCGAAGCACCGCCTGCTCACGGCGGGCTGAGGGCAACCCGCCCTGTTTACACCGGACGCACGCTGCGCCGGCCGCGTCGCCGCGCCCGCATGAGCGCCACGCGTTTCCATGCGCCAAACGCCACCCGCCACTTCAACCGCGCCGCCAGCGATCCGCCGAAATGCTTCAGGAAGACATCCCGGTTCGCATCAAAGATCGCCTGCGACATCCGTTCGTAATCCTTCGCCACGCTCAATCCCTTCAGGTGCGTGATGCTCGCACTCCCGTCATAAACGATCCGCCGCCCCGCCCGCGCCACGCGGATGCACAGATCGAGATCATCGCCATACATGAAGAACCGCTCGTCAAAAACTTCGCAGCCCTGCGCGCTCACCGCCTCGAACACTTTTCTGCGTCCCATCATGAACGCCCCGTTGATCGCGCCGACTTCATACGTGCCGTCGTCCGGCAAATGCGTGAGGTTGTAACCCGCGAATAATTTATTGCGCGGCCACGCCGCCGCCAGCCCGCTCCCCCGGCAAAATCCGTCCCACAGCGTCGGAATCGACCGCCGGCACGCCAGGTCCATCGTCCCATCCGCCAACACCAGCTTCGGCGAGATCAGCCCGATCGTTTCGTCCGCGCGCAGCCGCGCCACGCAATGCGCCAGCGCCGCCGCGTTGCACACCGTGTCCGGATTGAGAAACAACACGCACTCGCCCGCCGCGTTCGCCCGCGCAAACCCCAGGTTGTTCGCCCGCCCGAAACCCAGGTTCCTCTCCGCCGCCACATACCCCACCCACGGAAATTCCCCGCGCACGATCTCGCCCGCACCCTCGCCCGGCGAATTGTCCACCACCACGACCTCCACCGCGCCGCACGCCCCATCCGCCAACGTCAGCTCGCGCGGCAGCGAGGCCAGGCACGCGCCGATCTCGTCGCGCGACTTGTAGGCGACGATCACGATCGACAGCAGCGGCGCGTTCGGCGTGGACACACCCCGAGGCTGTGCGATGCTCGTCGCGAACGCAATGTCCGGCCCGCCGCTCAGCGTCATCGTCGCCTGCAAAAACCCCGGCTCGCGCCTCGCCGCCGCTCTCGAGAGCGTCTGGATCCAGCGCGACACCCAGCCCGAGCTCATCGTCATCGACGGCGCCTCGACCGACGGCACCCGGGAATGGCTCGAAGCCCGCCGCGCCCGGCTCACCGCGCTTGTCTCGGAGCCCGACCGCGGCGTCTACGACGCGCTCAACAAAGGCGTCGCCCTCGCGCGCGGCGACTGGCTGCTCTTCCTCGGCGCCGACGATCGCCTCGTCGGCGACACGATCCTCGGCACCTTTCTCAACTGGGTGAAACACACCGAGTCCGGCGTCGCCGTCGGCGAGATCGCCTACCACGACGGCCGCCTCTACCGGCTCGGCTCGCACGTGCGGCCGCTCGCCCGCAACTTCGTTCACCACCAGGGCGCCTTCTATCGCCGCGCGCTCTTCACCGAGGGCCGCGCATTCGACCCGTCCTTCGCGATCATGGCCGACTACGAGTTCAACCTCCGCCTCTGGAAAAGCCGCGTCCGCTTCAAGCCCATCCCGCTCCGCATCGCCGCCTGCGGCACGCGCGGCCTCAGCGATTCCGGGCGCTGGCTCGGCTACCGCGAGGAAATCGCCATCCGCCACCGCTACGCCCCCGCCTGGCGCTGCTGGTTCTGGGACGCACTTTCGCTCGTCCGCTGGCTCGCCCGCAAAGTCTTTACCCTGCTCCGTCTCTC
>DASZPP010000334.1:0-16973 GCA_035549975.1 Opitutus sp.
CCGCCGCCGATGTGATCCTTTCGATCGGCAGCGATTTTCTCTACCAGCATCCCGCCGCCATCCGCTACGCGCGCGCCTTCGCCACACGCCGTCGCATCGAAAACGGTCGCGTCGATCTCAACCGCCTCTACGTCCTCGAACCGGTCCCGTCGATCACCGGCGCGCTCGGCGACCTCCGCCTGCCGCTTTCGCCCGCGCGCCTCCGTCTCGTGCTCGACGCCGTCGCGCATGCGATCAAATCCGACGGCGACACCCCGGCGCACGCTCTCACCGACGACGAGCGCCGCTTCGTCGCCGCGCTCGTCCGCGATTTCCGCGCGCACCCCGGGACGTCCGTCTGCATCGCCGGCGCCACGCAGGATGCCGACATCCGCCGCTGGGCGCTCGCCATGAGCGCGCATCTCGGCTCCGCCGGTCGCCTTCAACACCTCCTGCCGGCGATTCGTTCCGACACCGACGCACGTGCGGCCGGCGCGCTGCCCGAGCTCGTTCGCGCGGTCGACGCGCACGAAGTCGAGATGCTCTTCATCCTCGGCCCCAATCCCGTCTACACCGCCCCTGCCGACATCGATTTCGCGGAGCGGCTGAAGCGGATTTCATTCAGCGTCCATCTCGGCACCCACTTCGACGAGACCGCTGTTCACTGCACCTGGCATCTGCCCGCGAGCCACTATCTCGAAGCGTGGTCCGATCTCCGCTCCTATGGTGGCGTCGCGACGATCCAGCAGCCGCTCATCAATCCGCTCTACGCCACGCGCTCGACGATCGAGATCCTCCGCCTCGTCACGGAGCCCACCGGGCGCACCGACTACGAAATCGTCCGCGAAACGTGGCGCGAGCGGGACGAGACCGGCGACTTCGATTCCAATTGGGCACGCTGGCTCAACCGCGGCGTCATCGCCGGCCCCGCGCAGGAAGCCGCCACCGCCTCCGCCCCCGACCTCCCCACGCTCGTTTCCGATGGAGGCGGGGTGCCCTCACCCCGCTCCCTCACCCTGATCCTCGCACCCGACACCAAAATCCTCGACGGCCGCTACGCCAACAATCCCTGGCTGCAGGAGCTCCCGCAGCAGCTCACCCACCTCACGTGGGACAACGCCCTTCTCGTCAGCCCTTCCCTCGCCGCTCGCCTGCAGCTTGCCCACGGCGACATGGTCGAAGTAGCGCAGGCGTCCCCGCCTGCTTCCGGGAGATCTGCCAGCGCCAGCGCGACGCCCGCGCTGCTTCACGCCGCCATCTCCATCATGCCCGGCCAGGCCGCCGACTGCGTCGCGCTCTCGCTCGGCTACGGCCGCGCCCGCGCCGGCTCCGTCGGCAACGGCAGCGGTTTCGACGCCTACCGTCTCCGCACGACCGCCGCGCCGTGGCGCCTCGACGAAGTCTCCGTCAAAAAACTCGGCCGGCGCCACCCGCTCGTGGCGACCCACGGCCATTTCACAATGGAGGGCCGGGACATCGTTCGCCGCGTCACCCCCGCCGACTTGAAAGAACATGGGGGCGCGGTGCCCTCACCGCGCAAGCCGGCGCCCTCGCTCTATCCCGCCTGGCTCCGCGGCGACTACGCCTGGGCCATGTCGATCGACCTGAGCACGTGCCTCGGCTGCAGCGCCTGCGTCATCGCCTGCCAGGCGGAAAACAACATCCCGTCCGTCGGCAAAGCCCAGGTCGCCAACGAGCGCGAGATGCTCTGGATCCGCGTCGATCGCTATTTCTCCGGCGACCCGGCCAACCCGCAAATGCTGCCGCAGCCCGTCCCGTGCATGCAGTGCGAGAACGCCCCGTGCGAGCTCGTCTGCCCCGTCCACGCCACCGTCCACAGCAGCGAGGGCCTCAACGACATGGTCTACAACCGCTGCGTCGGCACGCGTTACTGTTCCCACAACTGCCCCTACAAGGTCCGCCGCTTCAACTTCCTCGATTTCCGCGCGCCCGCGAAGTCGCCGCTCCATCTCCAGCAGAATCCCAACGTCACCGTCCGCGAACGCGGCGTGATGGAAAAATGCACCTACTGCGTCCAGCGCATCAACGCCGGCCGCATCGCCGCCGAGAAGGAAAACCGCCGGGTCCGCGACGGCGAAATCCGCACCGCCTGCCAGCAGGCCTGCCCGGTCGAGGCCATCGTCTTCGGCGACCTCAACGATCCGCACAGCCGCGTCAACCAACGCAAGCACGAGCCGATCGACTACGCCCTCCTCGCCGACCTCAACACCCGCCCCCGCACCACCTACCTCGCGAAAATCCTCCCGAGCCGCGACGCCCCTCTTCCGAGGTCAGAGGCCGGAGATCGGATGTCAGAATCCTCTTCCTCCGCCGCGCTTGGTATTTCTGACCTCTGACTTCTGACCTCTGATCTCTCTTAACCGCACAGTCGCCCTCCGGAGCTCCACTCCTCGCCCATGCCCGAATCGCCCCCCATCTTTCCGCCCACCGCCGAGCCGATCGTCGCCGCCGGCGAAACGCTCGAGAGCGTGACGCGCCACATTGCGTCGATCCCGCTCGAGCATCCGCATCCGAAATTCTGGTGGCCGGTGTTCGGTCTCTCCTTCTGCCTCGTCCTGTTGCTCGCCGTCTCGATCGGCTGGCTGTTCCTGCGCGGCGTCGGCGCCTGGGGCATCAACATCCCGGTCGCGTGGGGCTTCGCGATCGTCAACTTCGTCTGGTGGATCGGCATCGGCCACGCCGGCACGTTCATCTCCGCGATTTTGCTGCTGTTGAACCAGCAGTGGCGCACCTCGATCAACCGGCTCACCGAGGCCATGACGCTCTTCGCCGTCGCCTGCGCCGCGATGTTCCCGCTGCTCCACCTCGGCCGCCCGCAATATTTCTACTGGCTCCTCCCGTATCCCGACACGATGGGCGTCTGGCCGCAGTTCCGCAGCCCGCTCGTGTGGGACGTCTTCGCCGTCTCCACCTACGGCATCGTCTCGCTGCTGTTCTGGTATGTCGGCCTCCTGCCCGACCTCGCCGCGCTGCGCGACCGCGCCGGGGCGGCGAGCGTCCGCGGGTCGACGCCGTTCCTTTCGTCGCTCCGCGCGCGCATCTACGGCATCATGAGCTTCGGCTGGCGCGGCGACGCCCACCACTGGCAGCACTACGAGAAGGTCTACATCATCCTCGCCGGTCTCGCGACGCCGCTGGTCGTCTCGGTGCACAGCATCGTCGGCCTCGACTTCGCGATTGCGCTCGTGCCCGGCTGGCACTCGACGATCTTCCCGCCCTACTTCGTCGCCGGCGCAATCTATTCCGGTTTCGCGATGGTGCTCACGCTCGTGATCCCGTTGCGCCGCGTTTACCATCTGAAGAACTACATCACGACGCGCCACCTCGAGCTGATGGCGAAGGTCCTGATGGTGACCGGCTGGATCGTGATCTACGGCTATTACGCCGAGTTCTACGCCGCGTGGCGCAGCGGCGACATCTACGAAGCCTACATGGCCGCAAATCGCGCCGTCGGCCCGTATGCGCCGTGGTTCTGGCTGCTCGTCGCCTGCAACCTCCTCAGCCCGCAGGTGCTGTGGTTCAAGTCCATGCGGCGTCACACCATCGTGCTCTGGATCATCTCGATCACGGTCAACATCGGCATGTGGCTCGAACGGTTCATCATCGTCGTCACCAGCCTGCACCGCGATTTCCTCCCGTCGTCGTGGGGCATGTTTCACCCGACGTTTTGGGACTGGTCCACCTTCATCGGCACAATCGGTTTTTTCTGCGCGCTGGTCTTCCTCTTCGTCCGCTATCTGCCGGCGATCTCGATGTCGGAGATGCGCAAGCTCGTCGTGCACGAGAAGGAGTCGGAGCTGTCATGAGCGGCCCGCGCACTGGACTCATCGCCCGCTTCGAATCGCCCGACGCGTTTCTCGCCGCCCTGCGCCGCGTCCACGACGCCGGCTACACGCGCCTCGAGGCGTTCGCGCCTTATCCCGTCGAGGGCATGGACGAACTCCTCCGCCTCCCGCCGACCCCGGTCGCCTGGATCATGGGCGCCGCCGCGATCGCCGGCTCGAGCGGCGCCTACGGTCTCCAATACTGGGCGACCCACGACTACCCGATCAACGTCGGCGGCCGCCCGCTCCACAGCTGGCCGGCCTTCATCCCGATCACGTTCGAACTCACCGTGCTCACCGTCTCGATCACCGGGGTCGTCGCGCTGCTCTGGCTGTGCGGCCTGCCCCGGCTGCATCACGCCGTCTTTCACGTGCGTGGCTTCGAGCATGCGAGCCAGGATCGTTTCTTCCTTCGCATCCGCGCCGAGGACCCACGCTTCGACACGGAAAAAACCCGTGCCCTTCTCGCCGCCACCGACCCCGAAGCCATCGAGGAGGTGCCCGCATGAAGACCTCGCGCCGTAGCGGCAGGCCTCCGCGCCTGCCGGCTTCCACGCCAAATTTCGGCAGGCAGGGACGCCTGCCGCTACGGCTCCTCGCCAGCGCGACCCTCCTCGCCGTCGCCGCCTGCGACAACATGGACCACCAGTCCAACACCCGCCCGCTCGAGCCATCGCCGCATTTTCCAAACAACGCTTCCGCGCAGCCACCGCCCACGCACACCGTCGCGCGCGGCAGCGCGGAACCCGGAGATGTCTTCGCCACCGGCATCCGCAACGGCGCCCTCACCACCGAACTGCCGGTGCCGCTCACCCGCGCGTTGCTCGAGCGCGGCCGCGAGCGCTTCAATATCTACTGCGCGATCTGCCACGGACGCGACGGCTACGGCCGCGGCATCGTCGTCCGGCGGGGGTTTCCCGCGCCCCCGTCCTATCACGAGCAGCGGCTCCGCGACGCCCCGGTCGGCCACTTCTTCGACGTCATCACGCACGGCTACGGCGTGATGTACTCCTACGCCGACCGCGTCTCCGTGCCCGACCGCTGGGCGATCGCCGCCTACATCCGCGCCCTCCAGCGCAGCCAGCATGCCACCCTCGCCGATGTCCCCACGGACCAACGCCCCCGGCTCGCCGTCAAATGAACCCCATCGAAACCGAACCTCTCGTTCTGCGGCGGCCCGGAGCCGCGGGCAGCGGCAAACGGCCCGCGCATTTTGGAGTGCGGCAGTCCTCTGCCGCTTTCGGCCCAAAGCGCCCGGGGGGCCGCCGCGCTCCAAAATCGTCACGAGCCGGGATGCGCCGAAGCGGCGAGAGGGTCTTCACCGACTACCGACCTCTGACTCCTGACCTCTAACTGATGAGCACCACCGCTCCGCCCCTCGCCCGCCTCGAACGCGCCGCCCTCGCCGCCGCCGTGCTCGGCGCCGCCGCGACGTTCGTGCTCGCCTGGCTTTCGCCCCGCGCCTTCGCGCCCGCGTATCGCTTCGCCGCGTTCGCCTGCCTCGCTCCCGCGGTGGGTTCGCTGATCTTCACGCTCATCCTCCGCCTGACCGGCGGCCAGTGGGGCCCGGCGCTCCAGCCGTTTTTCAGCGCCGGCATTTCGCTGCTGCCGTGGATCTGGTTGCTCACGATTCCGATCCTGTTCCTCCCGCACAACGGCACGGCGCAGCTCGCGTCGCCACCCGAGCAGCCCGACTTTTTCTCGAGTCCCGGCATGCTCATTGGACGAGCCGTGTTCTACGGCATCGTCTTCTTCGCGGTCGCCGCCGGCGTCGCCCGCGTCCTGAAAATCCGCGACCGCGGCGACGTCACCTCGCTGCGCTGGGTCGCGCCCGCCAGCCTGATCACGCTCGTGCTGATGCTTCACGTGCTTGCCGATGACTGGCTCATCGAACTCGAGCCGCACTGGCACTCGACCGCGTTTCCCGCCGTCTGGATGACCGGCATGACGCTCGCCGGCTACTCGATCGCGCTGTTCTGCGCGATCCGCGGCGGCGCCGATCCCAACGCCATCGGCCCCGCGAAACGCCCTTTCGGCATCGACTGGGGCAACCTGCTCCTCGTCGCACTCGTGTTCTGGTGCTACGTCGCCTTCGCCCAGTTCCTCATCATCTGGGCCGAAAACCTGCCGACCGAAAATTCCTGGTACCTGCACCGCTCGCACGGCGGCTGGCTCGCGGTCATCGTCGTGCTCGCGCTCTTTCATTTCGCGGTGCCGTTCGTGTTCCTGCTGTCGCGCCGCATCAAGCGCCTCCCGTCCGGCCTCGCGCGTCTCGCGCTGCTCCTGCTCGGCGGGCAATTCCTCTATCTCGCGTGGGTCGTCCTGCCCGCGTTCGCGCCGATTACCCCCGTCTCGCTCGGCCTGGCGCTCGCGCTTTTCTGCGCCGCCGCCGGTCTTTGTTTCAACCGCTATCTCGCCCACGCCCGCTGCCACCGCGAGGCCGCCGCATGAATCCCACCCCCGAACTTCCGCCCGCCGACTACGAGCCGCGCGACGCTTCGCCCGGCGGCATCCTGATCGTCGGCATCGGTCTTTATCTCGGACTCGTCCTCGCGTTCTGCGTCGCCGCCATGTTCATGCTCGAACGCCATCGTCACGCCGCGCCACCGGGCACGATCGGCCGGCAGACCTCCTTCCGCCACGGCGCCGAGGCGAAGACCTCGATCGCTGGTGACTGGATCCGCCAGGACGCCGCGGTGAAGCGCCATCTCGACACCTACGGCTGGATCGATCGCGAACACGGCATCGTCCGTATCCCGATCGATCGCGCGATGGACCTCCTCGCCCACGAAGCCGCCACCCACCCGTCCGCAAAGGGAGCCGTGAAATGAAAACCCGATTCAACGTCCCGCAGGTAGGGACGCCTCTCCGAGGCGTCCGCGCATTGCTCCGCGAGCCGTCCCCGCCCCATTTCCTTTGGCGCCTTCTTGCGGCCGTCTTCTCTGCGGCGCTCGTCGCCCACGCCCAGCCCCAGACCGACGCCCCCGGCGTCCGCTACGAACAGCGCATCGGCGAACGACTCCCCCTCGATGTCGCGTTCACCGATTCCTCCGGCTCGCCGTGCAAGCTCGGCGATTTCTTCCGCGGCCAGCCCGTCGTCCTTTTCTTCGGCTACGCGCGCTGCCCGCAACTTTGCTCCGTCATCACCGACGGCACCACCAGCATGCTCCGCCGCCTCGTCCCCACCGCCGGCCGGAATTACCAGATCGTGCACATCAGCATCGATCCGACCGAAACGCCGCGCGATTCGCGATCCGCCGAGGACCTCGCCGTCCGCCGCTATGGCCGCACCGGCGCCGCCGCCGGCTGGCACTATCTCACCGGCACGAGCCAGGCGATCGCCGAGGTCACCAGCGCCGCCGGATTTCACTTTCTCTACGATCCGCGCTCCCAACTCTACGCCCACGCCAGCGGCTTTCTGATCGCGACGCCCGCCGGCGTGATCTCCCGCTATTTCCTCGGCGTCGATTTCCTCGCCGACGACGTCGCCCCCGCCCTCAAACGCGCCGGCGAAGGCAAAACCGGTCTCGCCGTCTTCGATCTCCTCCTGCTCTGCTGCCGCGGCGGGAAAATCGGCGGACGCTACGGCCGGATCATCTGGGACGTCCTCGGCGTCAGCGTCGGCCTGACCGTCGCCGGCCTCTTCGGCGGCATCGGCTGGATGCTCTACCAGGAACGCCGCGGCCGTGCGCGCCCCAATTGTCATACATTATATGACAAACCCCGTTGTCATATAATGTATGACAACGGCCGCGGCCGCCCCGGCGAGAATTCACCGCGATGACCGCCATCCGGATTTTCTCCCTCCTCCTCGGCGCCCCGCCCAGCGCGAGCAGCCTCGCGCCCCGCGTGGACCTGCTGTTTTACTCTCTGCTCGCCGCCAGCGCGCTCGTCGTCGCCGCGCTCTTCGCCGTCAACCTCTGCTTCCTGATCCGCTACCGTCGCGGCTCGCCCGCGCCGCGTCCGCCGCTGAAAATCCCCTCGATCAAAATCGAGATCGGCTGGATCGCGGCAACCCTCGTCACCTTCCTCGGCATCTTTTTTTGGGGCGCGCACATCTACCTCTTCCAGGAACGCCCGCCGCCAAACGCCACCGAGATCGACGTCGTCGGCCGCCAGTGGATGTGGGACATCCGCCAGCCGAACGGCCGCCGCGAGTTCGACGAACTGCACGTCCCGATCGACACGCCCGTCCGCGTGCTCCTCTCGTCCGAGGACGTGATCCACAGCTTCTTCGTGCCCGCGTTTCGCGTGAAACAGGATGCCGTCCCCGGCAAGATCGTCAGCGCCTGGTTCGAGGCGACCAAACCCGGCAGCTACCGCCTCTATTGCACGCAATACTGCGGCACCGATCACGCGCGCATGACCGGCCGCGTCGTCGCGATGACGCCCGACGCCTATGCGCACTGGCTCACCGAGGGCAATCCGCTCCCGGGCCTCGAGCATCGCGGCCGCGCGCTTTTCATCCGTTACGGCTGCACCGGCTGCCACACGCCCGGCTCGCAAATCCATGCGCCACGCCTCGAAGGCATTTTCGGGCACATGCAGCCGATCGAGAACCGCCAGTTCATCCGCGCCGACGAGGCCTACATCCGCGACTCCATTCTTCAGCCCGAGCAGCACATCGTCGCCGGCTACGCCAACCTGATGCCGTCGTTCAAGGGCGTGATTCCCGAGGGCGAACTGCTCGACCTCATCGCCTACGTGAAATCCCTCGCCGACAAAACCCCGTCGCCGCGTCCCGAGCCCGACACGCCATGAAATTCAACCTCACCATTTGTAGGGCGGGGTCTCCCGACCCCGCCGCGTTCGAAGTCTCGGCGGGGTCGGGCGACCCCGCCCTACATCCCGCCCACCGAGCCTCATGAGCACCATCGCCTCACCTTTCTCCGGCGCCGACACGCCCGATCCGCTTTCCACGATGCCCGACTACCTCGAGGCCGACCACACCATCCGCTCGTGGCTCTGCACGCTCGATCACAAGCGCATCGGCAGTCTCTACATGGTCACGATCACGTGCTTTTTCGCGATCGCCGCCACCGCCGCCGCGCTCATGCGCTGGGAACTGCTCACGCCGCAGGGCGACCTTGTCACCTCCGACATGTACAACCGCCTCTTCACGCTCCACGGCGTGCTGATGGTCTGGTTCTTTCTCATCCCCTCGATCCCGACCGTCCTCGGCAACTTCATCCTCCCGCTCATGATCGGCGCGCGCGACGTCGCCTTTCCGCGCCTGAACCTCGCGAGCTGGTACATCTTCCTCGCCGGCGGCGCGCTCACGCTCTGGTCGATCATCGCCGGCGGCGTCGACACCGGCTGGACGTTCTACACGCCCTACAGCAGCACCTATTCGAACGGCCACGTCATGGCCATGGCCGCGGGGGTCTTCGTCGCCGGCTTTTCGTCGATCGCCACCGGGCTCAACTTCATCGTCACGATCCACAAGCTCCGCGCGCCCGGTCTCACCTGGTTCCGCCTGCCGCTATTCGTGTGGTCGATGTATGCGACGAGCCTCATCCTCGTGCTCGCGACGCCCGTCCTCGCGATCACGCTTTTCCTCCTGATGCTCGAGCGTTTCGCGGGCGTCGGCGTGTTCGACCCGCGTCTCGGCGGCGATCCGCTGCTGTTCCAGCACTTGTTCTGGTTCTACTCGCACCCGGCCGTCTACATCATGATCCTGCCCGGCATGGGCGTCGTCAGCGAGACGATCGCGGCCTTCGCCCACAAGCCCGTCTTCGGCTACAAGGTCGTCGCGCTGTCCAGCCTCGCGATCGCCGTGCTCGGTTTCCTCGTGTGGGGCCATCACATGTTCGTGAGCAGCCAGTCGGTCTATGCCGGCGTCGTGTTCTCGCTGCTGAGCTTCCTCGTGTCGGTGCCGTCGGCGATCAAGGTCTTCAACTGGACCGCGACGCTCCACCGCGGCTCGATCACCTTCGAGACGCCGCTGCTCTACGCGCTCGGCTTCATCGGCCTGTTCACCATCGGCGGGCTCACCGGGCTATTTCTCGCCACCCTCCCGGTGGACGTGCACGTGCACGACACCTACTTCGTCGTCGCCCATTTCCATTACATCATGGTCGGCGGCATGGTCATGGCCTACATGGGCGGCCTGCACTACTGGTGGCCGAAAATTTCCGGCAAACTCTACCACGAGTGGACGGCGCGCATCGCAGCGATCATCACCTTCCTCGGCTTCAATCTCACGTTCTTCCCCCAGTTCATCCTCGGTTACCTGGGGATGCCGCGGCGCTACCATATCTATCCGCCGGAATTCCAGACGCTCAACGTCCTCTCCTCCGCCGGCGCCTCCGTGCTTGCGATCGGCTACCTGATGCCGCTCGTCTATCTCGGCTGGTCCTTCTTCCGCGGCCGTCCCGCCGGTCCCAATCCCTGGCGCGCGACCGGCCTCGAGTGGCAGACTCCGTCGCCGGCGCCCGAGCACAACTTCGAGCACACGCCCGTCGTCACCACCGGCCCCTACCACTACCCGCCGCCCCAATGAACCCGCCCCCTCCACCACCCGTGCCATCAATCCAAACTCCGTATTACGGAGTTTCCCTCGCGCCCGATCCGCGCCCGTGGAAGGGGATTTTTCTCCGTCCGTTCAATTTCACCCCGGACCACGCCGGCGGTCACGGATCCGCTTCCTCCGCGGTCGTCCGTGTGATCAGTCCGCGGTCAAAAACATGAGCGCCTCCGCCGATCCTGCGCCCTCGCCATTCCGCGATGCCGCCCAGCGCTCCGTCGCGAACCACTACGGCCTGTGGACGTTCCTTACCACCGAAATCCTTTTCTTCGGCGGGCTCTTCACGACCTACACGGTTTACCGCCTCGCCTATCCCGCCGCGTGGGCCGAAGGCAGCTCGCACCTCGAATTCTGGATCGGCACCACGAACACCGGCCTCCTGCTCACGAGCAGCCTCTGCATCGCGCTCGGCGACCACGCCATCAAGCTCGGCCACCGCACCGCGGTCCGCTGGTGCCTCGTCCTCACCTGGCTGCTCGGCGCCTCGTTTCTCTGCCTCAAGGGCTACGAATACTCCGGCCTCGCCCGCGAACATCTCCTGCCCGGCCTCGATTTTCATCCCGAACATCCGCTCGCCCATCCGCCGCAGGTGCAGCTTTTCCTCTTCCTCTATTTCGCGATGACCGGCCTCCACGCGCTGCACATGCTCGCCGGCCTCTGCGCCATCGCCTGGGTTTACTGGCTCGTCCACCGCCGTCGCGTCACCGCCGAACGCCCCGATGCCGTCGAAATGCTCGGCCTCTACTGGCACTTCGTCGACTGCGTGTGGGTGTTCCTCTACCCGCTCCTCTACCTCGTCGGCCATCGCTGATCCCATGCCCGCCGATCCCAAACGCTCCACCCTCTTCCTCTGCTTCGGCGCGCTGCTGGTCCTCCTCACGCTCGCGGCGCTCGTCCCGCTCCTGCCGCCGGGCCCGTGGCTCCTGCCGCTCTCGCTCGCCATCGCGGCCGCGAAGACCGCGATCATTTTCCTTTTTTTCATGCACCTTCGCTACCAGCGCGGCCTCGTCCGCGTCTTCGCGGTCGCCGGCTTCTTCTGGCTCGGCCTCGCCGCCGCGCTCACGCTTTCCGACTACCTGACGCGCGGCTGGAACACCGGTTGAACGCACCCGATGCGGCGGATCGGTTGTTGCTCCCATATCCGCCTCCACCGTCGCCCCATTTCGCGGCGGCCGGCTTCGTAATATTCTGGGCGATCCGCTCCCGCCTCGTGCGCGGGGTTTTCCGCCGCATCTCCCATCGAAAAAATACCGCATGAACACGTTCCCCTTCAAATCGCCCGCCGCCACGACGGTGATCGCCGCGACGCTCTCGCTTTCGCCCGCTGCGCGCGCCGCCACCGTGCCGGGCGATTCGCCTCTTCCGAAAAACGGCGCGATGGCCGCGCGCGGCAGCGCCGACTCCAGCGCCCGCGCCATCGTCGGCCGGAACGTGAAGAACCGCGACGGTACCGACCTCGGCGAAATCAAAAACCTCGTCGTCGACACGCACTCGGGCCGGGTCCTCTTCGCCACCATCACCCAGGGCGGCCTCTTCGGCATCGGCGAAAGCATTCACGCCGCGCCCTACGGCCTGCTCGAAATTCCGCAGCCGGGCCACGGCCCGATCATCCTCGGGACCGACAAGGCCACCCTCGACAGCGGCCCGCAGGTGCCGGAGGACGACCCCGCGTGGTTCGCCGACCACGGCGACGAGGTCTACCGGCTTTATGGCCGGAACCTGAACGAGGCCGCCGGCAACAAACCCACCGAAATGCGCCACTACCTGACCGTGGACCAAATCAGCGGTCGCGACGTCCGCCACGATGGCCGGAGCATCGGCGCGATCGAGGATGTGATTATCAACAACCGCGATCACCAGTGCGCAGCGCTTCTCGACCCCAACGACGCCTTCGCAGGCACCCATCGTAAATTCCTCGTCCGCCTCAACCAGCTCACCCGCGACCCGCAGGAAAATTTCGATACGCCGCTTGCGACGTCGGACTTCTCGAAGGCTGCGCCCGCCGGCCGTGACTGGGGTGAGGCGAACGGCGCCGGCTACCCTTCCCTCTGGGAGTTCGCGAATGGCGCGGGCCACCCGATGAATCCGCCCGCCGTCGTCAACGCCGCCGGCCGCGCCTCGATCGCGGACATTCGCCGGGCGCTCCGCGACGATCCGGCGATCGGCCCATCCGCCGCCAGCCGCCTCTCGTTCCGTCAGGATCAAAACACCCTGGTCGTTCGCGGCACCGTCGCAACGAACGCCCTCGGAAACCGGATCGAAAACCAACTCGGCCGCCTCGCCGCCGGCTGGACCGTCGACAGCCATCTTTCCGTTCGCAACGCCACCGAATAATCCCGCCGGCCAACGCGCGTGTGGTTCGCGCGATCGGCGAAGGCCAACGTGCCGCCGGCCCGCCAGCCGGCGGCACCCATTTCTCGAAGACATGAGCCGCTCTACCCTCCTTCACTCGCCCGCTTCATCTGCCATCGCGTGCTTCGTGCTCGCCGTCCCCGCATTCGCCGCGCCGTCACCCGGCGCCGATCTCGCCGCGCGCGTCGAGCACCGCCTCGCACAACACCTCTATCGCGACGCCGAACGCATCCACGTCAAAAACGACTGCGGCAACATCGTCCTCACCGGCTCGGTCGAAATCTACGCCGAGCGCGGCAAGGCCGAAAACATCGCCGCCTCGGTCCCGGGCGTTCGCGCAGTCGACGACCGCATCGTCCCCGCGCCGCACCATCGTCCCGATTCCGTCATCGCGCACGACATTCGCACCAGCCTCGTCATCGAACTCGGCCCCGCCGGCCTCGGCATCGATGTCGCGGTGGACAACGGCATCGTCACGCTCACGAGCGCCGTCAAAACGGATCACCAGCGCCAACGCGCCGCGGCGCTGGCCGCCGAGATTCGCGGTGTCGGCGGCGTCATCAACCATCTGCGCGTCCAGCCCTGACCGCCCGGCTCGTAGCGACGAGCGCCAGCGAGTCGAACTCGCCGGCGCTGATCCATCCACCTCAGCCAATCCGCGGTCGCGACGCATGCCCGGCGCGCCGAAAAACGCCCGATGCGCCGTTCAGGGCTTTGATCGCCGCATCGCGTTTGGTGAAAGCGCCATGGCGGTTATCTTGTCCCGGCCACCGCCGGCCGCCACATCGGCGCCGAAACCGGCTCCGCCCGCGCCCCACCGGCCCGGCCATCAAGGAGAAATTTCCCATGTCACACACCGCAGCAGATATTCTCGTCGAGACGCTCGTGGATTGGGGCGTCAAGGTCATCTTCGGCCTCCCCGGCGACGGCATCAACGGCATCATCGAGTCGCTTCGCCAGGCGGAGGACAAGATCCGCTTCATCCAGGTGCGCCACGAGGAGGCCGCCGCGTTCATGGCGTGCGCCTACGCAAAATACACCGGGCACCTCGGCGTCTGCCTCGCCACCTCCGGCCCGGGCGGGCTCCATCTCCTCAACGGCCTCTACGACGCCAAGCTCGACGGCCAGCCGGTCCTCGCGATCACCGGCCATCATTATCACGACTTGATCGACACCCACGCGCAGCAGGATGTCGACCTCGACCGTGTTTACATGGATGTCGCCTGCTACAACACCCGCATCATGGGCGCCGCGCATGTCGCCCCCGTCACGCACCTCGCCTGCCGCACCGCGCTCACGCGGCGCGGAGTGGCCCATCTCAATTTCCCCGTCGACCTCCAGTCGCTCTCCGCCAAAAGCGACACGCCATCCGAACGCAATCTCAAGGGCCACGCCAACACCGAGGTCCTCGCCCGCCGTTACGGCCTGCCGACCGCGCAGCAACTCCTCGCCGCCGCGCGCGTGCTCAACGACGGAAAAAAGGTCGCGATCCTTGCCGGCCAGGGCGCGCTCCACGCCACCGACGAGCTTCTCGCCGTCGCCGAAAAGCTCGGCGCGCCGATCGTCAAGGCGCTCCTCGGCAAGGCGTGCGTGCCCGACGACTCGCCCTACACGACCGGCGGCATCGGCCTGCTCGGCACCGGGCCGTCGCAGGAGGTGATGGAGGAATGCGACACGCTGCTGATGGTCGGCACGTCGTTCCCCTACCTCGAGTTTCTCCCCAAGCCCGGCCAGGCGCGGGTCGTCCAAATCGACCGCGATCCCGCGCGCATCGGCCTGCGCTGCCCGGTCGAGGTCGGCCTCGCCGGCGATTCGCAGACGACGCTGCACGCCTTGCTCCCGCACCTGCAGGAAAGCAAGCACCGCAAATTTCTCGAGCGCGCCCAGTCCGCCATGCACGAATGGGGGGAGCTGATGGAGGAGCGCGGCACCCGTCGCGACAAGCCGATGAAACCGCAGGTCATCGCCCGGGAAATCGGCCGGCACATCGACGAAAACGCTATCGTCAGTTGCGACAGCGGCACCGTCGCCACGTGGTTCGCGCGCCAGATTCCCGTGCGCCGCGGCCAGAAGCATTCGCTGTCCGGCACGCTCGCCACGATGGCCAACGGCCTGCCCTACACCATCGCCGCCCAGATCGCGTTCCCCGACCGCCAATGCATCGGCTTCGTCGGCGACGGCGGGTTCACGATGCTCATGGGCGAATTCGCCACCGCCGTGAAATATCAGCTCCCGATCAAGATCGTCGTCATCAAGAACAACACCCTCGGCCAGATCAAATGGGAGCAGATGGTCATGCTCGGAAACCCCGAATACGTCTGCGAGCTGCACCCGATCGACTTCGCCGCCTTCGCCCGCGCCTGCGGCGGCACCGGCATCACGATCGACGATCCGGAAAAATGCGCCGGCCAGGTCGCCCAGGCGCTCGCGACGCCCGGGCCCGTCGTCATCGAGGCCGTCGTCGATCCCAACGAGCCGCCGATGCCTGGCAAGGTGAAGGCGAAGCAGGCCCTGCGCTTCGCCGAGTCGCTCGCCCGCGGCACGCCCGACCGGATGAAGATCATCGAAACGATCGCCGAGGACAAAATCCGCGAGCTGGTCTGAACCCCGGCCCCCGCGTCGCGATGACTCGTCCGAATTCACCTTTGGCTGGGGCCGTGGCGCCCGCGCCGCGCCTCCGGCGGCGCCGCCGCCGCTCCCGCGGTTTCCCGCTCTGACCATGCCGGCGTCCTCCTCCAGTCTTTCCACCGTTCCGATCGAGGATGTGCGCGTGGGCGCATTCCGCATTCCCACGGACGCGCCCGAATCCGACGGCACCTT
The DNA here is from genome assembly GCA_035549975.1 of Opitutus sp. Lineage (GTDB taxonomy): Bacteria > Verrucomicrobiota > Verrucomicrobiia > Opitutales > Opitutaceae > Opitutus. The sequence continues at coordinate 15,523 of DASZPP010000334.1, forward strand.
GCAATGGGACTCCACGACGCTCGTCGTCGTCGAGCTCCGCGCCGGCGGCGAGCGCGGCCTCGGTTACACCTACGCCGACGCCGGCGTCGCCGACATGATCGTGAGCCATCTCGAGCCCGTGCTCGGCAACGCCAACGCCATCGACATCCCCCGCCTCTGGCACACGATGTTCGCGCGGCTCCGCAACCTCGGGCAGGCCGGCGCCTCGTCCATGGCGGTATCTGCCGTCGACGTTGCCCTGTGGGATTTGAACGCGAGACTCCGCGACGTTCCGCTCGTCGCCTTGCTCGGCCGGATGCGCGACGCGCTGCCGCTCTACGGCAGTGGCGGGTTCACGTCGTATTCCGATGCGCAATTGCAGCGGCAGTTTCGCGAGTGGGCCGACCTCGGCGTCACGCGTTTCAAGATGAAGGTCGGCCGCGAGCCCGCGCACGATCGCAACCGCGTGAAGGTCGCGCGCGCCGTCATCGGCGACGCCGCGCAGCTCTTCGTCGACGCCAACAGCGCCTACACCCGCAACCAGGCGCTTGAGTTCGCCCGCATTTTCGTCGACGAAGCCGATGTGCGCTGGTTCGAGCAGCCGCTGGCGCCTGCCGACCTCGAGGGCCTGCACTTTCTCCGCGGGCGCGTGCCGCCCCGCCTCGAGATCGCCGACGGCGAATATGCCTACAGCCTCGACGCGTTCCGCCGCTTTCTCGAAGCCGGCGCCGTCGACGTCATGATGGCCGACGCGACCCGCTGCGGCGGCATCACCGGCTTCATGAAGGCGGCCGCGCTCTGCGAGGCGTGGATGCTGCCGATGTCCTCCCACTGCGCGCCGGCGCTGCACCTGCATCCCGGCTGCGCCGCGGCCCCGCTGCGCCACGCCGAATACTTTCACGACCACGTGCGCATCGAACGCGACTTGTTCGACGGCGCACCCGACCCCCGCGGCGGAGTCCTTCGGCCCGACCTCTCGCGGACCGGCCACGGCCTCGAGTTCAAATGGTCCGACGCCGAGCAGTTCTCCGTCTGATTTTTCCCATGCCCGCTCTCACTGAAAAACACCTGAAGCCCCGCTCGCCCCGCGCCGTGCCCGGTCGCACCGAACCGCCGCCGCCCGTCTGGCACGGCCGGCCCGCCGACCTGGCCGGCGCCTTGCGTGCGAAAATCCGCGGCGAAGTCCGCTTCGACGACGGCGCCCGCGCGCTCTACGCCACCGACGCGTCGAACTACCGCATGCCGCCGATCGGCGTCGTGGTCCCGCTCGACCGCAACGACATCATCACCGCGGTCAAAATCTGCCGCGAACACGGCTCGCCGATTCTCTCCCGCGGTGGCGGCACCAGCCTGGCGGGCCAGTGCTGCAACACCGCCGTCGTCCTCGATCTCTCGAAATACTACCACCGCATCCTCGCGCTCGATCCCGCCCGGCGCCTCGCGACGGTCGAACCCGGCATCGTGCTCGACGA
>DASZPP010000335.1:0-3876 GCA_035549975.1 Opitutus sp.
GATCCGCGCGCATCTGCCGGATGACGGCGGCGGCGGCATTCAAGTCGTGCTGGGCCTCGGCGGACGAACTGCGAGCATCAGCCGCCGGCCCGGCTGCCAAGGCCAGCGTGCAGGCGGCGAGGAATGAAGTGAGTTTTCGATTCATGGTGGATCCTTTCCAAAATTGGCGGGCGACCTGCCCACGCCGTCGTGCTCGCCGTTGTGCGAGAAGGTGATCGGGCCGGGCGATCAGAGATTCTTCAGGGCGCGTTGCAGCGGCGCCGGGTTTCGGTTGGTGACCTCGCGGTCCATGATTTCATCGGCGGTCGCCTGGCGATGATAGAACGCCGCGTTCTCGCCCCGGTCGTAGGCCACGCCGCTCACGCCGACGGAGACGCTCGCGGGCATGTTTTCGTTCTCGCTCCAGACGACGACGTCATGGCCCTGGCCGAGGTCGCCTTGGGCGTCCTTCGACCAGTTGACGATCGAGAGACCGGCTTCCGCGGTGAGCGAGAAATTGTTGCGGCCGTAAAAACTGTTCGCCGCGCGGTCGCTCAGAAGGATCAACGCGAGCGAGCCGGACGCGCCGCCCGCGGGCGACCCGGTGCTGACCTTGCCGAGGTTGTAGAAGATCGGATTGCTCCACGTGCCGTGCTCGCGAACGACGAGCACTCCATCGCCGCCGAGCGTGCCGGCCGCGGAATTCGGGATAAACAAGACGCCTTTCGATTCGCGCAGCAGTTGGGCGAGTCCCGGCTCGTGCGCCATTTGTTGAACGACGGCGGCGGCGCTGCGCACGTCCTGCATGCCGGCGGAAAAATCATCGGCGGCCGTCGCCGGGATGGAGAAAAGGGCCAGCGTGCAGCCGGCCGCGAGGGATGAGAGCCTAAAGTTCATGATGCATTCCTTTTTGATTGGGATCGAAACCGTGGGTGATGGAGCCGTTGCGATTTCACCGTTGATCGCGAGTGTTCGCAGCGCCGCGGCAACGGCTTTCACGGACAACCTATTGACGGTTGCGCGCACCGCCATGGGGCGGTCGCCGTGATCCGCATGCGGTGATTCACTGTCGGGCCGGCGCGTTTCGCCGGCGCGCCGCGCGTCGGAATGGCCTCAACTGAACCCGAGCACTGGATGCGGCGCGTAGGGTTCTTCGAGGGCGGCAATTTCCGCGGGAGCGAGTTTTACGGAAAGGGCGGCGGCGGCGTCGGTGAGGTGATGAGGTTTCGTCGCACCGACGATCGGCGCGGTGACGCAGGGCTTGCTCAACATCCAGGCGAGGGCGAGCTGGGCGCTCGGCAGGCCGCGACGCTCGGCGAGTTCACCGAGGCGATCGACGACCCCGCGGTCGCTCTCCTCGGTGCGCGCATACATCGTGTTGCCGAACTTGTCGGACTCGGTGCGTTTCGTCGTCTCGGATTTCCACGGGCGCGCGAGCCGGCCCCGCGCCAGCGGGCTCCACGGGATCACCCCGATGCCTTCGGCGACGCAGAGCGGCATCATCTCCCGTTCCTCCTCGCGGTAGAGAAGGTTGTAATGGTTCTGCATCGAGACGAAGCGGGTCCAGCCGTGGCGGTCGGCGAGGCTGAGCGCCTTCATGAACTGCCATGCGAACATCGACGATGCGCCGAGATAGCGGACCTTGCCGGTTTTCACGACGTCGTGGAGCGCCTCCAGCGTTTCCTCGATCGGCGTCTCGTAGTCCCAGCGATGAATTTGATAGAGGTCGACGTAGTCGGTGCCGAGGCGGCGCAGACTTTCGTCGAGCTCGTGAAAAATCGCCTTCCGCGAAAGGCCGCCGCCGTTCGGCTCGCTGCGCATCACGCCGTAAACCTTGGTCGCGACGACGACCGACTCGCGGCGGACATTGCGCTTGAGGAAACGGCCGAGGACTTCCTCGCTGAGTCCGCTCGAGTAGACGTTGGCGGTGTCGAAGAAATTGATCCCGAGATCGAGCGCCTGGCGGAAGAACGGCTGGCTTTCCGCCTCCGACATGGCCCAGGCATGCCGGCCGCCGGCGAGTTCGCCCGTGACCGGGCCGCCATAGCTCATGCACCCGAGGCTGAGGCGGGAGACCTTGAGGCCGGTGCGGCCGAGATTGAGGTAGTCCATGGGTTCGGTGGTTCGCTGCTGGTGAGGAGCAAAACCGGTTTTGGGTCCGGCGCAATGCAGCGGCATGCGGGCGCGGTTCGGACGCACGCAAGTGCGCCGGCCACCTGACGCGCCCACAAGTTTTTTGAATCCGTGCTAACAATTGCAGGTGGCGATTCGCAGCTCGCGCGGCGCCGGCGTTTTGTCTTTGGTGGCGCGGCTGTTTGGTCCCTTTCCGATTACCCCATGAAAAAAGCAGCCTCGCTCGCCTTGATTGTCGCCGGCTTGACCCCGGCGTTTCCCTTTGCGCCGTCCTCGCTTCGAGCGGCGGACGCCGCGCATCCGCCGCCACCGACCCGCGCCCCTGATGGTCCCGGCGCGCCGAAGTTTCACGTGGCCGGGGCGAAGCCGGGCCGGACGGAATTGAGAGCGGCGGCGGGGGCGAATCCGCCGGTCGATGCCGACGGCGACTGGCTGGTCGGGCCGGATTACGTGCCGGCGCCGGAACTCACGGTGCATCCCGGCGTGCCGCAGGGGCGCGTGGAGCAGTTCACGATGGATTCGAAGGACAGCAAATTCTACCCCGGCATCGGCCGCGATGTCTTCGGGACGGTCGATCCCGCCAATCCGAAAACCCTGATCGTGCAAACCCATCCCGCGCCCTATCAGCGCGCGATCACCGTTTACATTCCCGCCCAATACGTGCCAGGGACGCCCGCACCGTTCATCGTGACACACGATGGCCCGAAGATGGGCAAGCCCGACCTGATGCTGCCGCACATCCTCGACAACCTCATCGCCGCGCATCGCGTGCCGGTGCAGATCGCGGTCATGATCCAGAATGGCGGCGGCGACGCGCAGGGCAGCGAACGCGGACTCGAATACGACACGATGTCAGGCAAGTTTGCCGAGTTCATCCAGGCCGAGGTGCTCCCGCGCGTCGAGGCGACCTGCCACGTGAAGCTGACCTCCGACCCGGACGGGCGCGCGGCGATGGGCGGCAGTTCGGGCGCGGCGGCGGCGTTCATCATGGCGTGGTATCACCCGGAGTGGTATCACCGCGTGATCAGCTACTCTGGCACGTTCGTGAACCAGCAATGGCCGTTCAATCCGGAGACGCCGGGCGGCGCGTGGGATTTTCACGAGAAGCTGATTCCGCAGAGCCCGCGCAAGCCGATTCGCCTCTGGATGCACGTGAGCGACGGTGACCTCTACAACCCGAACGTCATGCGCGACGGCATGCACGACTGGGTCGTCGCGAACCATCGCCTGGCGGCTGTGCTCGCGGCGAAAGGCTACCACTACCAGTATGTCTTTTCGCTGAACTCACGCCACGTCGACTACAAGGTGCGCCAGCAGACGCTGCCCGAGGCGCTCGAGTGGGTGTGGCGCGGATATCCGATCGCTGGAGCCGAAAAATGACGGTGGCGACGGAGCGGACGGCTCGGAGCGCCGTCCCCACCGGCGTGAATTGCTAACGTCGAAACCGGGTTGCGCGCAACGCCGGGCTTCAACGCTTTCGATCGAGGAAAAACTTCAGCTTCTCCGTGCTGAGAACGGGCTCGGCGGCGGAGTTTGTGCCGAGGCGCATGAGCTGGCGATTGTCGTCGGGCCACGGCGGCAGGCCGGGACCGTTGGGATCGCCGTGCTCGATGAAATTGACCCAGTAGCTCGAAGACTGGGCGGCCAGTTTCCGGTCGACGTCCTCCCACGGGCGATTCAGCAGGCGCAGATTGTTGAAGGTGTAGGGCAGGTCGCCGGAATGAAATGCCTGGTATTCCGGATGCTCGGGCCACGGGATGGCAC
>DASZPP010000336.1:0-13000 GCA_035549975.1 Opitutus sp.
CACCACGCGCTCACGCACGCGGCCACGATTCCGGCACCGTCGCTAATTTCCCGCCCGGCTCACCTTCGTCTCGATGGAAACCTGCGCGATCCCGGCCTTCCGTACTTCGTCGAGCGCCAGCACCGCAGCGCCAAACTTCGCTGTGCCATCGCCGCGCACAAACACCCGCGGCTCGGCCGTGTGCCGCCGGTAATTCAACAGCCGCGCCGACAGTTCGCTCGCCGGAATCAGCTCCGCCACACCCGCGCTGCCCTGTTTCCAATAGCACATGCCTCCATCCACGACCTGCAGGTAAACCGTCCGGTCCTCGATCGCCGGCGGACCGCTCTGCGGCAGATGCGTCGTGATGGAGACGATCTTGTTCAGCGAAAGCGTGAACAAAACAAACGTCGCGAGGAGGAAAAACACGACGTCGATGAGGGGAATGATCTCCACTCGTGCCCTGCGCGGGAGCGCTCCCGGGATGTCGTCGATATTCATGGTTGGGGTGACCACGCTGACTCCGGCCGGCCGGCGAATGCGGGAATCGCACTCGTCTCCGGCTCCGGCCAAAGACTAATCGCCCGCGCCCTGGCCGCCAGCAGATTTTACGCATCGCCCGCCAGCCACCTGCGCTGTGGGCCGGGCTTTCCGCCGGCCGTCGCCGCATCCCACATTGACCACCGCTCACGCTGCCAGCGCATGGCACGTCCGCGCCAGCTCGCGATCCGTGATCGATGGCACGCGCTGCAGCGCGAAGATCGCCGTCGGCTCCCACAGCATCGCGCGCAACGGCTCAAGGAACCGCCTCGCCACGTCGGGCGTCGCGAGGTTGTGGAGGATCGTCATCGTCTGCCGCGACGCCGGCAGCCCCAGCCACTCGAGCAGCCCGAACACTCCGCTCCGCTCGTGCACCGCTGCGATCTCGCGCCAGCAAGCACCTTCAGTACCGCGCAGGCTCGCGTGCGAAGCGACCAGCGCGGTCAGGGCCGGCGTCTCCTCGAGATCGACCAGCAGCCCCGGACAGCGCGCCGCCACCTGCAGCGCCTCCATCCGCAGAAACCCGAACCGCTCCAAAAACGCCCGCACCGCCGCCGGCACGAATTCCAGATACGGCCGCCACGCCTCGGCGCCGCACTCCTGCGCCGCCGAGGCCAGCGCATCCTCCGTCGGCGAGGTCTCGATCCAGTCCTCGCCATAAAGCCGCTCGCAGCGGACTTCCGGCCACGGCGTCACGCGATAGGCGACGCCGCAATGCGACCAGGTGAGGGCGAGGGGAACGGAGCAGAGCTTCTTCTTGGTGCGGAGGGAAGGGTTCATGCGCGCCATCCTACGCCCCCGGGTGGGTCATTGCTTGTCCCAGCCTAAAAAACCCCAATCCTTCCGCCACAGATTCCACCGATGGGCACAGATTCGACCCACATTCATCTTGGGTTCATCCGTGCAATCTGTGGCCCAATTCCTCCCATGATTCCCCGCGTCCAACTCTCCCGGCCTCCGCTCGAACGCATGCTCCGCATCCACGACGAGCTGCGCCGCGGCTCGCTCATCAACTGCACGAAGCTGATGAAACATCTCGAGGTCTCGCGCAAAACCATCGTGCGCGACATCGCCTTCATGCGCGACCGGCTCGACCTGCCGATCGAATACGATCCGCTGATCCAGGCCTACCGCTACACCCATCCGGTCAACGCGTTTCCGACCGTGCACGTCACCGAGGGCGAGCTCCTCGCGCTCCTCGTCGCCCGCCGCGCCCTCGAGCAATACCGCGGCACGCCGTTCCATCGCCAGCTCGAGATCGCCTTCGAGAAACTCGCCGGCGGCCTGCGCGACCGCATCTCCTTTTCGCCCGCCGACGAGCTCCGCGCCGTCTCGTTCAAAAACATCGGCCTCGGCAAAACCGACCTCGCCGTCTTCAACGCCCTCAGCGGCGCCGTCCTCCGCCAGTTCGAGGTCGCCTTCGCCCACCGCAAGCCCGGCGACCCGAAAAAATCCGCGCGCCGCGTCCGGCCCTACCATCTCGCGAACCGCGAGAACTCCTGGTATCTCGTCGGCTTCGACCTCGAGCGCCAGGCGCTGCGCACGTTCGCGCTGCCGCGCATCGGCGATGTCACGGTCACGAAGGAAGCCTTCACGCGGCCCGCGGATTTTTCGCCCGAGAAATTCTTCGCCAGCGCCCTCGGCGTCCTCGGCGGCGCCGGCGATTATCGTGTCGTGATCCGCTTCGCGGCCTCCGTGGCCGAGCGCATCCGCGAGCGCGAGTGGCACGAGTCGCAGTCGATGCGTGAGCTACCCGGCGGCACGCTCGAACTGTCACTCCGCCTCGGCGCGCTCACCGAGATCGAGCAGTGGGTTCTGGGCTGGGGCGCCGCCGCCGAAGTCCTCGCGCCGGCCGAGCTCCGCGACAGCCTCCGCCGCACCGCCGCCGCCCTCGCTGCGACCTACGCGAAGACGTGACCGGGTTCCCGTTGGAGTCGCGGCGCCCCCGCCGCGGCTGTAGCTGATGCGCAAGGGCCGCGCCCCGTCCGATCGCTGCGTTGGCCTGGTGGAGTCGTTCGCCGCCCGTCCGCCCGGAACCGTCCGTGCCGACCACGCACTATTCTCGCATGGCCACAAACCAATACCACGAGCCGCCGTCGGAGCTCCCCGAGGACACGCGCACGTTCGCACGCATGATCACCTCGATGATCGAGGAGGCCGAGGCGATCGGCTGGTATGAACAGCGGCTCGCGCTGGAAAAGACAAGGCCGCCCGCGCGATCATGGAGAACGCCCGTCACGAGGAATTCAAACACTTCGGCATGGACCTCGAATTCCTCCTGCGCCGCCGTCCGGAATGGCGCGAGATTCTCGAGGGGATTCTCTTCAAGCGCGGCAACATCGTGAAATCCGCCGACAAGGCCGAGGAGGAAGCGGAATAGGTTCGGCCAAAAATTCTGGATTGAAACCCCGCCGGCAAACGCGCGCACTCGACCCGCGCGCGTCACGTTCCCCGGGTTCGCGCGTCTAGATACTCGCATGCACCCCACGCCCCGCCCCCGCCCCGCCCGATTCAACATCTCCCGCCGCGCCTTCGTGAAACGCTGCGCCACGGTCGCCGCGATGACCGGCCTGCCGCTCTGGTTCGTCGAGCACCAGTTGCGCGCCGCCGAGGAGCAGCCCGCGCCGGTGCCGCCCGCGCCGAACGACCGACCCGGTATCGCGCTCATCGGCTGCGGCGGCCAGGGCAGCGCCGACGCCGCCAACGCGTCCAACTACGGCAACATTCTCGCCGTGTGCGACGTCGACGCGAATCACGCCGCCGCCGCCGTGAAGCGTTTTACCGTCGAGGGCAAAGCCCCGCCGGCGATCTACTCCGATTTCCGCAAACTCCTCGAGCGGGACGACGTTCACTGCATCGTCAACGGCACGCCCGACCACTGGCACTCCCTCGTCAACATCGCCGCCGCACGCGCGAAGAAAGACATCTACGGCGAGAAGCCGCTCACCCTCAGCATTGGCGAGGGCCGGCATGTGATCAAGGCCGTGCGCGACAACCGCGTCGTGCTGCAAACCGGCACGCAGCAGCGCAGCTCCACCCGCTTTCGCCTCGCCACCGAGCTCGTCCGCAACGGCCGCATCGGAAAACTCCTCCGCGCCAACGTCTGGCTCCCCGCCGGCCTGCGCGACGGCCCGTTCCCGTCGACCGCCGTGCCCGAGGGCCTCAACTGGGATTTCTGGCAGGGCCAGACACCCGCAACCGATTACGTGAAGCAACGCTGCCACACGTTCTTTCGCTACTGGTATGACTATTCCGGCGGCACGATGACCGACTGGGGCGCCCACCATAATGACATCGTGAGCTGGGCCGTCGACCTCCCGGCGCCGACCCACGTCGAATCCACGCCGCTCTCCCAGCCGATTCCCGGCGGCTACACCGCCTTCGCCGACTACGAGGTCCGCTACACTTATCCCAACGATGTCGGCCTGATCGTCCGCACCACGCCCGACGACAACATTTTTGGCGAAGTCGTGAACAAGGGCGGCCAGCACAACGGCATCAAGTTCGAGGGCACCGACGCCTGGATCTGGGTCAACCGCAGCGAAATCACCGCCAGCGATCCCGAGATTCTCCGCGCGCCGCTGCCCGACAACGCCGTGCACCTCGAGGTCAGCAACAATCACATGGGAAATTTCTTCGACTGCACGCGCACGCGGAAGGATCCGATCTGCGCCGTCGAAATCGGCCACCGCTCCGCGACGATCTGCCACCTCGGCGCGATCTCGCTGCGCACCGGCCTGAGGCTCACCTGGGATCCCGCGGCCGAGCAGTTCACCGGCGACGGCGCGAAGGTGGCGAACACCTATCTCACGCGCGAAATGCGCAAGCCCTACGACTACAGTTTCGTCGCCTGAGCCCGCCTCCGCGCCCGAACGCAAATCGGCCGTCATGCGCAGCGCCGCCCGACGGCCGTCCCGCCGCCCGCGGCGGAACTTGCAGCCCTGCGCGTGACCGCAGGGACCATCGCTCCCAGAACTGATCTACGCCCCCGCGCACTCGCTTCGGGCTGTAACCTTTTTCCCGCGGAGCCATCGAATATCCGATGCCATTCGTGTCCGCCTCACTCCCCGCGTCCCGGCCGACCGCCGGGGTCACTGATTCCGACGCGATCGCCGAAGTCGTCCGCGGCAATCGCGAGATGTTCGAGGTGATCGTCCGCCGCTACAACCAGCGGCTCTATCGCGTCGGCATGGCCTATCTCCGCGACCACGCGCTCGCGGAGGACGCGATGCAGAACGCCTACCTGAAGGCGTTTCTCCACCTCGACCGCTTTCACGGCGCCGCGACCTTCGCCACCTGGCTGACGCGCATCATGATCAACGAATGCCTCATGCTCCTGCGCCGCCCCGCCCGCGGTCGCGAGCAGCTCTCCGAGCGCGAACCCGAGTGCGAGTCGCCCGCCCCCGGCGCCGCCGAACAAATCAGCTTACGCGAGATGAAACACCTCCTTGAGCAAGCCATCGACCATCTGCCTCGCAATTACCGCGCGGTTTACATCCTGCGCGAGGTTCAGCAACTCAGCACGGCGGAGACCGCCGCCTGCCTCGGCCTCTCGTCCGCCGCCGTGAAAGTCACGCTCCATCGCGCCCGCGAACGGCTCAAATCCCTCCTGCTCGAAACCGCCGCCGGCGCCGAATTGTTCGCCTATCCCGCGACCTTCTGCGACCCCATCACCGCGCGGATCATGAACGCCGTCCTCGCCGTCGCCTGACGGCCCGCGCCCCAATCGCTTCCGCGCTGTAACCCCGCGCGGGCGGCTGCATCCAATGGCATGAACCCCATTCCATCATGCTGATCACCGCCATCGTCATCTTCGTCATCGCGGCCCTGCTCGGGCTCACGGTCGCCGTTCACATTCTCAAGAAACGCGAAACCCCGAAGCCCGTCGCCGTGCTCCACGGCCTCTTCGGCGCCGCCGGCCTCGTGGTGCTGCTCGTGTATGCGCTGAAAAATCCCGCCAGCCTGCTCACGACCGCGATCGTTCTCCTCGTCGTGGCCGCGCTCGGCGGCGCGATCGCGTTCGCCAACGACCTCCGCAAGAAGCCCGGCCCGGTCGGCCTGATCGTCATTCACGCCCTCGTCGCGCTCGCCGCGGTCGTCCTCGTCCTGATCGTCGCGCTGCACTGACGCCCCTCGTGTCGAACCGCCGCCGCGCATGACACCGGCCCCTCCAACGGGTCTGCGCTTCCTCGGGCATCCCGTCCACGTGATGCTGATTCACTTCCCCGTGGCGCTCTGGCCCGCGCACTTCGCGCTCCACGTCTTTGCGCACATCCTGCCGGCCGCGGTCAGCGCGATCGGCGGATTCTGGCTCCTCGCCGCCGGCACGATCCTCGGCTGGCTGGCGGCGGGCTGCGGCGCGCTCGACCTCTTCGCGATCTGGAGTTCGCCCGATGATGGCTCCCGGCGCCCGGCGACGATCCATGCGTGCGTGAACGGCAGCGTGCTCGCCGGCTTCACCATCCTCGCCGCTCTCGAATACAACCACTACCCCGCCATTCAACCCACCGCCGCCTTTCTCGCCGTCGAAGCCGTTCTTCTGCTGGCGATGTTCGTCGGGAACCACTTCGGCGGCGACGTCGTCTGGCGCGATCCACCCCGCGGCGACTCAGTGCCACCAGGCCAGACTCGTTGATCGCGCAGGCCGCTGCGTGCGCAGCGGGGCATCCACCTGCCGCCGACCGGCTGAATTTCCCGCCGCACGTCCCTTTATCCAAACTCCGCCGCGATCGCCTCCATCGCCGCGTGAATGTCGTCCGGCAGCGGCCCGCGCTCGAACGACGCCACGTTCTGCTCGATCTCGCTCGGATGACACGAGCCGACCAGGATCGTGCTGATCCGCTCCTCCGGCACCACGAACCGCAACGCCAGCTCCGCCATCGGAATTCCACAGTCGCGCTGGAGTTTTTTCAGCGCCGCGAGCTGCCGGTCCGCGTGCGGCCCGAAATACGTCCCCTCCGTCCGCCAGCCCGCCGGGATCGAATTCACGAACGTGAACAACCCCGCCACGATCGTCGCCATTCCCTTCGCCGCCGCCGCCGGCAGCACGTCCCTGCGCGCACTCGCGTTGAGCGGCGTGTAATTGTACGCGACCAGCACCGAGTCGAACCCATCGAGCTCGCGCACCAATCGGGCCAGATGGCGCGCGTTGTTGCCCGTGATGCCGATGCGCCGGCACAGGCCCTCCGCCTTCGCCTCGCGTAAAAACTCCACCACCGGCGCGCCCGCAAAATCGAAATCCCCCTCGGGGTCGAACAGCTCGGAGTGCCCGACGTCCGCGCGGTCCATCCACCAGTTGCCCCAGTCCGCCTCGTGGATCTGCAGCACATCCACGGAATCCCGCCGCAGCAGCCGCAAGCTTTCGCCGAGCTGTGCGCGCAACGCCGTGACCGAGCGAAACTGCCGCGCTTCCCGAAAGTAGCCGCATTTCGTCGCCAGCGTATGCCCGGCCCGCTCCGCCAGCGCCGCGCCGACGATGGCCTGCGACGCCCCCGCGCGATACAGCACCGACGTGTCGAAATAACGAACCCCCAGTTCGTGCGCCCGCCGCACCGTCTCGATCGACCGGTCGAATCCCGCAAACCCGGGAAAACCGCACCCCATCGACAGCGCGGTCACGCTCTCGCCCGTCGCTCCGAACGGCCTGCGCGGAATCTCGCTCATTCCTCCGGCCGTCCCGCCGTCGAGGGATCGAGAATCGCGTTGTCCTCCAGCCACTCGGCGATCCGGTCCGGAATGTGGCGCAGTGCTTTCAGTTTCGACCGCTGGCCCATGTTGAACCCGTGCCGGCCGCGCGCCAGGATGTGCGCCTCTGCCGGCACGCCCGCCGCCGCAAACTTGTCGAGCAGGTCGAGAATGACGCGTGTGTGATTCATGTCCTCCCACGACCCGATGAACAGTGCCGGCGGCGTGCCCGCGGGCACCTGCTTCGGCACGCCCAGCCCGCCCGGGTAAACCACGACCTGAAAATCCGGCCGGCACGTCAGCCGGTCGATCGGGTCCGCCGCCTGCGGATCGCCGTCCATCGGCCCGTACACGATGAACGACACCATCTCGCCGCCCGCCGAAAAACCCATCACGCCGATCCGCTTCGGGTCGAGCCCCCACTCGCTCGCGCGACTGCGCACCACGCGCATCGCCCGCCGCGCATCCGCATGGCTGTCGCGCTCGATCGTGTAGGGCGAGCCCGGTTCGCGCGCCAGCCGGTACTTCACCACGAATGCCGCCACGCCGATGCTGTTCAAGAACTTCGCCGGATCCACGCCTTCCGGCTTGTACACCAGTTCGCTGTGGCCGCCACCCGGGAAGATCACCACGCCCGCGCCCGTCGCCTTCTCCTTCGGCGGCAGGAAGACCGTGATCGAGGGGTTGTGGATGTTCTTCACCCAGTAATCGCGCGCGATCTCCGGCTCGTGGCGGCGCGCCTCGGAGCCGGGCGCACCGTTCGCCCACAGCGGGATGATCTCGGGGGACGCCACCGCCATCGCGGCGGACATCAGGAAGCAGGACAGAAGGAGTTTGTGGGCATTCATGGGGCAAACGGGGGGCAGGCCGAAGCTCGACGCCGCAGCCGGTGACAAGGTTGCGCCTTGGCCGGGAAAAGATGTTCAACATTCATCGCCGCCCCCGGCCCGGGAGCAGATTCACAAAACCAGTGGCCGCCTCGGCCGTAACGCTGCCGTCGGCCCGAATACCGCTCGTGTTGCGCAAGCCAAAAGATGAAATGGTAGGCAGCCCGCTTCCGGGCGCTTTTCAGAGCGCGAGCAAGCTCGCGGCCTACGGCCAACTGAATTGTTCCGCCTCAATCGCCGAACCGGATTCCCTGCGCCAGCGGCAGTTCCTTCGAGTAATTCACCGTCGCCGTCTGCCGGCGCATGTAGGCTTTCCACGCATCGCTCCCGCTCTCGCGTCCGCCGCCGGTCTCCTTTTCCCCGCCGAACGCCCCGCCGATCTCCGCGCCGCTCGTGCCAAGGTTCACGTTCGCGATCCCGCAATCGCCGCCCGTCGCCGACAAGAACTCTCCCGCCTCGCGCAGATCGTTCGTGAAGATCGCCGAGCTCAGCCCCTGCGGCACGCCGTTGTGCAGCGCGATCGCCTGCTCGAGGCGCCGATACTTCATCACGTGGAGAATCGGCGCGAACGTCTCGTGCTGCACGATCGGCCAGCCATTGTCCGCCTCGACGATCGTCGGCTCCACGTAAAACCCGCCCGCCAGCCTTGGTCCGCCCCGGGCGCGGTGCCCGCCGCAGAGCACCCGCCCGCCGAATCGTTTCGCCTCGCTCACCGCCGTTTCGAAATTCTCTACCGCCGCCGCGTCGATCAACGGCCCCATCAGCGTCGCCGGCTCGAGCGGATTCCCGATCCGGACCTGCCGGTAGGCCGCCACGAGCGACGCGACGAACTTTCGATAAATTTTCTCGTGCACGATCAGCCGCCGCGTCGTCGTGCAACGCTGCCCCGCCGTCCCGACCGCGCCGAACAGCACGCCCCGCAACGTCAGCTTCAAATCCGCCGACGGCGCCACCACGATCGCATTGTTGCCGCCGAGCTCGAGCAGCACCCGCCCGAGCCGCTGCGCCACGACTTCGCCGACCCGCCGGCCCATCCGCGTCGAACCCGTCGCCGACACGAGCCGCACCCGCGCGTCCGCCGCCACCCGCTCGCCCACCGTCGGACCGGTGCCGTTCACCAGCGAGAAAATCGCCGGGTCGACGCCGCAGTCGCGGCCCACGCGCTCCGCGATCTTCACGCACGCGATCGCCGCCAGCGGCGTTTTCTCCGACGGCTTCCACAGCGTCGCGTCGCCGCACACCGCCGCCAGCGCCGCATTCCACGACCACACGGCGACGGGAAAGTTGAACGCCGAAATGATCCCGACCACGCCGAGCGGGTGCCATTGCTCCATCATCCGGTGCCCCGGCCGCTCGCTCGCGATCGTCAGCCCGTGCAGTTGCCGCGACAGCCCGGTCGCGAAGTCGCAGATGTCGATCATCTCCTGCACCTCGCCCTCGCCTTCCGCAACGATCTTGCCCGTCTCGAGCGTCACGAGCCGCCCGAGGTCGCGCTGGTGCGCCCGCAGCGCCACGCCCAGCCGCCGCACGACCTCGCCGCGTTTCGGCGCCGGCACCTCGCGCCATTTTCGAAACGCCCGCTCCGCCGCGGCCGCCGCCCGCTCGTGATCGTCCGCGGACGCAGTCGTGACGGTCGCGAGCAGCGAGCCATCGATCGGCGACCGCTTTTCGATCGCCGCGCCGCCGCCGAACCATTCTCCCGCGAACACGCCGGCATTCTTCGTCTTCAACCCGAGCCGCGGCAAAATCTCTGCGACCGCGTTTGCCACCGCGCTGCTCATCGCTTCTCTCCCGCCCCTTCGATCGTCCCGTCTCCGTAGACCTTCCCGCCCCACTGCGTCGCGAGAAAACGCTCCAGGGTGATCGACTCCTGTTTCACGAAACCTCCCGGCAACTCGCCGCAGGCGAAGATCTCCAGCACCGCGACGACTCCCGCCGCCGTCGTCAACTGGATCGCCGACAGCCGCCGTCCCTGCACGGTCGCGCCGACCATTTTCTTCACAAAGCTGCGCTGCACGAGCCCGCCGCGACGGGTGCCGACCGCGCTCACGTAGAACACCACCACGTCGTTGTCCGTCAGCGGCACTTCCTGGTCGAAGATCTGCGTGAGCACTTCCGGCTTCTCGACCAAATTCAAATCCTGCAGCAGGAACTTCATCAGGTCGCGGTGCCCGGGGTAGCGCATCGTCTTGTAGTCGAGCTGGCCGACTTTTCCGGCAAACGTCTCGCACATCGTCGCCACACCGCCCGAGGTGTTGAACGCCTCGTATTCCACGCCGTCGATGGTCAGCCGTTCGACGCCGTCGAGCGGCAGCGTCGTGATCCGCCGCCCGCCGTGCAGCGCTTCGCCCGGCTGGCAGTATTCGTTGATCAGCCCGGCCGTGCTCCAGCTCAGGTAATACTTCATCTGGTTGCTCGCGAACAGCGGCAGCGCCCCCACGCGCATCTCCACCTGCCGCACGGCCGCGAGCGATTTCGCGAGGCTGCCGCCGACGATGTTGATCGCCCCCGGCGCCAGCCCGCACTGCGGCATGAACGTCGTCTTCGCCCCCTTCGCCAGCTTCCGGATGAACCGCGTCGTCTCCACGTCCTCCGTCAGGTCGAAATACGACACGCGCCCGCGCGCGCACGCCTCGGCGATCGTCTTGTTCAGGAAAAACGGCGCCGCGCTCACCACCGCGTCGCAGGGTTTCACGAAGGCCGCGAGCTCCGCGCGTCTCCGGACGTCGACGCGGCGCGCCACCGCCTTGCGCAGCCCGCCGCTCCGGCGGTTCGGCCGGCTGTCCGCCAGCAGGACGCCGCTGCAAAAATCGCAGGACTCGAGCAAGGTCGCGATCGTCGCGCCGACCTTGCCGGCGCCAATGATGCCGATCTTCATGGCGAGGTCAGGCGGTTTGCTCCGGCTGGCAGCGCGGATCGGTCGCCGCGATGATCGCGCTGACCGCCTTCTGGTTGAAGCCCTTGAAGCCGCCGCGGCGCTGCAGGTTCTCGAGATGGCTCCCGATCGCGCCGTCTCGTCGGAACGCCTCCGCCTGCGCCGGCGTGATCAGGCCGCGCTCCCCCAGCACCGCGATCCGCTCCGGCCGCACCCGCCAGCGTTCGCCCTCCGTGAACGCCTGTTTCAGGAACTCGAAATCCGAAAACGGCTTCATCGTCGTCACGCCCTCCTGCGCGAGCTGGTCGCGCAGCCGCGCGAAATCAAACCGCGCCTCGAGATGGTGCATGCCCGCCTGCAGCAGGCTGTCGCCGTGCAGCGCGCACCACAGCCCGACCGTGCGCAGCTCCTTCAATTCCGGCAGCCGGTGCGCCGCAAAATCGATGTCCACTTCACCCGGCTGCAGGTCGACGTCCGCGAAGACCACGATCCCGACCGCCGGCGCCTCCATCACCTGCGCGCCCCAGCCCGCCTCGTCGCCCGCGTAGAACCGCTCGCGTTTCTCCAGCCCGAGGCGAGCGAAGAACTGCACCGCCTCCGCGAAAAACCGCCGCGAACAACGGAACGTGTGGTGGTCGTGATTCCCCCACCCGAGCCCGAGCGCGTCCTGCCGCCGCTTCTGGACGCGCGCCGCGCGGTTGCGGAATTCCCAGAAAGCGCGCTCCTCGGCGAAAAACAATTCGCACGCCGCGTCGCGCGGCACCAGCGCCAGCGCATGGTCGAGGATCGCGAACGCGTGCCGCACGCCCTCCTCGTCGTCCGCGAAGTTCCGTCTCCGCGCCCGGAACAATTCGCGCGCCCGCGCCACGGCCCCCGCCATCTCCGGCCGCGGCGCATCGACGACGAAGCCGCGATAGCCGAGCCGCTCGACCGCCTCGAGCTGCGTGCCATTCTCGCGCGCGATCACGGCGCGGCGCAGCCGCGCCCCGACGTCGCCCTCGATCCGCGCCTCGACATCCTGACGCGACAGAAAATCCGCCAGCCGCTCCGGCCGTATCGCCAGCACCGACGGCGAATGCAGGGCGGGGTCTCCCGACCCCGCCGCGATCGAAGCCCCGCCGCTCGCCGCCCGGCCGGGCGATCCCGCCCTCCCGCTCGCCTCGCCGCCGCGCACCAGCGCCCGCGGCATCATCGCCGCCGGATGATGCAGCACGATCGTGCCGGCCGGCGCCGGCACGTCCGCCTCGACCAGACCGGCGGCGCGCAATTCTTCCGCGTCCTCCGGCGCCACCACCAGATGATCGACCCATTCATAAAAATCCGTGCCGGTCTCGTCGCGCATTCGCTCGCCCAGCCGCCGCGCGAAACCGTTGCGCTGGAGAAAACCTTCGATCAATCGCCTGAGCACGTGCTCGGCTTCGTAGGCAAGCGGCCAGTCAAAGCGGCTCGCCGGTTCTGCCGTGGGAAGTGACGGGGAAACCATGGGGGAACGTGGTTTTGATTTGCGCCACGCTACCCTCCCGCCACCGCTGCCGCAAATCCTATCGCCGCGCGACCAGCTCCCACGTCAGCACCGCCGCCGCCACGGAAACATTCAGCGATTCCACCTTGCCGCTGCCCGGAATCGTCACGAGCCGCGTGCACGCCGCCGCGACGTCCGGGGCGAGCCCGTGCTCCTCGCTGCCGAGCACGAGCGCGACCGGCCTTCCCTTCGTCTCCCCGCCCCTTTTCTCCTTCTTCTCGCCGCGCAACGGCGCCGCTCCCCGCGTCGCCGCCCCGACCACTTCGTATTCCGCCGCCGCCAGTTCGCGCACGAACGCCGCGAGATCGCGGACGCGCAAAACTTCCACGTGGGCGAGCCCGCCCTCCGCCACGCGATACGCCGCCTCGCCCGGCAGCGCCGCCGCCGGATCATCCGGCACCACGATCCGCGGCACACCGAAAAACGCCGCGGTTCGCGCGATCGCGCCGAGATTGTGCGCGTTGCCGATGCGGTCCAGCACCAGCACCGCCTCCTGCCGCCGCCGCCATTCGC
>DASZPP010000337.1:0-3622 GCA_035549975.1 Opitutus sp.
GGCGCGCGCGAGCTGACCGGCCCGGTCATCGCGATGACGATCACGCTGGCGGCGGTCTACACGCCAATCGGCCTGCAGGGCGGGTTGACCGGCGCGCTGTTTCGCGAATTCGCACTGACGCTCGCCGGCGCGGTGACGATCTCCGGCATCGTGGCACTCACGCTGTCGCCGGTGATGTCGGCCCATTTTCTCCGCAGCGCCGGCGAGGAGGAGCGCGGTTTCACGGGCTGGGTGAATCATCATTTCGACCGCTTGCGCCGGGGCTACGGGCGGGTGTTGAGCGTGACGCTGCGCAACCGGCCTTACGTTTACGCCATCTGGATCGTCGTCGGCCTGCTGGCGATCCCGATGTATATCAATTCGCCCCACGAACTCGCGCCCACGGAGGACCAGGGCGTGGTGTTCGGCTACATGTTCGGGCCGGCGAATGCGACCGCGGAGCAGGTCGCGCCCTTCGCCAAGGCGACGGAGGAGGTGTTCCGGACCACGCCGGAATGCGCGGCGACGTTCCAACTGATGTTTCCGCCGTCCGGCCCGATCGCCGCGTCCCAGGGTGTCAGCGGTTTCAGCGGCATGGTCCTGCAGCCGTGGCACCACCCGCGGGAGCGCACTGTTTTCCAGATCCGTGCGGAGGCGCAGCAGCGTCTCGCGAAGATTCCCGGCATGCAGATATTGCCGGCGCTGCCGGCGGCCCTGCCGGGTGCGAGCAATTTCCCGATCGAGTTTGTCATCACCTCGACGGCCGACTCGAAGGAGCTGCTGGAGTTCGCCCAGAAAGTGGAGGCGAAGGCGATGCAGAGCGGGCTGTTTGATTTCATGCAGCTCGATTTGAAATATGACCAGCCGCAGGCCCGGGTCGTGATCGATCGCGACAAGGTCGCCGCCCTCGGGCTGAGCCTCACGCAGGTGGGCAGCGACCTGGGCTCGGCGCTCGGCGGCAACTACGTCAACTGGTTCAACATCGACGGCCGCAGCTACAAGGTCATCCCGCAGATCGAGCGCGCGGACCGGCTCAATCCCTCGCAGCTCGAGGATATCTACATCACCGGGCCCAACGGCGAGCTCGTGCCGCTGAGCGCCGTCGCCCACATCGAGCATGAGACCGTGCCGCGCACGCTCAATCGTTTCCAGCAGCTCAACGCGGTGACGATCTCCGGCCAGGCGCACGCCACGCTCGACCAGGCGCTCAAGGTCCTGGAGCAGGACGCGCGCGAGATCCTGCCGCCCGGTTACGGGTATGATTACACCGGCGAATCGCGCCAGCTCCGCCAGGAGGGCAACAAGTTCCTGCCCGCGCTGATGCTCGCGCTCACGATGATCTTCCTCGCGCTCGCGGTGCAGTTCAACTCGTTCCGCGATCCGGTGGTGATCCTCTTCGGTTCGGTGCCGCTCGCGATGTTCGGCGCGCTCGTGTTCACCGTCCTGAAGATGCCGAACCCGAACATTCCGTTCTGGACCAACGGCTTTACCACCACGCTCAACATCTATGCGCAGGTCGGCCTCGTCACGCTCGTCGGCCTGATTGCGAAGAACGGCATCCTCGTCGTCGAATTCGCGAACAAACTCCAGGAACAGGGCCGGTCGAAGATCGAGGCCGTGCACGAAGCCGCGATGACCCGGCTCCGGCCGGTGTTGATGACCTCGGTGGCGACGATCGCCGGCCATCTGCCGCTCACGCTCGTGACCGGCGCCGGCGCGGCCGCGCGAAACTCGATCGGTCTCGTCCTCGTCGGCGGCATGACGATCGGCACGATCTTCACGCTGTTTGTGCTGCCCTCCGTTTATATTCTGATTGCGAAAGATCATCGCGCCGCGGAGAGAAAGCAGGCGGCGGTCGCCGCGCCCGAGCTCGCACCGTCCTTCGCGAAATAATTTCCCTATGAAGCTTTCCCGCACCTTCGTCACGCCCGTGCAAATTGCCGCGGCGCTCGCCGCGGCGCTGGCGGCAACGGCCTTCGCCGCACCGTCCGCTTCGCAGCCGCCGCCGCCCGAGCCCGAGACGATCGACCTCAAGACCGCGGTCGGCTACGCGCTCGAGAACAACTTCGCGATCCGCCAGGCGCGCGAACGCATCAAGGAGCAGGAGGGCGTGATCGTCGAAGTGAAGGCCCGGGCGATTCCCAACGTCGGCGCCAACGGCAGCTTTCAACTCAACGAAAAGGAGATCTCGCAATTCGTGCCCGCGACCGATCGCGCCTGGACGATCAGCGTGACGGCGACGCAGGCCCTGTTTGCCGGCGGCGGCATCCGCTCGTCGATCCGCAGCTCGGAACTGGCGAAGGAGGCGGCGATCCTCGACCTGCAGGACGTGATCAACAGCGCGCTGCTGGAGGTCCGCACCGATTACTACCAGGTGCTCCTCGCCCGCGAAAAAATCACGGTGCAGGAGGAAAACCTGAAGCTGCTGGAGGAACAGTTGAAGACGACGACCGATCGCTTCGACGCCGGCACCGTTTCCGGTTTCGAGAAATTGCGCGCCGAGGTCGCCGTCGCCAACGCGAAGACGCCCCTGATCACCGCCCGCAACGACTACCGGCTGGCGATCGAGTCGCTCCGCGAAGCGCTGGGCCTGACGCCGCGCGCGGGCGGCTCGGGCGAGAAAACGCCGACCGTCGTCGGCGAACTCGACTACGCGCCGCAGGACTTCAACCTGCAAACCGCCCTGTCCTCCGCCGAGGCGAACCGGCCCGATCTCAAACGCCTCGCGAAGCTGGTGGCGGCCAGCGAGCAGGGCGTGACCACCGCGCGTTCGGGCTACCTGCCGACGCTCGGCCTGGCCGGCGGCTACCAGTTGCGCAGCGGCGAGAGCGATCCGTTTGCCAGCGGCAATCGCGACGGGCAGTTCGTCGGGTTGCAGTCGAACTGGGAGATTTACGACGGCCGGGCGACCTCCGGGCGCGTTGCGCAGGCGCGCTCGATCGTCGAGCAAAACCGGCTCAGCCTGATGCAGACGAAGATCAATGCCGAGGTGGACGTCCGCCGCGCCTATTCGTCATGGCAGGAATCGAATGAGCTCGTCGAGGCGTCGCGCAAGGTCGTCGAGCAGGCGCAGGAAGCGGTGCGGCTGGCCAACGCGCGCTACAGCGCCGGCACGGGCACGCAGCTCGATGTGCTGCAGGCGCAGGTCGACTTGACGACGGCGCGCACAAACCAGGTCCAGGCTTACTACACCTACAACGTCGCCGTGGCCGATCTGCGCCGCGCGATGGGCTTGACGGACGCGCTCGTCGCGCAGTGATTTTGGGGAGGCGGCGCCTTCGGCCATCGCTGTGCCGGAGCCGTCGGCGCGTCCGCGCTCCCGGTGAATTCGGTGCAACCACGCGGCCCTCGCCGTGTCCTTTTCCTGTCAATGAAACCCGTTCGCGTGCTGGCCTTTGTACTCGGCGGGCTCGCCGTGCTGCTGCTGGTCGCGGGCGCGGTGGTCTTCAACTCGTCATTTCAAACCTGGGCGGCGCGACGCGCCCTTGCGCAGCAGCCGGGCCTGCGCGGTTCGATCGGTTCGGTTTCCGCCGGGTTGAGCCGGGTCGAGGTTGAACAGCTCAGGCTCGAAACGCAGGGCGCGGTCCTGACCGCCCCGGCGATCGAGGTGCGGCTCCCGCTCATGTCCGCCGCGCTCGGAAGC
>DASZPP010000338.1:0-3330 GCA_035549975.1 Opitutus sp.
GGGCCGCCCCCGCTACTCCGGCACCCGCACCCCTACTCCTCGTTCCCCGCGTGCGGTGTCACGCGGGTGAAATCGCTCCAGAAATATTCGACGCGATCGCCCAGCTTCGTGACCACCGCGTGCGCGCTGCCGCTCGGCTTCGCCTCCGCCGGATCGGGCGAGACCGGCGCCGCCATCTGAAAATCGAGGTCGATGTGCAGCACGTGCGCGAGGCCGAGCGCCACGCGCATCGGCTCGCTGATCCGCGCACGCACTTCCTGCAGCGCCGGCGGATCCCGGTCGATCGTGACAAGCAGCTCGACCTTGTTGATCGGGAAGAGCCATTCCACCGTGCTGCGCAGCGGCAGCTCGTAGCTCACCGTCTTCGCAGTCTGGCTGACGACGCGCGCGGTGGCGAAGTCGAAATAGTTGTCGATCCCGTCCGGGTGCTTGTGATGCTTCCGGTTCTTGCGGGCGACCCATTCCGACCATTCGGCGGGCGTGGGTTTGCGGCCATCGACCGAGAGCAACTGCCAGCGGCTCACCCAGCGCTGCGACGGGTCATAGCGTTCGACGCGCTCCTGTTTCAGCGCCTTGCCCTGGTATTCGACGACGCGCTGCGTGAACGCCCAGTGGCCGCGCTCGTCGAACCAGCGGTTCGCGACCTGCAGGAGCAGGGCGTTGTCCGCGGCGGCGCGCGCCGCCACAGCGGTTAAAAGCGAAAGGAAAAGGATGGTTGCCTGGCGCATCGGCCTCACTGCGACTGCGCGCCACCTCCGCGGTTCCCGATGCTGGGAAGGGATGACGGAAGCAGCGTGTGCTCCCCGACATCCATGCGGGGCCCCGGCGCGAGCGCGAGCGCGGAGTGTCGAACCGGCCTATCGCCAGCCGGCTACATCCGGCAAATCAGCAGCTCGCGCTCGTAGATCATTTCCTTCGGCAGGTGATCGTGCAGGTCGAAGAACAGCTCCTCGTGCCCGAGCACCTCGGCGCGCCACGCGTGGTGGTCGACGGCCTGCATCTGCTCGAATTTCTCCTTCGCGAACCTGAGCCCGGTCCAGTCGAGATCCTCGTAGCGCGGCTGCCAGCCGATCGGCGTCTCCCGGCCGAGCGCGCGACCGCGGGCGCGGTCCACGATCCATTTCAACACGCGCATGTTCTCGCCGAAGCCGGGCCAGATGAAATTTCCATCCCGGTCCTTCCGGAACCAGTTCACGTGAAAAACGCGCGGCGTCTCGCTGATCTTGCGCTGCATCGTGATCCAGTGGCGGAAATAGTCGCCCATGTGATAGCCGCAGAACGGCAGCATCGCCATCGGGTCGCGGCGGACCTTGCCGATCGCGCCGGCGGCGGCGGCGGTCATCTCGGAGCCCATCGTCGCCCCCATGTAGACGCCGGCGCTCCAGTTGAACGCCTGGTACACGAGCGGCATCGTGGTCGCGCGGCGGCCGCCGAAGATGATGGCGCTGATCGGCACGCCGTTCGGATTTTCCCACTCCGGGTCGATCGTCGGGCACTGCGCGGCGGGCGCGGTGAAACGCGAATTCGGATGCGCCGCCTTCACGCCTTTTTCCCGGGCGAGCGCGGGCGTCCACTCGCCGCCCTGCCAGTCGGTGAGTTTCCCCGGCGGCTCGTCGGTCAGGCCCTCCCACCACACGCCGCCCTCGGGCGTGAGTGCGACGTTCGTGAAGATCGTATTCTTCGCGAGCGCGGCCATCGCGTTCGGGTTCGTCCTCATCGACGTGCCGGGCGCGACGCCGAAGAAGCCGTATTCCGGGTTGATCGCGCGCAGCCGGCCGTTCGCATCGGGCCTGATCCACGCGATGTCGTCGCCCACGGTCCACACCTTCCAGCCTTTCTTCTGGAAATGCGGCGGCGGGATCAGCATCGCGAAATTCGTCTTGCCGCACGCGCTCGGGAAGGCCGCCGCGACGTAGGTCTTCTCGCCCTTCGGATCCTCGACGCCGAGGATCAGCATGTGCTCGGCCATCCAGCCTTCGTCGCGCGCCATGTTCGAGGCGATGCGCAGCGCAAAACACTTTTTGCCGAGCAGGGCGTTGCCGCCGTAGCCGGAGCCGTAGCTCCAGATTTCGCGCGTCTCGGGGAAGTGGACGATGTATTTCTCCGGGTTGCACGGCCACGGCACGTCCGGCTGGCCCTTCGCCAGCGGCACGCCGACCGAGTGCACGCACGGCACGACGCGCTTCGCGCTGCCGTCCATCTGGTCGATCTGCCTGAACACGGGGAGGCCGATGCGCGTCATGATGCGCATGTTCACGACGACGTAGGCCGAGTCCGTGATCTCGACCCCGATCTGCGCCATCGGCGAGCCGACCGGGCCCATGCTGTAGGCGATCACATACATCGTGCGGCCCCGCATGCAGCCGTGGAAAAGCCCCTTGAGCTTCTTCCGCATTTCGAATGGATCGACCCAGTTGTTCGTCGGGCCGGCGTTGGCCTTCGAGAGCGAGCAGATGAAGGTGCGGTCCTCCACGCGCGCCACGTCACCCGGGTCCGAGCGCGCGTAGAAACAGCCGGGCCAGAGCTTTTCGTTCAGCTTGATGAACGTGCCGCTCGCCACCAGTTGGGCGCACAGCGCGTCGTTTTCCTCCGGCGAACCGTCCACCCAGTGCACCGCCGCCGGTTTCGTGAGGCTGGCGATCTTCTCCACCCACCGCAGGAGGTGCTTGTTGGTGGAGAGGGGCTTGGCCACGGGGCGCTTGGGCATGGAAAATTCAGGATGCAACATGACGAGCTTAGCAAACTGGAAAGCACTCGCCCTCGCTCCCTGTTTCCTGTGATACTGATTGCAGAAATTGCCCGGGGAGCGTTCCGCCAAACCCGCGCAAGATCCGCGCACCGCCGCCTGACTGCCCTTTCCCCATGACTAAAATGTGCATCTTTGTCGGCACCACGATCGGCGGCTACGTCGGCTGGGGTCTTGGCGATAAATTCGGCCTGGGCTTCGGCTGGGCCTTCGTGCTCAGCGGCATCGGCAGCATCGTCGGCGTCTGGGCGGGCTGGAAGCTCGCGCGCAAGTTGGAGGAGTAGGCAACTCCAAGCTCCAAGGACCGGGTTCCAGAGAATTCTCGAGAACCAATCATCAGCTCCAGCGCACCTTCGATCGGTTGGAGCTTGGTGCTTGGCTCTTGGAGCTTCCGCCGGCGCCTCACGCCGGCGGTTTCATCGGTTCCACGTGCACCGACACGTCGCTCACATGCAGCGGCGAGGTCAGCAAGGCGTCCTTCACCGCATGCGCGATCTCGTGGCCCGCGCGCACCGTCTGCTCGCCGTCGACGCGAATCTGGATGTCCACGAGGTAGCTGAGGCCGCTCTTGCGCACGCGCATCT
>DASZPP010000339.1:0-27874 GCA_035549975.1 Opitutus sp.
CGATCACGCCACGATCCAGTTCGAGTCGCGCCTGAATCCGTGCTGCGCGGGCGAAGGTTGCGATTCAGCCCGCCCGCACGAGGTCGAACATGGCGGCGCCTCCGCACGCGGCTGATTGCGATCTGCGTAGCGGCAGGCCTCGGTGCCTGCCGTTGCGGACAAAATGGTAGGGACGCCTTTCCGAGGCGTCCGCTCTGCGTTCAAGTTATTCCCGGCCGGCTCGGAGAGCCGTCCCTGCCGCGCGACCTCAATTCGCCCGCAGCAGCTCGAGCATCTCGCGGTCGACCTTGTGGCCGCGAAAATCCTCGTAGGCCACATCCGCGCGCCCGCTGTCGAGCGGGCCGAATGCCCCGCGCAAATTCCACATCGCCCAGCCCCAGCCCGCCTCCTTCCACAACGCCAGCAGGTCCGTCATCCAGCCGATCACCGCCGCGTGCGGCGTCCGGTTGAAACAGCCCCATTCGCCCACGTGCACCGGCACGCCGCGACCCACCAGCGGACGCCACTTGTCGATCAATTCCGCCCGCAACTTCGCACGATCCCACAGCTCACCATTGTCGGCGCGCATCGGCCACGTCGGTTTCGCGTGCGACTCGAATTCCCGCTCCGGCACCCAGGTTGCCGTGTAATGGCTGATCATTTTCGGCAAATAGCCGCGCGTGCTCTGGACGATGCCTTCGTCGGCGAGCCCGCGCACCGGCGTCTGCCCGATGTCCGCGCCATCGGCGACGATCAGCCGGTCCGGGCTCTCCCCACGAATCGCCGTGATCAGTGTCTTCGCAATTTCAACGTAGCGCGACTGGTCCTTCATGAACGGCGGCTCGTTCATCAGATCGAAGCTCAGGCGTTCGCTCGGCACGTCCTTGTAGCGGCGCGCGAAAAACCGCCAGTGGTGCACCGCCGCCGCCAGCGCGCGCTCGAAGTCCGCCCGCGGGCTGTCGAACAATTGAAACGGCTCCTTCTCGCGCCCGTTCACGCAGTAGCCGGGAATCCGGTGCAGGCACAGGTTCACGTGCATCTGGTGGCTCCTGCCCCACTCGATCGCCTGGTCGATCGGCGCGACCGCCGCTTCGTCGATTTTCATCCAGTCGTGCACGTCCGACCACATCCAGTAGGACAGCGGCAGCCGCGCGAAATCGAAACCCCACTCCTGCATCAGCGCGAAATCCGCCTCGCCCGGAGCCAGGCTGCCGCCATTGCGGCTGCCGAGCCCCGGCAGGTTGAAACCGCGCCAGCGTGGGATCCGCGGCTGCGGTCGCTTCGTCGCGGCCAGCGCCCCGGGAAGCCCCTGCGCGGCGAGCAACACGCCCGCCGCCTTTGCCGAGATCGTGAGGAATTCGCGTCGGTCCATCCCTCGCGAAAACGAAACCGCCGGCGAAAAGTTTCGCGCCCATCGGCAATTCCCCGAACACGGATTACCGGAATTTCCCGCCCCGGCCCCACCGACGCGGGCGGCTCCCGCCATCCTCCGGCTTCGGCGCAACCCGCGACGCGATTCGCCGGTCGCGCATTGCGGCCCCGATCCCGCGGGCCCGGCTTCGCACCATTCAACCATTCAACCCAAAATTCACGATGAATCCCAACTCACTTCCCACCCAGGACGAAATCGCCCAGCGCGCCCACTCACTCTGGCTCGCCCGGGGTTCGCCCGCCGGCTCCGCCATGGAGGACTGGCTCGCAGCCGAACGCGCGCTGCGCCGCGAGCGCCAGCGCGGCGCCGCCGCCACCGACGAGATCGACGAGGACAAACTTGCCGAGCGCCTCGACGATTTCAGCGAACCCGACCGCCGCAGCATCACCTCGGCCGACCTGCCATGATCGCGCGGCGCAGCCCCACTGCGAGGTTCCCCTTCTGCCGCCGTCAGCTTGCGGACTACGCCACCCCGGACTTTTGGACACCGGAAAAAGTCGCATGGGCTCCGCGCGCTTTTTCCGGCGGTCCAATCAGCGTTTCGTGCGCGCTCTGTCGATTGTAGCCGCGTTCTAACGGCGGTATAGTTTGCGCAAGCTGAGCGACCTTGCTCAGGGCGCGGACAAGTAAAACAAAAACCCAATACAAATATGCATTCGCTATTCCGTTCACACTTGGCGCGGCTCATCCTCGCTTCGGCATTGGGCGGCCCGCTGGCGCACGCACAGCTCAGGCTGTCGGGCAATGTCAGCGGCATGTTCACCGATTCTTCCGGTGGCCACACGACCGTCTCCAATGCCAGCGATGGCAGCTACGACTATTTCCAGTCGGGCGTGCCGCAACATTCCGGCGACAGTCCCACGATGATCGAGTTCTGGAAACAGAGCTTCACCGACATCGGCCCGGGCCTCGTCGCCGACAACCTGTTCAAGATTACGAATGGCCGCAACCTCCTCGGCACCACCGCGGATTCGGCCCATTTCAATCTGAATCTTGAACTGACTTCCCCGGAGGCGAGCACGCATGTCCTCGCAATTCCGTTCACGATCAACAATACGCCGAACGAGCCGAACGATCAGAACGTCAACGACAACTTTTCGATCAGCGCCGGCGCGATTGCCCCGTTCGTCATCGACAACACCCGCGTGCAATTCAGCTTCTCGGCGCCATCGGACATCTCGATTGCCGAGAAGAGCTCGATGTATGTCGGCAGCCTCTGGGTGCGGTTCACGCCGGTGCCCGAGGCCTCGACGTTTGCCTGGGGCGGCGCCGCGCTGCTCCTCGGTTTCATCGGCTTTCGGATGCTTTCTCGCCGCCAGCGTGAAGCTGCGGTGTAGGCCTGCACCCGACATCGACCGATCAACCGCCAGTTTCGAGCCGGCCCATCACGGGCCGGCTCTTTTTTTGGTCTGCCGCGCGTCCGTCGGACGACCACGGCCGCCCGCGACGGTCGTCGTGCCGACGACCACTTTCCCCAAGGTGCGTCGGGATGACCGCAGCTACCTGAAATCCCAACAAATGCCATGCGGCGCCGGTAATGGGGACGCGGTGCCCACACCGCGTTTTTCCGAGCGAAGCGCGACGAGGGCGTCGCGCCTCCATGAAATTCCCAGCTTCCTCTCGTCCAGGGATGCACTGCGCCCTGCGCGCGACGCGCGATTTCGACGGCGGATTTCCGTCGGGCAAAAAAAGACCGCGGCCCGTCGCCGGGCCGCGGTCGGCTCCTATTATCCTCCCAAATTATTCAGCAGCCGATTTCGACAGGGCCTGCGCCCGGTCGAGGTGCTCCTGCAGCGTGGAAACCTGCGCGCTCGCGAAGGTCCGCACGTCCGGATCCTTCGCCTTTTCCGCCTCCTTCTTGAACATCTTGATGTCCTCCTGGTGGTCCTCGACCGTCTGCTTCAGGTAGGCCCGGTCAAAATCCGCACCCGACTTGTCGGCGAGCTCGCGCACATCATGGCTGCGCGACAGGGCATTCATCTTGCCGCTACCCGTGCCGGTTTTTGCCCCGGCCATTCCGGTGCCGCCGCTGCTTTCGCCCGTTTCCTCCGCGGTGCGGGTCGGGAGATCGAGACCTTTCTGCTGCGCGAGCTGTTCGAGCTGGCGGTTCATCTTCTCGTGGTCCGAGGCGAGCTGTTGCGCAAACTGCTTCACCTGGTCGTTGCTGGAACGCTGCCCGGCGAGCTGCGCGAGCGTGACTTCCTTTTCGCTGCCTTTCGCCGCCTTCCGCAGGAAGTGCCGGTCGCTCCAGCCGAGTGTGGACGAGGACTTGTTCATGTCGCTCGAGGTGCTGGTTTGCGGCGCCGCCTCGTAAGGGGCGTTGCGAGCGTCGCTCGGCGTGACCGGAGAATTGTTGGGATTGTCCGGGGTCGTGGGACTCTGGCTCGGCGGCGTGGCCTGGCTGTTCTGGGCCATCAGCGGAGTCAGCCCGAAGCCGGCCGACAGGAACGCGATCGCCGAGACTCCGGCGAGGCGGCAAACGTGATTGAGTTGAGGGGTTCTTTTCATCGCGCGAAACCGTAGTCGGACTCCCGCCCTCCCGCCATGGGGCGGCCTGCTGAACGCCACCAAGGATGGTCCCGCGGCCAGCCGCCCGGGGCAAAACCGCGCTCGCTCTCGGCGCTTTCTCCGTCTTCCGTTCCGGCCGGTTCAACCCCGCCGCATGTTTCCGTTCGCCTTCACGATTTTCGCCGGCGCCTTTTTGCTTTTCGCGGTCCAGCCGCTGATCGGGAAATACATCCTGCCGTGGTTCGGCGGCGGGCCGGGCGTGTGGACGACGTGCCTGCTTTTTTTCCAGGCCGCGTTGCTCGGCGGTTACTACTACGCCCACCTGATTGCCACCCGGCTCAAACCGCGCCGCCAGGTGCTGCTGCATCTTCTCCTGGTCGCCGTCGCGCTCGCATTCCTGCCGATCATTCCGGGCGCGCAATGGAAGCCCGCCGGCAGCGCCGACCCGATCGGCCGCATTCTTCTGCTGCTCACCCTCTGCATCGGCGCGCCCTACTTCATCCTCTCCTCCACCGGTCCGCTGATGCAACAATGGTTCGGCGTCGCGAATCCCGGCCGCTCACCGTGGCGGCTCTACGCGCTGTCCAACACCGGTTCGCTTCTCGCCCTGCTTTCCTATCCGTTCTTCTTCGAACGTTTCTTTTCCCGCCAGGCGCAGGCGGGACTCTGGGCCACCGCCCTTTTCCTCTTCGCCGCCGGTTGCCTGTGGTGCGGCCTTCGGATCTGGCGAAGCGCGGCGCCCGGCGCCCCGGGTAGCGCAGGCGTCCCGCCGGCCTCCGTCGAACCGGCAGGCGGGGACGCCCGCGCTATGCCGCCACCGGCTTCGGCCGTCCCGGCATTCGACCGCTTGCTTTGGTTCACGCTGCCCGCCGTCGCGTCGATCCTGCTGCTGGCGACGACGAACAAGCTCTGCCAGGACCTCGCCGTCATCCCGTTTTTGTGGGTCCTGCCGCTGAGCCTCTATCTGCTGAGCTTCATCATCTGCTTCGATCATCCGCGCTGGTATCGCCCGGGATTGTTCAGCGCGCTCTTCGCGCTCGGCGCCCTCACGGATGTCTACCTGCTCGTCGCCGGCCACGACGCGCGCCTCCCGCAACAGGTCGCCGGCTACACCGCCACGCTTTTCGCCGCATGTATGCTCTGCCACGGCGAGGTCTTCCGGCTGCGGCCCGCGCCGTCGCGGCTCACGTCGTTCTATCTTCACATCGCCGCCGGCGGCGCCACCGGGGCTTTTTTCGTCGCCGTCGTCGCGCCGCTGCTCTTTGACCGTTTCCTGGAACTGCAGATCGGCCTGTGGCTGCTCAGCTATCTCGTGGGCGTGCTGTCTTTCCGCCGGCGCAGCCTGGCGCTCGCCGCCGGCACGGCGCTGGGCGTGTTGGGAACGGTCATCGTGATCCCCGCGCTCCGGGCCGCCGCGCGCAGTGCGAGCCCCGCTGACTTTGCTTCCCAACTCCGCGGATTTCTCGGCGACGAATGGCTTTTTCTGGCGTTTGTCACCGCGGGATTCGTCGCCGGATTCTCCGGCCGTGGCGGCTGGTTGCGCGAGTGGCGGTTGCGCACCGGTTTCGCCATCATGCTGTTTTCCGTCGCGCTCGGACTGCGGCTGTTCGCCCAGATCTGCGACGACTCGCGCGCCGCGGTCGTCACGTCCCGCGATTTCTACGGCGTGCTCAAGGTCTTCGATCACCACCCCGACGAGCCGACGTCGCACTACTACGCACTCGTCCACGGCGTGACGTCGCATGGACTGCAGTTCACCGAATTCCCGCAATGCACCTGGCCTACGAGCTACTACGGCAACACCAGCGGGCTCGGCCTCGCGCTCGAGGATCTGGCCACCGCGCCGCGCCGGATCGGCATGGTCGGCCTCGGCACCGGCACGGTCGCCGCCTATGGTCGCACCGGTGAAACCATCCGCATCTACGAGATCGACCCGCAGGTCGAGCGCCTCGCCCGCAGCCGCTTCACGTATCTCGCGCGTTCCGTCGCGCACGTCGAGGTCGTGATGGGCGATGCCCGGCTGTCGATGGAACGCGAGCTCGCCGAACACCGGCCGCAAAACTACGACCTCCTCGCGCTCGACGCCTTCAGCAGCGACGCGATTCCCGTGCACCTGCTCACCGTCGAGGCGTTTCAGGTTTACCTCCGCCACCTGAAGCCCCGCGGCGTGATCGCCGTGCACACGTCGAACCGCTACCTCAACCTCCGTCCCGTCGTCGAAAACATCGCCCGTCACCTCGGCCTCGAGGCCGTCACCATTTCCGACGACCCGCCGTCCCGCCGCTGGTGGGAATTCCGGTCGACGTGGATTCTCGTTACGCGCAACTACGGCCTGCTCGCCCGCTCCGACATTCAGCTCGCCGCCTCGTCCCCCGACCCGCAACCCGAAATCGGCGTCTGGACCGACGATCACGCGAGCGTCTACGAGATCCTGAAATAGCAGGCCGGCCGGACGCTCGCGCCACGCACGAAAGCCGCCACTCGCCCGCTTCTGCACCGCGGCGCACCGGAAAAACCAGATCCCTTCGCCGCCCGACCAATCCAGCCGCCTCCGCCAGCATGGATCGTCGCCCGCTTGGAATCGCGCCTTGTTCTCGCGTGGCCAATCCCTATCGTCGAACGAGTGACCGCCGACGCGACTGATAATTTCCCGGGAAGAATCGGCCGGTTTGCCGCCGGTTTTGCGCTCGCGTCGTTCATCACGGTTGCCGGCTGCGTGGTTTACGGCGGATGGGCGAATGTCCTGGACGCAGCCGCCAACGCCCTCCCTCCCGCGGTATTTATCGGCGCGGCGGTTGGCGTGCTTTCCGCGTTCCGAAAAAGATGGCTGTCATTCTTCATCCAGGTCTTCGCACGTTTTGGGTTTTGACGTTTTCCCCGACCAAAATCCGGCTTCGGGCGAAACATCGAAGTTTGCTGGCCCAAGCCGGGACCAAGACTGGAACGCTCATCCTTGCCAATCGTCGCTGATCTAAATTCCGCAGTTCCCGGCCCAGCTCCGACAGAAAGTCCGTAATACGGAGTTTCGACTTCGCTCTGAAGCGGAATTCGGGTTTGTCCGAATCAGCGCAGATAAGCGTTCCCCAAGAAATTCTGCTCGCTTTGCGCAGGACTTCACAGGCAGGCGACTCATGCCCGCGCAGGCTGGCTGTTCCTCGAATCCGTCGCGGACCTGAGCGACGACCGGCTGCGTGCAGTGATTTTCGCCGGCGGCCTCACGCCGTTGCCTCGCGATCGCCATCGCGCGGACAGGATCGATCCGCGATCGCTTGCGCTCGCGGTCCCCGCTCTCGTCGTTTGCCAATCAGCGGGGCTTCGCTAGCCGTGGAGCATGTCCGAAGCCGCCGCAACCGCCGAATTTGTGCCCAACGTCTCCGCCGAGACGCGCAAATTCCTCCCGTGGCTCGTCGCCGGCGCACTGTTCATGGAAAACCTCGACGCGACCATCGTGAACACGGCCGTCCCGACGATGTCGGTCAGCCTCGGCGTCGAGCCGCTCAGCCTCAAGGCGGTCCTCACCAGCTACACGCTCAGCCTCGCCGTGTTCATCCCGATCAGCGGCTGGATGGCCGACCGCTTCGGCACCTGCCGCATCTTCCGGATCGCCGTGATGCTGTTTTTCCTCGGCTCCCTTTTCTGCGGCCTTTCGCCCAACGTCCCCATCCTCGTCGGCTCGCGCATTCTCCAGGGCATCGGCGGCGCGATGATGACGCCCGTCGGTCGCCTCACGCTCGTGCGCGCGTTCCCGCGCTCGGAGCTGCTGCGGACGATGAACTACGTCATCATCCCCGCACTGCTCGGCCCGCTGCTCGGGCCGTTCACCGGCGGCCTGATCGTGCACTGGGTTTCGTGGCGCTTCATTTTCTTCGTCAACCTGCCGCTCGCCCTCTTCGGCCTGTGGATGATCGGCCGCTACATGCCGAACTTCAGCGACGAACAGGTGAAGCCGCTCGACCGGACCGGCTTCGTCCTCTTCGGCGCCGGCGTCGCGCTCCTTTCCTACGTGCTGGAGATCTTCGGCGAGCATACGTTGCCCGGACAGGACATCGTGATCATGCTCATCGTCGCGAGCTGCCTGCTCGCCGCCTACGGCTGGCATGCCCAGCGCGACGACGCCCCCGTGCTGCACCTGCCCCTTTTCAGGATTCGCACCTTCCGGCTCTCGGTGCTCGGCGGGTTCGTGACCCGCATCGGATTCGGCGGCATGCCGTTTCTGCTCCCGCTGCTTTACCAGATCGGCCTCGGCTACCCGGCCTGGCAGGCCGGCTTGCTGACGATGCCGCAGGCGCTGGCCGCGATGGGCATGAAAATCATTTCGCGGCCGGTGCTGCAGCGTTTCGGCCACCGCACGGTCTTGATCGGCAACACCGTGCTCCTCGGTTGCACGATGATGATGTTCTCGCGCATCTCGCCGGGCGTCCCGGTCTGGGCCATCGTCGGCCTGAGCTTCACCCAAGGATTCTTCGCCTCGCTTCAGTTCACGTCGATCAATTCCCTCGTCTATGCCGACATCGACGATCACGAAGCGAGCAAGGCCAGCAGCATCGCCAGCACGGGCCAGCAGCTCGCGCTCAGCTTCGGCGTCGCCACCGGTTCGCTGCTCGCCGGATGGTTCCTCGGCCACGTGAACCAGAGCGACCCCGCCCAGGCCGTGCCTGCGCTCCACAAGGCCTTCCTCACGATGGGCTCGATCACGATCATTTCCTCGCTCACTTTCTGGGGCCTGCACGCCACCGACGGCAACAACATCAGCGGCCGCGGCCCGCGCCCGCCGATTCTCGGCCAGGTCCGCGCCGACAGCCGCGCCGAATTGTCCGCGGAACCCCGCAACGCCGCCTAGTCCCGCGTGCGCGTTTTCCC
This sequence comes from Opitutus sp., assembly GCA_035549975.1. GTDB lineage: Bacteria > Verrucomicrobiota > Verrucomicrobiia > Opitutales > Opitutaceae > Opitutus. The sequence goes on from DASZPP010000339.1 coordinate 8,780, forward strand.
TACGTGACATCGAGCGGGTTCCGGGCGCAGCTTGCGGCCTTGGCCGACTGGTGGACCGCGCCACGGCGCGTAGCTTTATTGTGATGCCTGCACCGCGACTGGAACTCCCAGCGGGATGCGGCCATCCCCGCCAACCAGGAGGAATCATTCATCATGAACAGTCCCAATCCGCCCATGAGTCCCAATGGTCACCAAGCCACCCTGACCACCTCGAGCGTGATCAACCTCATTCTCGGCGCGTGGCTTTTCATCTCGGCCTGGGCCATCGGCTCCACGACCGCCGGCGTGATGTGGAACAACGTCCTCTGCGGCGCGGCGATTTTCATCCTCGCCACGATCCGCCTCAGCGGCCGCAGCCGCGCCGGCGTTCCGAGCTGGCTCAATGCCCTGCTGGGCATCTGGGTGATCATCTCGCCCTTCGTCCTGAAGGGATCGATGGCCCAAAGCTGGAATTGCGTCATCACCGGCGCCATCGTCGTGATCTTCGGCCTGACCAGCGCCTCCGCCGCCGCTCCCCGCCACGCGTAACTCCAAGTGGGGCGGGCCTTCAGCCCGCCCTTCCGGCGGGCTCCGCGCATCGCGCTCAGCCAGTCGCGCTCACTTGTGGTCCCACGGCAGGTGCACCGCCAGCCGCGGAAATTTCCAGATGCGCACCGGCTCGAACATCTTTCCCGGATTCAAAATGCCGCGCGGATCGAGCGCGCGCTTCACCGCCTTCATCGCCTTCACCTCGGCCGGCCGGTGCTGCAGTCGCAGGAACGGCGTCTTCGCCAGCCCGATCCCGTGCTCGCCTGAAATCGCGCCGCCGAGCTTCACCACCGTGTGCATCAGCCGGTCCAGCGCGGCCTCCGCGCGCCGCGCTTCCTCGCGATCTTCGCGGTGAAACATGATGTTCACATGCAGGTTTCCATCCGCCAGGTGCCCGAAGGTCGGAATCGGCAGCCGCGCTGATCGCTTCAATCCCGCGAGAAACCGCATGAACTGCCGGTAGCGCTTCATCGGCACGACGACGTCCTCGTTCAGCTTCGTGTCGCCGAGCTCGAACATCGCGCCCGAACACTTCCGCCGCACCGCCCACAGTTGTTCGGCTTCCTCGCGATTGCGCGCCGCCCGATGCGCCGCGGCATGCCCGCGCGCCCACGCCAGCGCCACCGCCTTTTGCTCGCGCACCTCCGCCGCGCTGCCGGCAAACTCCAGCAAGATCAACGGAGTGGTCTCCCCCTGCAGGGGCGTCGCTTGCCGACGCCCGCCCGCCCGCCGCGGGAAAATCGTCGTCTGCATCGCACGCTCCGCGCACAGCACGCTTTCGCGATCGAGAAACTCGCAGATCGCCGGCTGCACCCGCGCCGCGAACAGCGACAACGCCGCCTCGATCGCCGCGGCCTCATCGCGAAACGCGGTCAGCAGCGTCCACCGCGCCTCGGGCTGCGGAATCAGTTTCAATACCGCCCCGGTCACGGCCCCGAGCATGCCTTCGCTCCCGACCCACAGGTCCCGCAGATTAAATCCCGCCGAAAATTTCTTCGTCGCCGTCCCCCACTCCACATATTCGCCCGTCGGCAGGAATCCGCTCAGGGCCACCACGAAATCCCGCGTCACGCCGTATTTCCCGCCGTGCATCCCCCCCGCGTTGCAGGCGATGTTGCCGCCGATCGTGCAGTACTCCTTCGACGACGGATCGGGCGGGTAAAACCAACCTTCCTCCGCCGCCGCGCGCTGGATGTCGCCGACTTTCGCGCCCGCCTGCACGTGCGCCATGCCCGCGATGGCGTCGATGCTGATCCGGTTCAGCGCGAGCATGTCGATCACCCATCCGCCGCACATCGGCGCCGCCGAGCCCATCAACGTCGTGCCGCGCCCGCGCACCGTCACCGGCACGCGATGTTTGTTGGCCAGCTCGAGCGCGACGCCGACCTGCCCGGGGCGACGCGGTTTGATCACCGCCGCCGGCATGAACGAAATCTTGCTGCTGTCGAACGACGCCGCATAGCGCACCGCCTCGTCGGTCGAGACGACCCGCGCGCCGAGGCGGCGCTTCAATTCGTTGGTCGCGGCCACAAATGACTTCATGACCGGCCAATCAATCCCAGCGTCGATCACGACGCGACTGATTTTTCGCAGGTCACCGCGGCGGCGTTCGACGCACGCCATCCACGACCGCGGCGATCCCATCACGCCACCACCGTCTCCTTCACGCGCTCGATCGCCAGCGCGCGCACGCTGCGATAATCCGTCTTTCCCGTGCCGAGCACCGGCACTTTTTCCACGCGGCACACGAGCTTCGGCACCCACAAATTCGGCAGCCCGGCGGCGAGCAGCCTGGCGCGCAACTCCTCCGATGTCGTCGCCTGCGAGGTCACCAGCACCAGCGCTTCGCCCTTCACCGGATCGGGCACGCCCACCACGGCGACGGGCGGCCCATCCGATTGGTCGAGCGCGAAGGCCGCGATCGTTTGCTCCTCGATCGTGCCGTGCGGCACCATCTCGCCGCCGATCTTGGAAAACCGCGACAGCCGGCCCTCGATGTACAGAAAGCCATCTTCGTCGAACCGCCCGAGGTCGCCCGTCACGAACCAGCCGTCGCGCAGCGCCGTGCGCGTCTTGTCCGCGTCCTTCAGGTAACCCGGAAAAACGTTCGGCCCGCGAAAACACACCACGCCCGTCTCGGTCATCGCCCGCTCCGCGCCCGAGTCCGGATCGACGATCCGCGCGCTCAGGCCCGGCAGGAGGCGGCCGACCGAGCCCGGTTTCTTGCCGATCTGCGGCTCGCCCGTTTCCGTGACCACCGGCGGATGCGGCTGGTTCACGTTCGTCACCGGCGCGGTCTCCGTCAGCCCGTAGCCCTGGAGAATCTCGATGTGAAACGTCGCGAGGAAATCGTCGTAAAGGTCGTTCTGCAGTTTCTCCGCGCCGGTCACGACCAGATTGAGCGAACGCAGCTCGCGCGACGTCGCCTTCTTGAGCAGCGGCCGCACGAAGGTCGGCGCCGCCACCAGCACCGTGACTTTGTCGTCGCGAATCGCGTCGATCATCTTGCGCGTGTCGAGCGGGCTCGGAATCGTCACGACGCGGCTGCCGCGCAGCATCGCATACCACAGCGTCACGGTGAACCCGAAGCTGTGAAACAGCGGCAGGCAGCCGAGCAGCGTGCAGGTGCGCGGCAGGATCGAAAGCGACGAGATCTGCGCGCAGTTCGCGAGGATGTTGCGGTGGGTCAGCGGCACGCCCTTCGGCTCGCCCGCGCTCCCGCTCGTGAACAGCAGCGCCGCCTCCTCGCGGTCGCCGCGCCGCGGCAGCCCGAGCGCGGTCGCGAACCATTGGTTCGGCAGCAGCCACGCCGCCAGCAGCCATGGCAGCACCGCGCGCTTACCGCCGGCCGCCTTGATTTCACCGACGAGATCGAGCGTTTTCTCCGGCCAGGGAAAACCCGGCACCTTCGCCCGCATCGCTTCGGCCGAGATCACCGTCTCCACCCCGCCCAATTTCAACGACGCCTCGATCGGGCCGCGGCCGGCCGTGAAATTCAGGTTCACCGGAATTTTCCCGGCGCACATCACCGCGAGGTTCGCGATGAACGCGCCGATCCCCGGCGGCAGTACGATGCCGACGCGTTTTTCCGGAATCGTGAGCTTGAACCGTTTCGCCAGCACCGCCGCGACGCCGAGCAGCTGCGCCGAGGTCAGCGTCTTTCGCTCCGCCGTGCGATCGATCACCTCGACGCGCCACGGCCGCCGCGCCAGCGCCCGCACGATTTCGCGCGCCACGTGGCGTCGGAGGGCCGGCCGTTCCTCGAACGCCGCCGCCCCCAGGTCCAGCAGCGCCTTTCGCGCCCAGGCCACCGTCGCCTCCGCCGGCGCGGCGGGCGCGCCGAAGGCGACGAACACCGCCGTCGGCATCAGCCGCGGTGATTTCCAGAGGTATTTGTTGCCGGCAAACGAAAACACCGAGCCCCACAATCCGTCGATCGCCGCCGGCACCACCGGCACGTTCGCATGCCGCGCCATCACCTCGAAGCCGCGCATGATCCGCATCAACTGCCCCGTGCGCGAGATGTGCCCCTCGGGAAAAACGCACACCAGCTCACCCGCCCGCAGGGTTCGCACCGCCGCCTTCATCCCCTCGATCGGATTTCCCGCCGTGATCAGGATCGTGCCGCTCCAGCGCAGGACCAGGTCGAAGAACCAGTTTCGTCCCAACCCCTGGAATCCGACGAACCGAATCGGCCGCGGGCACGCGAGCTGCAGCACGACGACGTCGACATACGACAGGTGATTCGCGATCAGCAAAACCCCGCCTGTCGCCGGGATGTTTTCCGCGCCCCCGGACCGGACGCGATAGAGCACCCGCGCGATCGCCACCGCGACAACCTCGAGCAAGTAAGGGAGGTTTGAGCGCCGTCGAATCATCGGGGTGGCCATGAGCGCAAAAGACAACTGGCGCGCGATTTCGCGCGATTTCAAAGCTTTTCCTCATCGACGATCAGACGCCGGAACCGCCGCCGGCCACGCCACGAGGGCCATGATCGAAACGCATGCAGGAGTACCGCTTGATACCTCCTCGCACGGCGATGCGGAAGACCGGTGCCCGCGACACGGCAAGCCTGGTCCGGTGGTGCGTTCATCAAGTTTGGAGTAAGTTCAAGGGCAGGACGTGCAACTAGGCTCTAACCGCCCAGCCACGCAGGTCGGCGGCCAAGACTCCGAAACCGCCGGGGAAGTCCGCCTCCAGGCGGCGGGTGTCCCCGCCGAGGCGCAACACCTCCTCGATGGCGCGCCGGGTTTCGAATGCCAGGCCGGGACGGTCCGTCCCGTAAACCCGCCACTTCAGCTCGCTCCGCGTGTAGGGCGCGCGGCCGTCCGCCTGGCCGGCGATCCACGCCGCCTCGGTCACAGCGGGCGCGCGACCGCATAGATACCACGCTTCGATCGCCGGCACCGGCACGCCGACACCGCGGAGCAGGCGCGTCCGGCCGCGCGCCGGCGGCAGGCGTTTCACGGTCTGGCGGAAGACCGCGCGCAGGCGGCACAACCGGCACAGCGGATGGAAATAATTCGGCGCCTCGTGCGCGGCCGTGTGCACGATCGAATCGTCGCAATCAACCACCACGACCAGCCCGTCCGCATCCGTGTTGAAGTGCAGGTGGCGAATCACCGCCGGCAGGAGTTGCAGCACATTCGGCCAGCCCCGGGCGCGAAGCCCCGCCTGCACATGCACGATCGGTTCGCGCAACACCGCCTCCACCAGCACGCGCAACGCCGCTTCGTCCGCCGGCGATTCACTCAGGATCGCAACCTTCATCGACCGGGAAACCCCAAGGGAGACGAACAGTCGCGAATCCGATCCAGCCCCGCTCGTCTGGATTCGCGCGGATTCGCGTTCATTCGCGACCGGCTTCCTCCTGCGGCACGCCGCCGAGAATCCCGCTGAACCACAGGTCGCCGAGCGAGCTTTCCTGCAACAGCGACGCCAGGTCGGCCCGATCGGCCAGCCGCTCGAAGCGCGCCGCGACGCCGAGCTTCTGCGTGAGCACAACCTCTTCCGGATGCTCGCGGAAAAGATCGAGCAGATACGGCGAGTGGGTTGTCGCGATCACCTGCGCCGGCGCGCGCTTGAGCCCGAAGGCCGCCGGATGACTCAAGCGGTAGAGCGCATCACGAATCTCGCGCAGCATCCGTGGGTGCACGCCCCGGTCCGCTTCCTCGAGGCAAATGACGCTCGGCGGCGCAGGTGCAAACGCGAGCGTGAGCACCGCGAGAACGTGCAACGTGCCTTGGGAAAGATCCTCGCCCGGAATCTCCGTTTCCTCCGCCTGGAGCGCCAGGGCCAGCGTCACTTTCCCGCCGGCGTCCGTGCGTAGCCCGAGCCCGCGGTATTCGGGAAAAATCCGCCGCATTTCCGCCGCCAAAGTCTCGAATTCCGCCGGCGCCCGTTCGCGCAGGCAGGCGAGAACGGCAGCGAGGTTCGCCCCGTCCGGCGCAAGCTCGCCCCCGGAGGCGACCGGTGACGGCGACGCCATCGCGTCGGCGTCGAATTCAAAGCCGCGAATCCGCGCAATCGCCTCGCGCAAAACGGGCCAGTCCGGCGCGTGGGCGGGTTCCACCCGCAGCGCGTGGCCGGTCAGCCGCACCGCGATTCCCTCGTGCGGCGGCATGAAATGAAAACCGACTTCGGGCGCCCGCGCGCCGGCCGGTTGATTTTCCCGCGCCGCGCCGGCGGCGGCAACGGTGCGGAGGCGCAGCAGCGCCTCGATCAGGCTGGTCTTGCCGCTGCCGGCGGGGCCGAGGACGAGATTGAAAGGCGCGAGTTTGAGACTCGCGTCGCGCAGGGCCTTGAAATTGCGAAAGGCGACGGACGCGATCACGCGCCGAGCATGAACGAGCAGGCGGCGTAAAGCAATTGTGCGAGCGCCATGCAGGGCGGGGTCTCCCGACCCCGCCGTGAACAGGCCAAAAAAAAGGCGGGGTCGGAGACCCCGCCCTACAAAGGCGCCACCCGCTACTGGATCTTCTCGAGCTCCTCGGCGGACCACTCCTTGCGGTCGCCTTCCTTCTCGTGAATGGCCGCGACCTGCTCGGGCGTGATCGGCGAGGCCTTGTTGCCCCATTCCTGGCGAACGTAGGTCAACACCGCGGCGATCCGCTCGTCGCTCCAGTTGTAGCCGGAACCGGTGACCTTGCCGATCACCGGCATGGCGGCGGCGCCGAAGGTGTTGCCCTTCACGGTCACCGGGCCCTTGAGGCCATAGAGAACGATGCGGATCACGCGATCCGGCGTGCCGAGCACCCACTCCGAGCCGGCGAGCGGCGGGTAAACGCCGGGGACGCCGAGGCCGGTCGCCTGGTGGCAGGTGATGCAGACCTGCTCGAAGCTCTTCTTGCCGAGAACGACTGGATCGACCTTGACCGGCGCGGCGGCGGCGTTCGTGGGCTGGGCGTATTCGTTGAAAATCTCCGGGTGATAGTGCCCGGCAAAACGGTTCAGGTAGGTGCCGCCGAAAAAGATCAGGCCGCTGAACACGAACAGCAGCACGAGCGGCAGCATCTTGTAATGGGCGTCGCCGCCGGACTTGTGGTGCAGCGTCTCCTCGTGCGCCGACACCAGGCTGTCGTCGGAGGCGCCGGGTTGCTCCACGCGGGGATCGAGAGGCTCGTCGCTCATTTCTTTTCGCCCTCCTTGCCTTGGGCGGCGGGCTCGACCGGCGTCGCCTCGGGATATTCGTAGGACTGGCTCAGGCTCAGCAGATATTCCACCAGCCGGCGGGCGCGGTGCGTCGGCACGATCTCCGTGCCGGGCGGCGGCGCGAGCGGGCCATAGAGGGTGATCGCATCATCCGCGGGTTGCCGGTTGGACGAGATGACGCGCTGCTCGAAAAGAAATTTGTAGGACGGCATCGCGCCGACGCCGGCGTAAAGCAGCTTGTAGAGGTCGTCGCGGTCGTAGGCCGGTTTCCGCGCGCCGAGATTTGCGAGATCGGGCCCGACGCGGATCGCGCCAAGCTCCACATGGGTGTCGTAGATGTAGTCGCGCGCCACGCTCTGGCGATCACCCCAACCGCGGGCCTTGTCCGAGCCGAGATCGGGACGGCGGACCTGCTGGGTGTGGCAGGCGGCGCAGCCGAGGTCGTCGTAAACCATGCGGCCCTCGGCCGCGATCCCGGGCGTGCGCTGCGGGTAGGCCTTCTCGTCGTTCTGGTCGTAGAACGGTTTCAGCAGCCCGAGCTGCCAGTTGGGCCAGAGCGCGACGCCCGCCCAAGAAAGCGTGAGCGCGGCGAACAGGCCGATGAAGAACAGAAAACCGTTTCTCATATGGCGGATGCCTCCATCGCGGGAGCGGGACGCAGCAGGCTGGCCGCCGTCGCCGCCGGCCGGATCACGAGCAGGCTGGCGAAATGAAGGGCAAGCAGGGCGTTGCCGACGAGCAGCACGGCCTGGGAGGCCGCCGCGATTTCAATCCACACATGCGTGTGTGCGGCGATGTCGGCGAAGGAAACGGAGGCGTTCGCCAGGTCATGGCCCTGGACGAAGCCGGCGACGGCGAAGGCGAGCACGATGCCGGTCGTGCCGATGAACGCCGCGGCGAAGTGCGCGCGGATCAGCGGCGTCGAGGGCCAGGGCTTGTTCGTCAGGCGCGGGACCAGAAAATAAATCGCGCCGAAAATCGTCATCGAAAACGCGCCGAGCAGCGCGAGCTGGCCCTGCGCCTGGGTGAACCAGGTCAGTTGTGTGGCCTGCGCGATGTCGCGGAGCGCGGTCGCCGCATCGACAAATCCGCCGAGGAGATAGGCCGCGACGCCGTAGGCGACAAACTTGAGCGCCGTGCTGCCGCGGCTGAACGCGCCGTGGAGATTGAGCGCGACCACGATGTAGTGGAAGGCGAGCAGAACCGCCGCCACGATGGCCACGCTCGGAATCCACGCCGGCACCGGTCCGCCGGCGAGATGGCGGCCACCGGTCCAGGGACCGACGACGACGAGCGTCCAGAACCCGAGTGAGGCGAAGTTGTAGCCCGAGAGCACGCGGCCGGTGATTTTCGGCACGAGATAGTAGGCGGCGGCGAGCGCGAGCGGCGCGACCCACAGGCTCCACGCGCCCTGCACGAACCATTCGCCGATGACGGCCTGGACCACGCCGCGGGCGGGCGCCCAGAAGAGCATCACCTGCGCGGCGGAAAACAGCCAGACGAAGAGGAAGAGCGCGGCGACTGCGTAGCCTTGGGCGGCGAACACCGGCCGCTGCGTGCGGCCGGTCCACGCCAGCACGCCGGGCACGGAAATCGCGCCGAAGGCCACGACCATCGCCGGATAAAGGAACCGCGGGAAATGCATCCACGGCACCGACGTGCCCTCGCCAAAGAGGACGCAGATCAAGCCGATCGAGACGGTGAGATTCCAGAAGAACCAGCCGGCGACGGCCCAGTTCAGCGACCGGAGCGGCGCGCCGGCGAGGCGGCTGAGAATCCAGAGACCGACGGCGAAGCCGGCGTTGGCAATCCAGCCGTAGACCAGCGTGCTCTGCAGCAGCATGTCCACGCGGCCATAGCTGAGCGCCGGGCATTCGGCGAGGAAGCCGGGGAAAAGGAGCTGGACATACTGGACGAGCGCCAGCGTGCCGGTGATCAGCAGCCAGACCAGGGCGGAGGCGAGCAGGAGCACGAGCGGCCAGCGGGCGACGGCGTCGATCTCGCTGACATCGGCTTGGGAGGCGTGGGACGGAGCGGCGGTCATTGCTTCTTCGCGTATTTCTGGATCGTGAGCTCCATCGCGCGCTCGATCGGGAGTTGGACCACCCCGGCCTTTTGGTCGACCCAGCCGTAGGTCGCGAGCTGCGCGGCGTGCTTCGCGCGGAGCTCGGCGAGATTTTGCTTCCGTTGCGCGGCAGTGTGGATGCCGTCGTCGGGGAACGGACCCGTGTCGCGCGGCAGGTAGACGAGCCAGACCGCGATCACGAAGAACAGGAACAGGACGAACACCGCGAGGATCGTCACGAGCGGCGCGCGGGGCGCGGGAGACTGGGCGGGCACGTCAGTCATGGTGGGTCAGGCTCTCTTCGATCCGCGGATCATGGATCGGGATCAGTTTGGCCGTGGGGAAGCTTCGCAGGTACGACCAGACGCAGATCCCGCCGATGCCGATCACGGACGTGATCACCCAGATCAGGTGAAACGAGAGGAAGGGCTGCGGGTTCCCGTCGGGCAGTTTCAGGCCGGGGAGCACGTTGTAGCACATGTCCACGAGGATCGTGGCGAGGATCCAGACCGCGATCCGGCGGATGGTGCGGTGGGTGACCTTGTAGCGGTAGGACAGCAGCGCGCAGAACGGAATGAAGAAGTGGCAGAAGACGAGGACCACGATGCCGACGTATTTCCACTGGTTGGGCGACCCGTCGGCGTTCATCTCGCGGATGTTGTACCAGAAGGTTTCCTCGGGGATGTTCGCGTTCCAGATCAGGAAGTATTGGGCGAAGGACACGTAGGCCCAGAAGATCGTCAGCGCGAGCATCACCTGGCCGATGCTGTGGAAATGATTCGTGTTGAGAATGCCCTTGTAGTCACCCCGGTGGTAGAGCCACAGCATGATGAGCACGCAGCACGAGAGCGCACCGCGATAGCAGTTCGCGAAATACCACACGCCGTACATCGTCGAGAACCAGTGGTATTCGATGCTCTTCACCCAGAAGATCGCCGCCGCGGTGAGCGCGAGCCCCGTCAGCGGAATGCCGAAGCCGGCGGTCCGGCGGTTCATGCGGGTCCATTTCGGATCGGCGTCCTGGTCCTGCGTGAACGACGCCTTCCGCAGGCGCGCGGACAGCCAGATCCACAGGCCGTAGAAGATCACGGTCGTGACGATGAAGGACTTCACGTTGAGGAAGCCGGACTTCTTCGCATAGAGCACGTCCTGGCCGACGGTCGGCGCGCCATAAGGAAGCACGTGAGCGGGATTCATCCACGGCCAGATGATGTCGCGATGCCCGGGCAGCATCGAAGCGACGACCAACGGGACGAACATCAGCGCCAGCCACTTGAACGCGGCGAGGGCGTGCTCGACCTGCCGGCGCAGGACCGTGTCCCACGACGCGTCGAAGATGTGATTGATCATCGCCATCATCAGGAAGCCGATGGCGATCGCGGTCCAGTAGACGACTCCGACCAGCCAGGCGAAGGCGACGTGCTGCGCGCCCGAGAAGAAGATGCCGATGACCGTCAGGGCGATGCCGGCGAGCCCGATATACAGCGGTTTCGAGGCGTCCGGAACGGCAGGCGCCGCGGTGGACGAAGGGGCGGAGTGCCCGTCGGAGGCGGAGGCGGCGAGAGTGCTCATTGCAGGCCGAGGGTTTTGCGCGCGGTGGCGTCGGCGACGTCGGCGGACGTGCCGGTTTGCGCGCGCTGCAGCGCACGGACGTAGAGGATCACGGCCCAGCGGTCGTGCGGCGTGAGCTTGTCGGCATAGGGGAACATGTTGCCCTTGCCGTGCGTGATCGTGTTGAAAATTTCACCTTCCGCCATGTTGCGGAGGCGGTCATCGTGGTAGGTGGGCGTCGCGCCCATCCCGTATTGCTTCGTGATGCCGTTGCCGTCGCCGACCGAGCCGTGGCAGGGCCGGCAGTAGATCATGAAGCGGTCGTGGCCGCGCGCCATCAGCTTTTCGTCGACGACGATCGCGGACGGAAATCCGCGAACCCATGACCCGTCGGGATTCTTGCCCTCGTAGAGCGCGTCGTCGCTGCGGAGCGGCGCGCGCGAGACGGTGTGCGCCGGAATCGGACGATCGACCCGGCCGTCGGCGAAGAAATGACTTTCGCCCTGCGGCTTGTACTTCGGCTGGCGCTTCATCCCGGGAAACAGCCACTCGGGAAAAACGTCCATCGGCGGGGAGGTAAACGACGTGCCGCGAAATCCGAGCACCGAGACGGCGAGGACCACGAGGAATGCGGTGACGAGATAGACGTTGCGCATGGCTCAGGGCTCCAGCTCGGTGATGTCCGTGCCGCCGATCTTTTCGAGCAGCGCGCGCGTGTTTTCGGGATGAAAGCGCGGGTCGCGCGCCTCGATCACGATGAGGAAGAGATCGTCCAGCCCGCGCTTGATCTTCGGGTATTTCAGGACCGGATGGTAATGCATCGGCAGGCGGTTCACCACGAACATGCCGATCAGCGTCGCAAAGGCCGTGAACAGGATCGTCAGCTCGTAGGACACCGGAAACGCGAACAGCGGGCTGAACAGCGGCTTGCCGCCGACCACGATCGGATAGGTGTAGGCGTCGGCGAACCAGATCAGCGTCATGCCGGTGCAGAAGCCGGTGATGCCGCCGGCGAGCGAGATGCGCGGGACGATCGAGCGGCGCAGGCCCATGGCCTTGTCGAGCCCGTGCAGCGGGCACGGCGCGATGACGTCCCAGTTCTTGTAGCCGGCGTCGCGCACCTGCTCCGCGGCGTGGTAAACCGCGGCGGGCGTTTCAAAGGTGGCCACGAGGCCGTAAGCGGGAGCAGCCATGGTCATTGAACGGCCGGCGTCTTGGCGGGCGGGATCGGTTCCTGCGTGACCGGATCGCCGAGGCCGGTGAAATCGGTGCCGTGGTGGCCGTGAACGTCCGCCTGCGGCGTGACGGCCTTCAGTTCCGCCATCGGCATCAATGGCAGGAAGCGGATGAACAGGAGGAACAGGACCGAGAAAATGCCGAAGGTGCCGAAGAAGGTGAAGATGTCGACGATGCTCGGGCTCATGTAGCCCCAGCTCGACGGCAGGAAGTCGCGGGAGAGCGACACGCAGATGATGAACATGCGCTCCATCCACATGCCGCAGTTCACGAACAGCGAGAGGATCCAGACCAGCGTCGTGTTCTCGCGGACCTTGCGGAACCAGAAGAGCTGCGGGATGATGACGTTGCAGGACACGCCGATGATGTAGACCCAGGCGTAGGGCCCGAACGCGCGGTTGATGAACGCGAAGCCTTCAAAGGGGTTCGCGCCATACCACGCGATGAAGAACTCCATCATGTAGGAGTAGCCCACCATCGAACCCGTCGCGAGGGTGATCTTGCACATGCAGTCGATGTGGTACTGCGTGATCAGGTCCTCGAGGTGGTAGATCGCCCGCAGCGGCAGCATGAGGGTGAGCACCATGCCGAAGCCCGAGAAGATGGCGCCGGCGACGAAATACGGCGGGAAGATCGTCGTGTGCCAGCCGGGGATCAGCGAGACGGCGAAGTCGAACGAAACGATCGTGTGCACCGAGAGCACGAGCGGCGTGGCGACGCCGGCCAGGATGAGGTAGGCCATCTCGTAGTTGCTCCAGTGGCGGTTCGAGCCGCGCCAGCCCATCGCGAATATGCCGTAGAGGAAGGAGCGCACTTTCTTGCCGGCGGCCTCGAACCGGTCACGCATGATCGCGAGGTCGGGGATCATGCCGGTGTACCAGAACAGCACCGAGACCGTGCCATAGGTCGAGACGGCGAACACGTCCCACTCGAGCGGCGAGCGGAAGTTCTGCCAGATTTCGTTGTAGTTCGGAATCGGCGCCAGGAACCACGCATACCAGACGCGGCCGACGTGGAAGACCGGGAAGATGCCCGCGCACACGACCGCGAAGATCGTCATCGCCTCGGCGGCACGGTTGATCGACGTGCGCCATTTCTGGCGCAGCAGGCAGAGAATGGCCGAGATCAGGGTGCCGGCGTGGCCGATGCCGATCCAGAAGACGAAGTTCACGATCGGCCAGCCCCAGTTCACCGGGTTGCGGTGCCCCCAGACGCCGACGCCGGTCGCGACCAGATAGATGATTCCGGCCACCGTGAACGAGGCCACGCAACAGGCGACCGCGAAGCAATACCACCACCAGGTCGGCGTCTTGTCCTCGACGATGCCGCAGATCTTGTCGGTGATCCACGCGAAGCTGCGGTTGTTCAGGACGAGCGGGCGGCGCGGCAGATTGGCCGGCTTGACCTCGCGGAGGATCGGAGCCCCGACGACGGCGGCGTGTTCGGCGTGAGCCATTAGCTAAGCCCTCCCAGAGATTTCATCGCTTGGAACGCGGCGTGGCCGCCCTCGGCTTTTTCCCCACCCTTCTTTTCGGGATGCTCCTCGAAACCGGGCGGAACGTTTTTCCGTTCGCGTTCGATGCGGCTGAGCGGCATCGCGGTGTAATCCGGCATGCGCGGGTTCGGGTTGCGCAGCTTGCCGAGGTAGGTGAGACGCGGGCGGGTGTTGAGGTAGCCGAGGAGCTGGTAGTCCTGCGGGAGCGCCTTCAACTTCGAAACTTCGCTCTCCGGGTCCATGATGTTGCCGAACACGATCGCCCCGACCGGGCAGACCTGCTGGCATGCCGTGCGAATCGTGCCGTCCGGCACCACGATGTTCTCGGGGTGGCCGGCCTGGCTCTGCTCGGCGCGGTAGCGGATTTCGCCGTTGGTGATGCGCTGCACGCAGAAGGTGCACTTTTCCATCACGCCGCGCATGCGCACCGTGACCTCGGGGTTCTTCACCATCTGCACCAGCTCCGGCATGCCCTGCGGGCCGAGCGGGCCGAGGTAAAATTCGCCGATCTCGCGCTGGTTCCAGTCGAAGAAATTGAAACGGCGGACCTTGTAGGGACAATTGTTCGCGCAATACCGCGTGCCGATGCAGCGGTTGTAGACCATCGCGTTGAGGCCTTCGTCGTCGTGCACCGTCGCATTGACCGGGCAGACCATCTCGCACGGCGCCAGCTCGCACTGCTGGCAGGTGACCGGCTGCATCGAGACCTGCGGCGAAAACATCGGGTCGTCCGAATCGCCGGGGATGGTGTGATTCAGGTCGCCGCCGAACAGTCCCGGCGCGATGAGCCCGTCGGAATAATAGCGGTCGAGCCGGATCCAGTGCATCTCGCGCCCGCGGATCGCCTGCTCGCGGCCGACGATCGGGACGTTGTTTTCCGCCTGGCAGGCGACGACGCACGCGTTGCACCCGATGCAGGTGTTGAGGTCGATCGACATGCCCCACTGGTGCGGGCCCCTGAAACCGGTCCCCGCGTCGGCGCTCGGCGTGACGTAAAGCGAATTGCCGCGGGGAATCCGGGTGGCGCGCTCCTGCGGGGTCATCGCCTCGCCCACCGGGCCCAGCACCGGCGGAGTCTCGGACTCCATGCCGACTTCCTTCACATACGCGGGATTCTCGATGAACTCGTCGGTGTTGGCCTCGCGGACGAGGCCGCGGCCCTCCATCGACCAGTGGGCCTGCGCGTCGGCCAGCAATTTCTTTTCGCCGGTGAGCGCGATGCTGGCGCCGCCGACGAAGGACATCGCCTTCGTCGTGCGCAGCGGATAGGCGTCAAACCCGGCGCCCGTGCCGACGCGGCCGGTGTTGCGCCGTCCATAGCCGAGCGGGAGAACGATCGTGTAATTGGAAAGACCGGGCTGGATGTGCAGCGGCGCGCGCAGCTTTTTGCCGCCGATCGTGATCTCCGCGACGAAGGCGTTGTCGCGCCCGATCGAATCGTCGGTGCTCTCGACGCGGGCGACCTGCACCGGCGAGCCGTGCGGGTAGGCGCCGATCTCGCGCGCGAGCCGCGGGCTGATGAGGATGGCGTTGTCCCACATCAAGCGGGAGATCGGATCCGGGCATTCCTGCAGCCAGCCGTTGTTGATGAAGCGGCCGTCGTCCATCGTGTAGTCGCCGATGAACCGGACCTCGAGGTTCGACTTCGAAAGCGCCTCGAGCTTGGGCGCGTTGGCGAGCAGTCGGGCCACGCCGCCGGCATTGAACGTCACCGCGGCGATCGCAAACGCCGTGTTCTCGAGCACGCCGTCGTGCAGGAATTTCTGGAAAAACTTCTCCGGGTCACCGCTCGTCGTCGCCGTGATGGTCTCGTAAACGAGCGCGTAGGGATCCGGGTTCGCGACGCCCGCGATCCGCGCCAGCACCTCGATCTGGGTCAGGCCGCCGAACAGCGGCAAAATCATCGGCTGCACCGCCACGATCGTGCCCTCGGCCGTGCGGGCATCGCCCCACGATTCGAGGTAATGGGCGGCGGCGAGGTGCGCGGCTTTCGGCGAGGCGGCGTCGGTTTCGTCGACGTGATAACCGAGGCGGACGACGTTCGCGACCGACTGCTGCAGCGCCGTCCAGTCGAGGTCGGCGGGCGCGTTGTAGGCGGGATTGCCGCCGAGAATGACGAGCGTGTTGACCGAGCCGGCCTTGATCGCCGTCGCCAGGCCGGAAATCGTCGAGGCCGTCGGCGCGTCGATCGTCACGAAATCCACGGTCGCGCCGATCGCACCGAGCGCGGCGTTGATCGCGTAGGCGATGGCGTGGACCACGGCCGGCTGGTGCACGCCGGCGACGACGAGGCTCGCGCCCTTGTGGGCGAGGAGGTCGGCGGCGCACTCGTCCACCCATTCGGGCTTCAGGTCGAGGCCCCGCGCGAGCGGGGCAAAAGCATTGTTGCCGGTGATCTTGACCGCCAGCGCCGCGGCGAGCGCGACGATGTGGCTGCTCGCGAGCCGCAGGCGGTGATCCGCCATGCTGCCAGTGAGCGTGTAGCCGCTCTCGGCGACGTAGAGCCGGTTCATCTCCTCCGCCTGCTCCTTCGAGTGCACGCGACGGCCCTTCGCGAATTCGCGGGCGTAGTAGAGGTGGCCGGCGTCGGTGCCGAGGAAATCGGAATCGAGCGCGACGATGCGCTTCGCCTTCGCGAAACGATAGCGCGGCTTGACGGCCTGGCCGAAGGCCGCGCGCGCCGCCTCGAGCGGCGGCTCGTCCGCGAGTGGCTCGTATTCCGCCCAGATCGCGCGCGGGAATTTCTGCTGCAGCATCGTCACGAGCCGCGCGCGCGTGGGCGAGCTCGACTCGTCCGCGAGGAACGCCAGCCCGGCGCCGCCGTTCGCGGCGTGGTCGGTACCGATCTTCGCGAGGAGGTCGTTGACGTCGGCCACCGCGAGCTTGCGGCCGTCGTGCGTGTGCTCGATGGCGCGGTCGGGATCGTAAAGGTCGAGCACCGAGGCCTGGGCGAGCAGCGAGGCGCCGCCGCCGTGCGGCGCGTAGGTCGGGTTGCCCTCGAGTTTCGTCGGCCGGCCCTGGTGCGTCTCCGCGAGGAGCGGCACGGCGGACTTACGCAGCGGCATCGCCGTGGCGTAATATTGCGGAATGCCGTCGATCACGCCCTCGACGGACTTGCCGTAGGGCATGATGTACTTTTCCGGGCGGCGGCAGCCGGCGAGCCCGATGCCGCCGAGCGCGAACGACGCCGCCATGATCTTCAGGAACTGCCGGCGATCGACCCCGTCCAGCTCCGATGCGCCCTGGGGAAATTCGCGCAGCATGCGCTCGCGAAAGCCCGGCGTGTCCGCGAGCTCGTCGAGGCTGCGCCAGTAGCGCGGGCCGGTGAGCTCACGGGGGGAAGGTTCGGGATGGGAAGACTTGCGTTTCATCGATGGCAGGCCGAGCAGGTCTGCGGCGGATTGATTTTCCAGTCGTGCACGAATTGGGCGGCGGCCTGCGGGCCTTCCTTCACGGCGATCGGCTGCGAATCGAGATTGTAGACGTCCTCGGGACGGCGGAGGTGCCCGGCCGGGTTGCGGTGGCAGTCGAGGCAGAAGCCCATGCTCAACGCCTTCATGTGGGTGACGACGGGCATTTCATTGATCTTGCCGTGGCACTCCACGCAGCTCACGCCGCGGTCCACGTGCGCCTCGTGGTTGAAGTAGGCGAAGTCGGGCACCTGGTGGATCTGCACCCACGGCACCGGCTCGCCGGTCTCGTAGCTGTGGCGGACGACCGCGAGGAGCGGGCTGTCCTTCTTCACCATGCTGTGGCAGTTCATGCACGTCTGCGACGTGGGCAGGTTGGCGAAGCCGGACTTGTCGACGTTGTTGTGACAGTAGCGGCAGTCGAGCCCGAGCTGGCCGACGTGCAGCGCGTGGCTGTAGGGCACCGGCTGCACGGGCGCATAGCCGACCCGCGTGTAGGCGGGCGTCATGTAATACGTCGCACCGGCGCTGACGATGCTGCCGAGCACCACGAGGTAGATGATGATCTGAAGCGGAAGCCGGTTGGCGGATTTCGGGAAAATTTTCGACATGTGCCTGGGGCTTCCGTTGGGCCGCGATTAGAGCGAATCAGCCTGCCGCGCGACGGCGCGCGACTCGGGACGAATCGTGACCGGTGACGGAGCTGGCGAACGGGTCGACCGCGCCGTCGTGTTCCTCACCAGCCATCGGGGCGCGAGGCCGGCGACGGCGACCAAGCCGAGCATTTTGGCGAGAAACCCTTTTCGTGAGGTATCGTGGGTCACAGTGCGGTGAAGCAATTAAAGTCGCCGCCAAAGAAGCGTGGCGCGTTTCGCCTTGTAAACCAAAATTTAAGATGCCGCATTTTTTGTCGCCAAAATATGAACAGCGCTTTCAGCCGCCGCCGCGCGAGCTAATAGTGCCGGCAGCCCGGGTTCGCGGGTCCCGACTAGAAGTGCATCGCCGCCGGGAGGAGCGATCCCGCCTCGAGCATCCGCCACCACGTGACCGGGGCGTTGTGCGGAATCGCCGCCGTCCGATAGAGCAGCACCAGGTAAAAATTCCAAGCCGCCGCCGTCAGCGCCGCGCCCCACAGCACTGGGCCCCAGCGGTTTCGCGCGCTGGCAAACAGCCACGCCGTCCCCGCCATCAGCGGCAGCAATGCCGCGTCATAAGCGCGATTGCCGAAGGACGAGGCGAACCACCAGCACCACCACGCGGAATTGACATACCACGTGATCGCAAAAATCGCTGCGAGGACCAACGCCGCCCCGCGCGCCCGCCAGGCCCACGCAATCAGGCCGGCGAGGCCCGCCAGCAGAAACGGATGCCAGTAGAACAACCCGTGCCACGGCGAAAACCAGGAGTTCCACAAATTCGGCTTCGCCCAATGAAACGCTTCCCCCTCGGCGCCGTAACCGAAAACCAGCCACCGCCCGTAGACGATTCGCCACGCGACCAACTGCACCGCGACGAACGGAGCCGCGCCGATTGCGCAGAGGACCGCGGGCCCGATGAATCGCCCGCGGCCCGCGGCGGAAGCGGAGGGATTTTCCATCGCCGCGCCCGCCGGCTCCTGCGCGGGACGACGGGAAAAGATCGCCGCCGCGATCAACAGGCCAAAGACACCCGTCTCGAACCGCGCGATAACCGCGAGCCCCCACCCTGCTCCGGCCAGCCACCACCAGCGCGCCGCCGCCGGATTCCCGCGCGCCCTGGTCAGCGCCAGCGCGAGCAACGCCACGGCGAAAAACGCCACGTTGTGGGCCATCGAAAGATCCACCGTCTGGTAATACAGCAGCGGGCTCGCCGCCCAGACCGTCGTCACGCCCGTCCACGCGGTGGCCCGATCCACCCGCAGCCACGCGACGATCGCACCCGCCGCCAGCCATAACGCCGCCAGCGCCAGGGCCGCGTGTCCGAGTTGCAGGCCGATCTGGTAAACGGGATTCCAGCCATCGCGCCGAAGCCTCCACCATCCGAGCGCGTCGCCGCCGGCCACGGCGCCATCGGCGATCACATAAAACGGCGCCGACGCCACGGCCCAGCCGACGCCATATTTGTCCGGCACGCGGCCGGTCGCGGTCCGCGGCAGCGCCAACGCGGCCGCACGGTAGTCC
>DASZPP010000340.1:0-3602 GCA_035549975.1 Opitutus sp.
AGCTGGCGCGCGCAGGCGGCAACGACGGACTTGCGCACGAAGCTGTCGCGATGGCACGACGGCTCGCGCCGGATTCGCCAGCGACTGTGGATGGGGTATTGGACCGCGACGAATCGGGCCCGTCGTCGGAATCCGGGCCTAAAGTTCAGGCGACAGCGGAGGCGAAACACATCCTGCTCTACACGGACGACCCGCAGCACGGAGGCGTGGCGCAATACAATCATCCCGTCCTCCTCGCGCTGGCGCGCGCGGGCCATCACGTGACGTGCGTGCAGAGCGCGAGCAACAGTCCGCTGGTAGCCGAGCAGCGCGCCGCGGGCGTGCGGCACGTGTGGCTGGACTACGACACCGGTCGTGAATTTGCCCGCACGGTGAACGACGGCGGCGCCGCGGAGAAGATTTTGCGGAACGAGCGTCCGGACCTGATCGTGTTCAGTGATTGTTGCCCGGTGTCGAACCTGGCTGCGCGCCAGGCGGCGCTGGCACTGGGCATCCCCTACGTGGTCGTGGTGGGCTTTGTCGGCGCGTATCTGGCGAAGAATTTTGCGACGCAGCTTCCGACATTGAAGACGCAGCACGCGCAAGCACGCGCGGTGGTGGCGGTCTCGGCGGAGAATCTCGGTTTGCTCCGCACGGGGTTCGGCCTCGCGCCGGATCGCGGCGAAGTCGTCCACTACGGCCGGCCGGCGCGTTTTTTCTCGGCACCCAACGTGGGAACGCGGCGGCGGCTGCGCGCCGAACTGGGATTGCCGGAGGAGGCGATCGTGGTGTTTACCGCGGCGCGATTGGCGGCGGTGAAGGGATTCGATCTTCAGCTCGAAGCGATCGCGCGGCTGCAAACCATGCCGGCGGCGAACGATCTGTTCTTTGTCTGGGCCGGCGATGGCGAGCAGCGGTCCGCGATCGAAAGAGAGATCGTGCGGCGCGGCCTCGACCGGAAGATACGCCTGCTCGGTCATCGCTGGGACGTGGCGGACTGGTATGATGCCGCGGATATTTTCGTGCTGCCGTCCCGACTCGAGGGCATGCCGCTGGCGATCATGGAGGCGATGGCGAAAGGCCTGCCGGTGATCGCGACGGCGGTGAGCGGAATTCCGGAGGAACTCGGCGAAACCGGCCGGCTGTTGCCGGATCCGGCGCGCGATCCCGGCGGGGTGGTGCGGGGCCTGGCCGGGACGCTGGTGGAATGGGCGGGAAATCCGGCACTGCGGCGGGAAGCCGGCTGCCGCGGCCGGGAACGCGCGATGAAGCTGTTTCGCGAAGGGACGATGATCGAGCGGACGCTCGGCGTGATCGAGCGGGCGCTCGCAGCGGCGCCGGCGCCACGGGATTCGGCCGTCCTTGCGCGAAACGAGTTCGAGCGCGGCCATCATCCGGAAGCGCTGCGGCTGGCGCAGGCGGCCTTGAAAGCCGATCCGCGGTCGGTCGGCGCGCTGGCGGTGATGGGCGAACTGGCGTTGCTGCGCGACGCGGCGCTGGCGGAGCGCGTGCTGCGGCAGGCGCTGGCGCTGGCACCGGACGAGCTGGAAATTGCCGCGGCGCTGGGCGAGGCGCTGCTGGCGCAGGAGAAGCGGGCCGAGGCGCGGGAGATTTTGTTTTTCTCGAAACGACGCGGCGGGCCGAACCTGCGGCTCGTGGTCGCGGCGGCGCGTTGCCTCCGGGAGGAAGGTCGCCGCGACGAGGCGGCGGCGACCCTGCGACAGGTGGCGCCGCTTGCCGCGACGGGCAGCGGTGATTGCACCCGGCTCGGACACGCGTTCAAACGTTGCGGCTGCCTCACCGAGGCGTTGATTTGTTATCGTCGGGCGGCGGGAGTCGATTCGCCGCTCCCGCCGGTCGATCCGGCGGAGAAGCCGGTGCGGGTCGCGTTGCTCGTGCAATATCCGCAGGGGTGGACCAGTCTCCGCAGCGTGTGGGAGGCGTTTCGCGACGATCCGCGCTTCGCCACCACGATCATCGCGTGCCCGAACCGTCCGCCAAACCAGGTCGAGGGCGGCAGCGAGGCGATCTACGATTTCCTGGGCGGGCGCGGTGTTCCGTTCACGCGGTGGACGGAATTCAAGTTCGAGGAGAATTTCGCGGACGTGCTGTTCACCCAGCTGCCGTATGACATCACGCGGCCGGCGCCGCTGTCCACGGCGGCGCTGCTGAAGCTTGTCCCGCGGCTGGCCTACGTGCCTTACGCGCTCGAGATTGGTGGCGGCGCAGAGAACATCAATTTGCTGACCAACCTGCCGCTGCACCAGTGCGCATGGGCGATCTTCGCGCGAAGCGCGCGACACAAGGCCTCGTTCGCCCGGCATTGCGCCAGCGGCGACGCGCACGTGATCGTGACCGGGCATCCGAAGATGGACGCGCTGCGCGGACTCGCGACCGCCCGCGACGAGACGCTGGAACGATTCGCGAACGGACGGAAGATCGTGGCGTGGAATCCGCACTACGACAGCCGGCCAGATGGTTCGGAGTGGGGTGCCGGCTACTCGACCTTTCTGCGGTGGCGGAAATTCCTGCCGGAGGAATTCGCGCGCCGGCCCGACCTCGCGCTCGTGCTGCGACCGCACCCGCTTTTCTTCGACACCTTGAAACAGCGCCGGCTGCTGACGCCGGCGGAGATCGACGGATTTCTCGTGCGCTGCGAGTCAGCAGGCAATATCCGCCTCGATCGCGGCGCCTCGTATCTGCCGTTGTTCGCGGCTTCGGCGGCGATGATGTCGGACGCCTCGTCGTTCGTCCTCGAGTATGCCGCGACGGGGAAACCGCTGCTCTACCTGCACAATCCGCACGGGCCGGGCCTGAATGAGGACGGGGCGTTCGTCCGCGACCACGCCGCGACGGCGCAGACCGAGGCGGAAATCACGGCGTTTCTCGACGACGTGGCGGCGGGCCGTGATCTGCGCGGCGACGAGCGGCGGGCGGCCTATCGGCGCGAGTTCATGCATTTGCCGCCGGAAGGCGCGGGCGTCGCCATCAAGCGCGCCGTGCTCGCGCGGCTGGCCGCGGATGCGGCGGAGTCGAAACTCCGTAATACGGAGTTTGATTTCGCACCGGGCGACGGTGTCGGGGCGGCGCGATAGGAGGAGACGATGGAGAAGATCGTCGGCATCATTCTCGCGGGGGGATCGGGCAACCGGTTCGAAGCGGAAGTGCCGAAGCAGTTCTGCCTGCTCAACGGCCGGATGGTGATCGAGCACGCGGTTGCGGCGTTTCGCGAGTCCGGGTTATTTGCGCAAATCATCGTGGTGCTCCCGCCGGAATGGCTGGATCACCCGCGCGCGGCGATCGGTGATCGCAACATCGCCGGCGGCGCGACGCGCAACGAGTCGACTTGGGCGGCGCTGCAGGCGTGCGACGCGGACACCGACCTCGTGCTGATCCACGATGCGGCGCGGCCGTTCGTGACCCCGCAGATACTCACCGACTGCGTCGAAGCCCTGCGCTCGCATGATGCGGTCGACGTCTGCATCCCGGCGGACGACACGATCGTGAAGGTGGCGGATGGATTCGTGGAAAGCATCCCGGACCGCAGCCAGTTGATGCGCGGCCAGACGCCGCAGGGCTTTCGGTTTGCGGCGCTGCGCAATGCCTACCGCACGAATCTCGGC
>DASZPP010000341.1:0-8013 GCA_035549975.1 Opitutus sp.
GATGGATTTGACGGTGCTGGTGCGGCCGCCGGGCGTGAAAACCAGTTTGTCGCCGACGCGGAGTCGGCCGGACTCGACGCGGCCGGCGATGATGCGGCGCTCGTCGAAGCGGTAGACGTCCTGCACGAAGAAGCGGAGCGGCTTGGCGGCGAGCGCCTGCGTGTCCTCGAAGGAGTCAAGCGCCTCGACCACCGTCGGGCCGGTGAACCACGCCATGTTCTTCGAGCGGCTGGCGATGCTGTCGCCGTGCTTGGCGGAGATGGGAATGAAGTGCCGCGCGGTGAGGCCGAGCTGCTTCAGGAAACCCGTGTAGTCGGCGACGATCTCGCGATAGCGCGCCTCGGAGTAGCCGGCGAGGTCCATCTTGTTGATGAGGACGACGAAGTTCGGCACGCCGAGCAGGCCGAGAAGATAGGCGTGGCGGCGGGATTGCTCACGGATGCCCTCGCGCGCGTCGATCAGCAGGAACGCGGCGGAGGCGCTCGCGGCGCCAGTGACCATGTTCTTGAGGAATTCGGTGTGCCCGGGCGCGTCGATGATCGCGTAGTCGCGCTTCGCGGTGCGGAACGGGATGCGCGTGGTGTCGATCGTGATGTTCTGCTCCTGTTCCTCGAGGAGCGCATCCATGAGGAAGGCGTATTCGAACTCCATGCCCTCGGCGGCGCAGGCTTTCTGGATCGCCTCGGCCTTGCCATGCGGGATCGAGTCGGTGTCGAAGAGCAGCCGGCCGATGAGCGTGGACTTGCCGTGGTCGACGTGGCCGACGACGACGACGTTGAGGCGGGAGGGCTCGGAGGAAGTCGGAACGCGGACGTCGGAACGCGGAACGGCGGAAGAAGTCGGAGCGCGAAGGGCGGAGGTCGCGGTTGCTTCGGAGGTTGCGGCGGCGGGTGTCATTGTTTTCGGACAGTGGTTCGGGCGGTTTTGATCGAGGAAATCGTGATCGCGAGGAGTTGATTGGCTTCGTCGAGCAGGGCTTGGGTGCGGTCGGATTTCAGGGCGCCAAGAGCAACGAGGAGTTCGATCCAGTAAATGGCCTCGTCACATTCCTCCTCGACGATTCCGAGTTTCGCGATGAATTCGGCCTTTGAGCGACTGCGGCGCGCTGCGCGATAGTTGGCGCCGACAGAAGTGCCGGCACGGAGGAGCTGATTCGCGATGGAGCGAATGCTATCGCTGCGTGGCAAAGCTTCGACCAGCCGGGCGATGCGAACGGCGAAATCAAAGGTTCTTTGGCGCAAATCCTGGCGAACGGGTTCATTCATTACTTCCGCGATCCGCGTTCCGCGCTCACAGGAAGCCCTTCGCGCGGAGCTTTTGCATGGCGTTGCGCTCGGCGTGGTCCTGGGCGCGGCCGGCGCGCTCGGAGGTTTTCGTCGTGCGGAGTTCCTCGATGATGTCGTCGATCGTTGCGGCGGGGCTCGGCACGGGATGCGTGATCGGGTGGCAGCCGAGCGAACGGAAGCGTTTGCCGTTGCGCGAAAAATACATCTGCGGGATCGGGATGTTTTCGCGGCGGATGTAGAGCCAGATGTCGAGCTCGGTCCAGTCGAGGATCGGCTGCACGCGCATGTGGCCGCCGGGGCCCGGATCGGAGGCGAACTGGTTCCAGAACTCGGGCGGCTGGTCCTTGTAGTCCCACTCGAAGTCGGCGTTGCGCGGCGAGAAGTAGCGTTCCTTCGCGCGGGTGGCGTCCTCGTCGCGGCGGATGCCGGTGATGAGGGCGTCCCATTTGTAGTGGGCCATCGCCTGCTGGAGGGCGACGGTCTTGAGCTCGTGGGTGACGGTGACGGGATTGTGGGTCTCGTAGCCGATGCCGCGCTTGCGGGCGTCCTCGTTGATCCAGACCTTCAGGTCGAGGCCGTGATGGTTCGAGGCCCACGTCCGGAACTCATACATCTCCGGGAACTCGTAGGTCGTGTCGATGTGCAGCAGCGGGAACGGGATCTTTCCAAAGAAGGCCTTCTTCGCGAGCCAGATGAGGACGTTGGAGTCCTTGCCCATCGACCACGGCATGCAGAGGTGGTCGAAGGTTTCGTAGGCTTCGCGGAAGATGTAGATGCTTTGGTTTTCGAGTTTGGAGAGATGATCCATGAGAGGACGGGAAATTTCTTAACCACGAAGGGACACGAACGGACGCGAATTTTTCGTCAGGGAAACGCGGAGATTCATGCGTGGGAATTCGGGTTCATTCGCGGGCTCGAGGCCCGATCAGATGCCGGAGCCGCTGGTGTGGATGCCGCATTCGGTTTTGTCGAAACCGGTCCAGCGGCCGGCGCGCTCCTCCTCGTGCGCGGCGGTGAGCCGGGTGCACGGCCAGCAACCGATCGAGCGGTAGCCGCGGTCGTGGAGGATGTTGTAGGGCAGGTTGTGCTCGCGGAGGTAGGACCAGACTCGGTCGCGCGACCAATCGGCGACGATGTTGAGTTTCCAGAGGAGGCGGTCCGTGTTGGGGACGGTGAACACCTCGGCGATCGGCGCGGTGGCGCGGGAGCTGGATTGGTCGCGGCGAACGCCGGTGATCCAGCAATCGACGGACATGAGCCGGTTGTGCAGCGGCAGGACCTTGCGGAGCTGGCAGCAGAAATCGGGTTCGCGTTTCCAGAGCTCGGGACCGAACTCGGCGGCCTGCTCCGCAACGGTCTGCGTCGGCAAAATGGATTCGATGGTGCGGCCGAGGCGCTGCTCGAGGAGGTTCTTGAGCTCGAGCGTCTCGGGAAACAAAAGCCCGGTGTCGAGGGTGAACGCGGGCAGCGCGAAGCCGTGCGTGCCGGCGAGATGAAGTGTGGCGATGCCGGCGGGCTGAAAACTCGTGCCGATGACGGCGCGCGTGCCGAAACGAGTCCAGGCCCAACGCAGCCGGTCGGCCGGCGACAGCGCGGAGAGCTCGGCGTCGATCGTCGCCGCGGCGGAGAAATCCGTGCCGGGGAGGGCGGGAGGGTTCGATGGGCGACCGTCGCTTTCGCTCGAACTCGTGGCGGAAGTGGCGGTGGCGGTGGGCACGGCGGTGAGTGGAAGAAGCGCGCGGGTGGCGCCGGAGGTTTTGCGGATCAGGCGGAGAGCGCGGACACGATGGGCACGCTGGCGCTAATCCGGCCGAGAGGAAATCCGGCGTGGGGCCCAAGGATTTTCCCGGCGAAAAGTGGCGCAGTCGTTGCTTGTGACATAGGGATGAAAGGCGGAGAGTTGACTAATTGAGTAAAGAAGCAAACAAAAGATGAGTCATGTCTGAAACGGCGCAAGGGGAGGTCGTGAATAAGCCGAAGCCGGTGCTGCTCGTCGGAGCGGGCCCGGGTGCGGCGGATTTGATCACGGTGCGGGGTGCGCGGGCGCTCGGCTCCGCGGAGGTCGTCCTGTATGATGACCTTGCGAATCCGGAATTGTTGGGATTGTGCCCGGCGAACGCGGAAAAGATCTACGTGGGAAAGCGAGCGGGAGCGCACAGTGTGAGCCAGGGGGAGATCAACCGGCTGCTGGTGGAAAAGGCCCGCGGCGGGCGGCGCGTGGTGCGGTTGAAGGGCGGCGATCCGATGTTTTTTGGGCGCACGGCGGAGGAAATCGAGGCGCTGGCGACGGCGGGTTTCGAGTTCGAGATCGTGCCGGGCGTGACGGCGGGATCGGCGGCGGGCGCAGCCGCGGGGATACCGCTGACGCAGCGCGGCGTGACCTCGGCGACGGTTTTCGTGGCGGGGCACGCGTGTGCGGACCGCAACGGCGTGCCGGTCGACTGGAAAGCGCTGGCGGCGTTGCGGGCGACGCTGTGCGTTTACATGGGCACGAGGCGATTTGGGATCATCGCGCGCGAGTTGATGGCGGGCGGACTGCCGGCGGCGACACCGGTCGCGGTCGTGGCGGGGGCGACGCTGACGAGCCAGAGCCTGCGCTTCGGGACGCTGGCCGACGGCGACGCGCTGGTCGACAACCTGCAGGGGCGGCCGGCGGTGATCGTGATCGGGGAAGTCGTGAGGTGGAGTGAACTCGCCACGGCGGCGAACGAGTCGGCGAATCTGGGCTGCGAGATTTGAAGGCCAGCGAATCCGCGGTTGACGCGGACGGTCCGGTGCGCCGTCCCTACCGGTGATGAAGCGCGTGTTGCTCGTGGACAATGGCTCGCTGGAGGCGGCGGGCACGCGGCAGTTGCGGCGGCTGGCGACGGCGCTGGAGGCGCGCGTTGGCGCGAAAGTGGAGGCGTTGTCACTCGCGCACTCGGACGGGATCGCGAGCGAGAAACTCGACGGACGAGCCGCGGAGCTGTTTGGGCCGGGGCTTGTGCGGGCCTTGAGTGAAGGCGCGAATGAGATCGTGGTGGCGCCGTTGTTCGTGGGGCCGTCGAATGCGATCACGCGATGGCTGCCGGCGATGATCGAGGAGCGCGCGAAAGGGCGCGCCGGCGTGAGCGTGAAAGTGGCGCATCCGTTGTGGGCGCCGGGAGAGCGGAGGCTCGCGGAAATATTGGCGGACGAGGTGCGAGCCGCGCTGATCGCCCGCGGGCCGGCTTCCGCGGCGGCGGGCGCGGCGCGATCGCGGGTGGCGGTGGTGGATCACGGGAGTCCGACGCGGGCGGTCACGGCGGCGCGGGATGGGATCGCGGCGGAAGTGCGCGAATTGCTCGGCGAAGCGGTCGCGGAGGTGGCGGCGTGCAGCATGGAGCGGCGCGAGGGCCCGGAGTTTGATTTCAACGAGCCCACGCTGGAGCGATTGCTGGCGCGCGCGGAATGGCGGCGCGGGCCGCTGGTCGTGGCGCCGCTTTTTATCGCGCCGGGCCGGCACGCGGGGCCGCAGGGAGACGTGGCGCGGATCGTGAAGGCGGCGCGCGGGGATGAATTGCGCGATGTGACGTTTTCGCGGGTGCTGGGGGAAAGTCCGCGGCTGGTGGAGATTTTGGCGGAACGCGTCAGGAATGCGGGTTGAAGCACCGCGCTGCTGGCGTCCGCGATGCGGCGGTCGACTGCGGAGGACGGCAGTATCCGGCGCGGCGGTTTCCGGCAGCGGTGATCAGTCCGACGGTCGCTCGATGCGGGGAAACAATTGAGCGCCGGTCGGGGTGCGGCGGATGACGTGCGTGGTTTCGCCGGAGGCGGCGCGCTCGAAATCGAACGTGTCGGGCGACCCGAGCATGAAGAATTGATGATCGGAAGACGGGAAGATTTCGACGCGCGGCCGGTTGGTGGCGCGAAGGTAGAAGCGGTCGCCCCGGCTGTAGAACACGAGGATCGTGTCCTCGCGTTCGTAGCGACCGGCGAAGGCGTCGAATGCTTCTGGGGCGAGTGGGAAGGCGGACTTTTCTTCGACGCGGTAGTCGGGCCAGTCGTAGGTCTGCGCGATGGCGCGAAGGATCTCGGTTGCGAGCGGAGCGCCGTTTTCCGAATTGGTCATGATGACCGCGCCGCGATCGAGCTGTGGATAAAAGACGAGCAGAGCGCGAAACCCGGCGTTGGCGCCGCTGTGCGTAAGCTGGAGATTCCGGCCGGCGCCGATCACGCCGAGGCCGAGCCCGTAGTCGCTGCCGGCGAGAGGCGGGGTGATCATCGCCTTCGCGGTCGCGGGCGAAAGCAGGGCCGGACCGCCGGTCGCGGCGATCGAGTGATGCAGTGCGAGGATGAAATGGGCGAGATCGGTCGGGGTCGTCCAGAGTCCGGCGGCGGCGAGTTCGGGATAAACACGAGCGTCGCCGGGAATGCGTTGGCCATCGGCGTCGTGACCGGCGGCGGCGCGGGCGGCGAGATTCGCGGGAAGCGGTTGCGCGAAGGTGCTCGCGTCCATGCCGGCGCGGTTGAGGACGCGGTCATGGAGCAACGCGGGGAAGGGTTCGCCGGTGACGTCGGTCAGCAGCTGTTGCACGACGCAGTAGCCGCCGCCGGAATAGCGCCAGCCGGCGCCGGGTTTGGCGACGACGCGGATGGGCTCGGAGTTGGCGGGCGCCGAGCCGTCGAGAACCTGGAGCAGCGTCGGGATGGGCGCGCTGGCGGCATAGCCGGAAAAGCCGTGGACGTTGAACCCGGCGGTGTGGCTGAGGAGCCGGCGAAGCGTGATGGTTTCGCCGTCGGCCAGCGGGGAGGCGGGGATTTTCCAGGATTTGAGTTGCGGATTGACGTCGGTGTCGAGCGCGAGCCGGCCGGCGTCGACCAGGGTGAGCGCGGCGGCGGCGGTGAGCATTTTGCTGAGCGAGGCGGCTTGAAAAAGAGTGTCGGGAGAAACCGGCGCGGACTCGCCGGAGCGGGCGACGCCGTAGCCGCGCGACCAGGTGATTTGGCCATTGTCGATCACGGCGATGCTGACGCCGGGAACGCGATAGTGAGCCATGCGCGACGCGAGCGTCCAGGGTTCCGACGCGCGGCCGGCGATGCGGGCGGGCGGAAGCAGGCCGGATTCGACGGCGGCAATGTGAGGATCGGCTGCGGTGGGCGCGGCTGCGGCGAATCGCGCGAGGACGAGGACGATGGTGGCGACGCGCGCGGCGGGGCGGAAGCGGCCGTGGCAATTTGGGCGGGGATGTTTGGTGAACACGGTCAGGCGGTGAAGCGGGGTTGGGCGGCAGCGTGGCGGCGGTGAAAGTCGAGGTAGGTGTCGTCCACGAGCGCGTCGACGGCGGAACCGGAAAGAAATCGCCCGCTGAAGCGCGGCGCGGCGGGATCGAGCGCGAGGCGGGTCGTTTCCAGAAAATCGGCGATGAGCTCGCGCGGCGATTCGTCGCCGACGGCGAGGCGGATCGTGGTGGGCGCGATGCCGGCGGCACGCAGCGCGTCGGGCGAGAGCTCGCTGTGCGAGGTGAGCGCGGGACAGAGCACGAGCGTGTCGGTCTGCCCGAGCGAAACCATGGGGCCGAACATCGGGGCGAGGGAATCGAAGAAGCGCTTGAAGGCGTCGGCCGGCAGGCGGGCGGCCTCGAAGTCGATCGTGAACAGCGGCGCGGGCAGGCCGAGATAGGAGAGCCGTTGCGCGAGCGCGTGGTTGGGGTCGGCGGGATTGGCGGGGCCGTGGACGCGGATGAGCGGGTGCGAGGCGAGCCAGCGGGCGAGGATGGCGGTGTTGATGCATTTTTTCAGCATGCGCTCCTCGAGCGACTTCATGCCGGTGAGGACTTCGAAGGCCTTGTCGGCGTCGAGGAACGCGCCCTTGATGTAGTAGACGTTCCAGAAAAGCGTTTCGTCCCAGCGCTTGCCGGCGGGCGTGATGTCGCCCTTGGGAAGGAACATGTCCTCGTTGCGGCCGATGACGACGCCGGCGGTCGTGGTGCCGAGGCCGGTGAGATCCTTCGTGTAACTGTGGAGGACGAAATCGGGGCGTTCGGCGGGATTCTCGCGCTGGAGGGGGCGGACGAGGAACGGCGTGCCGACGGTGGCGTCGCAGATCACGACGAGGTTTTCGGCATGGGCGGCGGCGCAGATCGCGGGAACGTCGAGGAAGACGCCGTGGGGATTGCAGGGGCTTTCGAGGTAGACGTAGATGCGGCGGCCGGCGGCGAGGCGGTCGGCGTGATCGGATTTGGTTTTCGCGAAGGCGCGCGTAAAATCGGCGGCGGTGGTGCCGTCGAAGAATTCGATCGCGGCGTCGAGGTTCGAGCGCTTGCCGAACCAGTCGTGGAGGAGCTGGTAGGCGCCGCCGTAGATGTTGCGCGAGGAGAGGACGACGTCCTGGTAGCCGACCAGGTGCGAGAGGATGCCGTCGATCGCGGCCATGCCGCTGTTGAAGTTCCAGGCGAGGTAGTCGCCGGCGAGCGGGCCGCACTCGATGTCGACGATGTGGTTGGCGAGCGAGATCGAGGTCGGGTTCATCAACCGCGAGTAGATCTCGTGGAGAAATTCGCGGCCCTGAAAGGCATCGTCGATCCACTCGCTGCACGCGTAAAGATACGTGGCGGTGCGGGTGATGACGGGCGTGGCGGAAAAGATCGCGGTGACGTTGTCGAAGACCGGCCACGGGCCCTTGGCGAGCGTGGTGGTGTTCGAGTAGCCGAGCGACTGGTGGAGCTTGCGCGCGGGGTTCTGCAGGGAGTCGAGGAGCTTCGCGAGC
>DASZPP010000342.1:0-21975 GCA_035549975.1 Opitutus sp.
CCGCACCGCGCGCCGCTCGATCTGGTCCAGAAACGCCTCGTTCGCCGCGTCTTCCCCCGCGACCGCCTTCACCGGCGCATGTGTTCGTCCTTCGGCCATCAGCGATGAACCCGCGACCATCACGATCGGCAGCAAAATTGCGACCGATCGAAACCGGCGGAGTCCGGCGGACAAAATGGAACGGCTGACGGCAAAACACATCGCGGCGACCGGCTTTTTTCCGCCGGGAATTGCCCGTGATGTCCATCGGAAAATCCCCGCCGCCGCGAAATTGTCGGAAGTTCACAAAAATTTCCCGCGCCCGCCGCCGCGCTCCAAAAAAACGCGGCGCACGCGGCGCCGCGGTTCTCTTCCAGCCGGTGCGGTTCAGCCCTGCGGAGGCGTCGCCGGTTTCGGCTCCAGCGACAGCCGCCCCAGCCACCAGCTCAATCCGCCTGTGACCACGAGCGCGATCCCGCCGGCCCACAGCGGCACGTCGCGGCCATTCACCGCGACTTTCAGCCGCGCGGCCAGCCGCACGAACTGACCGAGAAACATCAGGCCAAACACCGCGCTCGCAACGCGCAGGCCGTTGATGCGTGATTTCATGAGTCCTCCTATGATTGCGGCGCGCACCGCTCGCGGACGACGCCGGCGCGAAGCACGCCACGGCCGTTATATCCCCTTGGCTCCCGCGATCAAGCGCCGCGCTCGCGCCGGCTGGACCGCCCTGCGTCCGTTTCGTGGCCGCAGGCCTCCGCGCCTGCCGGCACGGGCCAGCAGCAACGGAGTTCGACGCCACGACCCTTTCGCTCGATCCGCGGCGGCAGCCCGCTTCAACCGCTGCGAGCCTCCGCCCGACACCCGAGTCGCCGCTGCACCGCCAAAAACACCGCCTCGCCCGTCGCGGGCGATGCCAGCGGCGCGTCCCCGCCCGCTTCGCCGCACGCCGCCACCGCATCCCGAATCGCCTCCCGCACCGAGATCGCGAGCATCAACGGCGGTTCGCCCACCGCCTTGCTCCCGTGAATCGCATTCGCGTTCGCCGCATCGGGCAGCAGCGTGACATTGAATTCCATCGGCGCGTCGCTGATCGCCGGAATCTGGTAAGTGCTCGCACTGTGCGTCAGCAATCGTCCATCCGCGCCCCACTTCAATTCCTCGCTCGTGAGCCAGCCCATGCCCTGCACGAACCCGCCCTCGATCTGCCCGCGATCCACGCCCGGGTTCAGCGAGTCGCCCACGTCGTGCACGATGTCCACACGCCGCACGCGGCTCATCCCGGTGTAACCATCCACCTCCACTTCGCTCACCGCCACGCCACCCGCGAAATACGCGAACGGCCGCCCCTCGGCTTTCGCCCAGTCCCAGTAAATCCCTGGCGTCCGATAGTAACCCGTCGCCGACAAGCTCACGCGTTCCTCGTAGGCCCGCTTGCAGACATCCGCGAACGCCACCGCCGTCCCCGCGTGGCCTTTCCGAAATATGAAACCATCCTCGAACGCGATCTCATCCGCCGCCGCTGTAGGGCGGGGTCTCCCGACCCCGCCGTCCGCCGTCGTGATGAGGCCGGTTGACCCCGCTCCGCCCCCCAGCATCCCCGCCGCCACCGGCGCCAGCCGCTCCCGCAACGTCACGCACGCCGCCCGCACCGCCGCGCCGTTCAAATCCGCCCCGCTCGAGGCCGCCGTCGCCGACGTGTTCGGCACCTTGTCCGTGCTGGTCCGCATCATCCGGATCGCCGAAGCCGGCAGCCCCAGCTCGCGCATCGCGACGCCGAGCACTTTGGTGTGTACGCCCTGCCCCATCTCCGTGCCGCCGTGGTTCACCTGCACGGTTCCATCCTGGAAAATATGCACGAGCGCCCCGGCTTGGTTGTAGTGCGTCAGCGTAAACGAGATTCCGAACTTCACCGGCGTGATCGCGATGCCGCGCTTCACGCGCTCGTGGACCGCATTCCAGCTCGCGATCTCCTTTCGCCGCTCCGCGAAACGCGACCGCCCCAGCGCCGCCGCCCACATCTTCGCGAGCCGCGCGCCGTAGTCGCCGATGTCCTCACCGTAGTGCGTCGTGTTCGTCGCGCCCGCGCCGCGATAGAGGTTCCGCTCGCGGACAACCTCCGGCGGCAGCCCGAGGGTCCGCGCGATCCGATCGATGATCTCCTCGATCACGAGCATGCCCTGCGGCCCGCCAAATCCGCGGAACGCCGTGTGCGACGTCACATTCGTCTTCGCCACGCGCCCCGTAAACTCCACCGCCGGGAGGTAGTAGGCGTTGTCCAGGTGAAACAGTCCGCGGTCCAGCACCGGCTGCGACAGGTCCAGCGACCAGCCGCCGTCCGACACCAGCTCCACCTTCGCCGCCAGCAAACGGCCGTCATCGTCGAAGCCCACTTCGAACCGCGACCAGAACGGATGCCGCTTCCCCGTCAGCACCATGTCGAGGTCGCGGTCGAACTGCACGCGCACCGGCCGCCCCGTCTTCAACGCCGCCAGCGCGACCAGCGCCGCCGGCGTGTTGCCCTGCGTTTCCTTGCCGCCAAATCCGCCGCCCATTCGAGGCGACTCCACGACGACCTGGTTTCGCGGCAGCCGCAGCACCTCCGCCACGATCGCCTGGATCTCCGACGGATGCTGCGTCGACGACATCACGTGCACGCCGCCGTCGTCCGTCGCCTCGGCCCACGCCGCCTGGGTCTCCAGATAAAAATGCTCCTGCCCGCCGAATTCGAATTTCCCCTCGATCCGCCGCGGCGCCCGCACCAGCGCCGTCGCGCAATCACCGCGCTTCAACGCACGCGGTTCGGTGTGAAAACTCCCCGCCGCGATCGCGCTTTCGATCGAGACGATCGGCGGCAACGGCTCGTATGCCACCTCGACCAGCGCCGCCGCCGCACGACACGCCGCGAGCGACTCGCCGATCACCACCGCCACGATGTGCCCGTGGTAACAAACCTCGTCCTTCGCAAACAACGTCTCGTCGTGCCGCGACACGCCGACGTTGTTCTGTCCCGGCACATCCTCCGCCATCAACACCGCGCAGACGCCCGGCAGCGCGCGCGCCTTCGTCGCATCACGCCGCAAAATCCGCGCCCGCGCGTGCGGCGCCATCACCGGCCACACCTCGAGCATCGGCCGCCGCGACGCGATGTCGTCGACATACCGCGCGCGCCCGGTCACGTGCCCGACGGCACTCTCATGCCGCAACGCCCGCGATGCCTCCCCCGTACCGCAGGCGTCCCCGCCTGCATCCGTCGATCCAGCAGGCGGGACGCCTGCGCTACTCCGAAAACCAGCCGCCCCATCCATCGCCGCACTCGTCTCCCCCGCGACGAATTTCTCCCACATCGTCACCACGACGCCGCGCCGGTATTCCGCGCTTCCGCGCACGTCATCGATCGGTTTGAACTCGCCGCGCAAAATTTCCGCGACGCCCTCCTTCGCCGCCGACAGCGTTCTCCCGACGAGCACCGCCTCCGCCTTCCGCGCGCGCATCGGCGTCACCGCCACGCCGCCATACGCGACTCGCGCCTTCGTCACGACGCCCGTCGCATCGCAATCCACGCAAAACGCCGCCGCCACGATGCTGATGTCCAGCTCCCGCCGGTGCGACGCCTTCTGAAAATCCGCCCGCCGAACTACCGCAGGCGTCCCCGCCTGCCTCCCTCCGGATTGCAGGCCGGAGGCCTGCGCTACGCGCTCCCGCGGCAGCACGATCTCCTTCATCACCTCGTCCTCCCGCAATTGTGTCTTCCGATAACCGACGAAAAAATCCTCCAGCTTCACCACCCGCTCGCCCGCCTCGCTCGCCAGCACGACGCTCGCATCAAGCGTCAGCAGCACCGGCGCGCTGTCGCCGATCGGCGAGGCCGTCACGAGGTTCCCGCCGAGCGTCGCCCGGTTCCGGATTTGCCGCGACGCAAACACCGCGAGCATCTTGGCGAGCGACGGATACTCCTGCGAGGCGGGCCCTGCGCCTGTCATTCCGCCGCTGCACAACGCCTCCTCCACCGCCGTCAGCGTCGCCGCCGCCCCGATCCGCCACTCGCCCGTGGTCTTCTCGATCCGCGTCAGTTCCGTCACGCCTTCGACCGAGATCAACGCCGGGAACTTTTTGAACTTCTTGTTCAGCTCCACGCCGATCTCCGTCGCGCCCGCCACCAGTTTCGCCTCCGGGTGCTCGCGCTTGAGCCGCAGTAATTCCGGTAGCGACGTCGGCCGAAAAAACCTCTCACCACCGCCGGCATAACTCAGCCCTCCCGGCGATTCCACCGGCGACAGCAACCGCGCCGCAAACCGATCGTGCCCGTTTGCCCCGCGCGCCCGCAGCACGTCCATCGCCGCATCCCGGATCGGCCGATACCCGGTGCATCGGCACAGGTTCCCGCACAGCTGGTCGCAAATCTTCGCCGGCTCGCCCGCATCGCCGCGATAGTAGCCTTCGAACAGCGACATCACAAAACCCGGCGTGCAGTAACCGCACTGCGACCCGTAGTGCCCCACCATCGCCGCCTGCACCGGGTGCAATTCGCCGGTCGAGACTCCGTTCTCTGACTTCTGACCTCTGACTTCTGACCTCTGCTCCTCCAGCCCTTCGACCGTCACCACCTCGCGCCCCGCGATCATCGGCAGCAGCGCGAGGCAGCTATTGATCGCGCGAAACGCCGGCTTCCCTGCCGCATCGCGATCCACGAGCGCGACCGTGCACGCGCCGCAATCGCCCTCGGCGCAGCCGCACTTGCTGCCGGTGCGTCCGCTGGCGCGCAGCCAGTCGAGCAGCGTCGTCGTCGCGGCCACGCCCTCGACGCGCACCGGCGCGCCGTTCAGCGTAAACTCAAACGACTCGGTCGGCGCCACGTCCGCCGAGGCGCCGCGGGAAATGCTCATGGCGCAGTGTTAGCCGCCTACGTGCCACTCGCAATCCAACTCTCGGGGCCGATCGGGCGGACGCATGCCTTGCACGCGCCCCGCGCCTCACCGAGCCGTGATGGGGACCGCGGTCACGTCGATCGTGTCGTGGGCGAGGCTTTGCTGCACCGCCCGGCAGGCTTTCAAGCCCGAGACAAACGCCGCGGGCAGGCTGCCGTTGAATTCCGCCGGGCCACACGCCTCGCCCGCAAAGAATACGCGATCCTCGACCGGCCGTGCCATCGCCTCGTGCTCCTTCGAGTCGCCGGGACGTGCGGCCGAGTAGGCGCCGAGCGTCCACGGATCGCGTCCCCATTTCGTCACCTTCGTGGCCCGGTCGCGGATATGGGTGACGAGCTCCGGGCCATACATCTCGGCGAGCACGGCCTTCGCGCGAGCGATGGCCGCCGCGTCGCCGAGCGTCTCGAAACGATGCGCCTGTGCCGCACCATAGAAACCGACGATGAGGTTCGCCCCGAGCGGCTTGATCACGAAAGCCATCACGTCGGGACCCTCCCGGGAGGCGGTAGCGGAATCCAGATGGAGCACCCATTCGCTGTCGTGCTCGTGCGCGAGGATCGGGCCGTCGAACTCGAACACCACCTTGTTCAGCAGGCCCATCGGCAGCGCGTGGATCGCCTCCCATTTCCACCCCGGCAGCTCCGGGACGAATGCGATCTTGTGGGCGGCAAGGACGCCGGTCGAGACCGTGACCACCACCCGGCGGCCGCGATAGGTCGCGCCTCCGGTCGTCCCGACCAACACCCCGCCCGCCGCGTCGGCGCCATAGCGGATCGAGTTCACGGGCGAATGGAGCTGCACCGGCACGTCGCGGCCGAAGCGCGCGACGAAGGTGCCGACGCCTTCACGGATGAAATCGTCGGGATCCGCGACGAACGCCGCGGAGTCGGCGCTCGAGGTGTCCGCAGCCTCGGCGCCGCTTTCGAGCGGCCCGATGTTGCCGCCGAGCAGGGCACGAAAGTCGGGGCGCGCGGGCAGAAAATCCGAGACGGGGGCGTCGCGGCCGGCGCAGGCCGCTCGCTCCATCTGCTCCTCGGTCTCCGCGGCGGCGGCATGGAAGTCCTTCAACTCATCCGGCCGCAGGCGATGGCTGCCGATGAACACCGGTCCGTCAAGGCGGCTCGGAGCGCGCTGAAATCCGGTCCAGTCGGCGACGGAGGTGAGCGGATTGGTGTCCGCGCCGTGGAGCCACGCGGCGCCGAGGTCGATGGGGACCGGGAAACTCGTGTCGGTGATCGCCCGCCCGCCGATCCGGTCGGTGGCTTCGAGGACGAGGACCGAGTGACCGGTGCGGATCAGATCCTTCGCCGTGGTCAGCCCCGAGAGGCCCGCGCCGACGACGATGACGTCGTAGGTTTTGTTTGCCGCTCCATCCGAACGCGGGCCGGACCGTGAAGTGGTCGAAGCTGGGCCGGCGCAGCCGGAGAAGAAGAGAACGAGCGAGGCGAGTCCGAGAAGAGTCCGGCTCGCGAAGGGAAGCGGGAATTTCATGGTGTTAACTATTTTCAGGAACCCCGCGACGCTCGGCGGCTCGCGAATCGCCGTCAAAGGTTTCTTCGTCTCCGAAACCCGGCCCGCCGGACAGGACGATCAGCGGGCCGACGCATGCGTCAGCACTTTGCCGACACGCAAAAACGCCCCGCACCGAGTCGACGCCGCTTACAGCGCCGCCCGGTTCACGTCCTTGTAATACAAATAGCTCGCCGACTGCTTTCCCATCGCGACAAACCACTGCGGGCAGAACGGCGCCATCCAGATCGCGTCACCGGCCGCGACCGGATACCACGAATCCTCCAGCCGGTAGACACCCTGTCCCGCCAGCATCAGCAGCCCGTGCTCCATCACGTGCGTCTCGACGAACGGCAGCGTCGCGCCCGGTTGATAGGTGAAAATGTTCATCGCCAGGTCGAACGCCGGCTCGTCCGGCAGCAGCACCTGCAGCCGCGCGTCCGGGTCGCCGAGGAACGGCTCGCCTTTCACCTTCGTCGCATCACCGATGATCGCCTTCGGCGCCGCCGCTCCCTCTTGCACCGTGTGTTTTTTTTGAAACAGCGTCACACGCGTCCCCTTCAACGGCGCCGCAACCGACCACGCCTCGCCCGCCGGCGCGAAAAAATATGCGCCCGCGGCGCAGCGCTGCGCCTGGCCGCCGAGTTCGATCGTCGCCCCGCCCGTCTCGATGTAGCCGGCCGTTTCGATCGCGCTCGCCGGCATCTCTGCCCGGCCACTCTTTTCAAACGTCACCAGCAACTGCGCGAACCCCGCGCCCATCGCCTCGTTGATCAGGATCGCCACCGTCGCGCCCGTGATGCCGGGCACGCTGCTGTTCACGTGTCCGTCCGGCGCGATCAGCGCATGCCGCGCGGCAATACGCGTCCGGGTCTGGCCGAAGGGATTGCTCATTTGGAAAAACTCCAAGCTTCAACCTCCAAGCTCCAGTGAATTCTCAAAATCCGAATTTCCAAGGTTGGTGCTCGAGGCTTCATTGGTGCTTGGAGGTTGGATGTTGGTGCTTCACTTCCGCGGCCTCAGGAACCTCGCGGGCTCTCGTTCCGGCGTCAACCGCCCATCCGCCCACACCGCCTCGCCGCGCAGGAACGTATGCGTCACCCGGGCCCGACAGCGCCGGCCGACATAGGCACTGATCTTGTGCCGCGTTTGCAGCTCGGCCGCCTCGATCTGTCGCTCGGTGCCGCGCTCCCAGATCGCAAAATTCGCCTCCGCTCCCTCCGCGATCACTCCCGCGGCCGAACCCAATCGAAACCGCCGCGCCACATTCCGCGCGAGCACCGTCGCCAGCAAGGACAGCGTCTTCTCCGCGCGCGATTCGTTCAGCGCCTCGTCCATCACCAACCCGAATCCGCGCTGCACGCCGGCGATGCCGCCCCAGATCGCGAAAAAATCGCTTCCCTCCTTCATCGCCGCCGGCGCCGGCGAATGATCCGATCCCACGGTGTCGACCCGGCCCGCTCGCAAATCCGCCCACAACCCGCGGCGCCGCGCATCGTCCCGGACCGGCGGCGCGCATTTCGCCGCCGCCCCGATCCGCGCGACGTCCTCCTCGTTCAGGATCAGGTAGTGCGGACACGTCTCCGCCGTCGCATCCACCCCGCGCCGCTTCGCGTCCGCGATCAACGCCAACCCTTCGGGGCTGCTCACGTGCACGACGTGCAGCGCACAACCCGTCTCGCCCGCAAATTCCAGCGCGTGCCCGATCGCCGCCAGCTCCACCTCGACCGGTCGTGACGCCAGATACCCGCGTGCATCGTTCCGGCCCGCTGCCTTCTGCTCAGCCGTCAATCTCGCCGCGAGCGTCTCGTCCTCCGCATGCACCGCCACGAGCAGCCCGAGTGCTGCGGCGCGCTTCATGCCTTCTCGCAATGCGCCCGCGTCGACATGCGGAAAACTCGCGATGCCGCTCTCGCACATGAACGCCTTCAGTCCGATCGCGCCCGCATCGCGCAGCTCGCCGAGCCGGTCCAGATTCACCGGCGTCAATCCGCCCCACAGCGCAAAGTCCGTCGCCGATTTCTTCTCCGCGATTGCCCGTTTTTCATTCAGCCGCGCCGCATCGAGCACCGGCGGCTCCGAGTTCAGCGGCATGTCGAAAAAACACGTCCCGCCACCCGCCGCCAGCGCCGCCGATCCCGTTGCGATGCCTTCCCACTCCGTCCGTCCCGGTTCGTTGAAGTGCACGTGCGCATCGATGATCCCGGGCAACACCCACCGCCCCGTCGCGTCGATCTCCGCCACGGCCGGTTCCGCGATCGTCGCCGCGATCCGCGCGATCCGCCCCTCCGTCACGCCCAAGTCCGCTACCTTCACGCCGTCCGGCGTGACCACCGTCCCGCCGCGAATGATCAGGTCGTATGCACTCATTTCATCAAAACACCCCCCACAGACTGCACGGATGGGCCCGGATCCGGTCCCCTCTGACTTCCGCATCTGTGATCATCTGCGTAATCTGTGGCCAAAGAAGAAACCTCACACTGCCGTCCGCGCCAGTCGCTCCAGAAAATCGATCGTCACCCGCAGCGCCGTTTCCAGATCCGCGACCGTCGCGTGCTCATCCGGATGATGGCTCAGCCCGTCGCGGCAGCGCACGAACAACATCGCGACCGGCGTCAATTGCGCCATCACCACCGCGTCGTGCCCCGCGCCGCTCACCAGCGCGAGATTCCTTCCCTGCACCGCCTTCACGCTCCGGCCCAGCAGCGCCGTCAACTCGCGCGAGCACGGCGTCGCCCCGTGCCGCATCGTCTCGCGCCACTCGCAGGCGAGCCCGCGCCGCCTCGCGATCCGTTTCGCTTCCGCGACCAGCCGCTGCACCGCCTTCCGGCAGGTTCCGTCCGTCGCGTGCCGCACATCGAGCGAAGCGACCGCCTCGCCCGGAATCACATTCGCCGCGCCCGCCGGCACCTGCACCGTCCCGACCGTCGCGACCAATCCCTTCCGCGCCCGCGCAAATTTTTCCGCAAACAACACGAACTCCGCCAGCCCCGCGAGCGCATCGCGCCGCAGCCGCATCGGCGTCGTCCCCGCATGCCCCGCCTTGCCGCGCCACACCAGCCGCCCGCGCGTCTGGCTCGCGATCCCCGACACCACGCCGACCGCCAGCCCCTCCGCCTCGAGCACCGGCCCCTGCTCGATGTGCGTTTCCAGGTAACCGATCAGGTTACCCGGGGAATGCGCCGGTTTCGGCCGCGAAAACTTCCGCCCTGCGTGCGCTTCGATCACTTCGCGCAACGTCTTTCCGTCGGCATCGCGCGACGTCAGGCCCGCGGCCCCAAGCCGCCCGCAGAAGGCCTTGCTGCCGATGTAGGCACCGGGGAACCGCACCGCCTCCTCTTCTGAAAACCCCAGCACCTCGACCGCGAACGGCAGCTCGACGCCGCGCCGGCGCAATTCCGCCAGCGCCAGGATCGGCAGCAACACGCCCAGCGCGCCGTCAAACCGCCCCGCATTCCGCACCGTGTCCAGGTGCGATCCCATCAGAAACGTCTTCGCCGCCGTTGCAGGGCGGGGTCGCCCGAGCCCGCCGTTCGCACGCCCATCGGCGGGGTCGGGCGACCCCGCCCTACACGCTTCCAGCCGCCCGATCAGATTGCCCACCTCATCTTCCCGCACCGTCAGCCCCGCCTCGCACATCCAGCCTCCGACCAGCCGGTTCGCGCGCCTCATCGCCGGCGACAGAAACGTCCGCATCAGCCGCCCGTCCTCGTCCGACACACGCCCGAGCTCGTCGAGCCGCCGCGCCAGCAGCCGCGCCGCCGCACCGATGGGATCGCCTTTCATGATCAGCTGCCGCGGTAGGTGCTGTAACTCCACGGCGTCACCAGCAGCGGCACGTGGTAGCTCGCCGTCGCGTCCGTCACGTTGAACCGGATCGGCACCTCGTCGAGAAACCCGCCGTCGACGCCATGCGCCGCGAAATACTCGCGCACGTGAAACACCAGCTCGTAAGACCCCGCCTTCAGTTCAGCTCCCTCGAGCAGCGGCGCGTCGATCCGACCGTCCCGATTCGTCGCGACGTGCTTGAGCCGCGCCGGCGAGGAAGAGCCGTCCCGCCGCCACAAATCGATTTTTATTCCCTCGGCCGGCCGGCCGCTCGTGAGGTCGAGAACGTGCGTGCTGAGTTTCGCAGGCATGATTTTCTTAACCACAGATGAACACGAATGAACACAGATAAAAGAACGACGATTCCAGCCATCCGTGTTTATCTGTGTTCATCCGTGGCTTCTTTCCTTTGCAGAAGATCGTGCAGTCGCAGCCGCGCGATCTTCTCGATTTCCGCCAGCGCCGCCTCGCGCTCCGCCGCCGGGGAATTCGCGATCCGCGCCTTCATCGCCGCCAGGATTGTGTCCTTCGCGTTCAGTCGCGCGCAGATGATGAACGGAAACCCAAATCGCGCCCGATAAGCGGTGTTCAACCGCTGGAACTCCGCCAGCTCCGCGTCGCCCAGCCGGTCCAGCCCCGCGCTCGCCTGCTCGCGGGTTGAGTCGGCGGTCAATTGCCGCTGCCGGGCCAGCCTTCCCGCGAGGTCCGGATGGGCGTGGATCAGCGTCAGCTTTCGCTCCGGCGCCGCCGCGCGCATCGTCGCACAGAGCTCCGCATGCAGCTGCGCCGCATCGCGGAACGGCCGGCGGGCCCACGTCTCCTCCGCCACCCACCCGGAATGCTCAAACAGGTGGCCGAGCGCCGCCGTGAATTCGGCGCGACCTGACGCGTTGAGTTGGGCGAGCATCATGAGCGTGCCGAATTCAAAGCTCCAAGAGCCAAGCCCCAAGCTCCGGGGAAACACCAAACTTCAATTCTCCACTTTGGGCTTTGTTCATGGGATCTTCTCTGGAGCCTGGATCCTGGTGCTTGGAGTTTCTTCCGCCTACGGCAGCAGCTCATACGCCGGCAGCGACATGAACTCGTTAAACTCGGTGCTTTTCACCATCCGCATGAACAGCTCCGTCGCCGCCGGAAAATGTCCGCCGTCGTAAACCGCCTCCCCGTATTCCGCGCGAATTCCGGCCAGCTCTTCCTTCAGCAACGTCTCATACAATTCCAGCGTGACCGGCCGGCCGTCCTCGAGCTTCGCGCCGAACTTCAGCCACTGCCAGAGCTGCGAGCGCGAGATCTCCGACGTCGCCAGGTCCTCCATCAGATGGTGAATCGGCTCCGCGCCCGAGCCGCCGAGCCACGCCTCCAGATAGCGGATGCCGACGTGGATGTTCCAACGCACGCCCGCCTCCGTGATCGGCCCGTGCAACGGCGCGAGCAGGTCGGCCGCGGTGATCTTCACGTCGTGCGTGCGGTGCAGTTGGTTCGGTCCTTTCATGTGCTCGGCGAACGCATCGAGCGCCGTCGGCACCAGTCCCGGGTGCGCGACCCAGGTGCCGTCGAACCCGTCGGTCGCCTCGCGCACCTTGTCGGCGCGGACTTTCGCGAGCGCCGCGGCATTCGCGGCGGGATCGTCGCGGATCGGGATCTGCGCCGCCATCCCGCCCATCGCATACGCGCCGTGGCGGTGGCAGACGTTGATCACATGCAGGCAATACGCCCGCAGGAACGGCACCGTCATCGTGATCAGCGTCCGGTCGGGAAACAGGTGATCCGGATGATTCCGGAATTTTTTCACCATGCTGAACATGTAGTCCCAGCGCCCGCAGTTCAGCCCCGACGCGTGTTCGCGCAGCTCGTAAAGGATCTCCTCCGCCTCGAAGCAGCCCGTGATCGTCTCGATGAGCATCGTCGCCCGCACGGTCCCGCGCGGAATCCCGAACGTCGCCTGCGCGTGCACGAAGACGTCGTTCCACAGCCGCGCCTCGAGGTGACTCTCCAGCTTCGGCAGGTAAAAATACGGCCCGCTCCCGCGCGCGGTCAGGTTCTTCGCGTTGTGAAAAAAATAAAGCCCCCAGTCGAACAGCGACGCCGACACGCGCTGCCCGTCGAGCAACACGTGTTTCTCCTCCAGATGCCAGCCGCGCGGCCGTGCCACCACCGTCGCGATCTTTTCCTTCAACGCATACGCTTTCCCCTCGGGCGACGTATAGCGGATCGTGCGGTTCGTCACGTCGCGCATGTTGATCTGGCCTTCGATCACGTTGGCCCACGTCGGCGAATTCGCGTCCTCGAAATCCGCCATCCAGCACTGCGCGCCGGAGTTCAGCGCGTTGATCGCCATCTTCCGCTCGACCGGGCCGGTGATTTCCGTCCGCCGGTCGACGAGGTCGGCCGGCGGCGGCGGCACGCGCCAGTCGCCGCCGCGGATGTGCGCCGTTTCGGGCAAAAAGTCCGGCAGCCGGCCCGCGTCGATCTCCCGCTGACGATCGACGCGCTTCGCGAGCAGCTCGCGCCGGCGCGGCTCAAATTTCCGAAACAGCCCGCCGATGAACGCGCACGCCGCCGGCGTCAGGA
Source organism: Opitutus sp. (assembly GCA_035549975.1). Taxonomy (GTDB): domain Bacteria; phylum Verrucomicrobiota; class Verrucomicrobiia; order Opitutales; family Opitutaceae; genus Opitutus. The sequence continues at coordinate 12,816 of DASZPP010000342.1, forward strand.
TCTCGGCGTAGCGGGAATTCATCGGCCCGGTGATTTCCAAGCCGCCGATGCGTGTGGCAGACATGGTAAAAATAAAAACTCCAAGCACGCCAAACGCCAAGCTCCAACGAGTCTCAAACGCCAAACATGCCTCGAAACTTCGGCCTTGAAGTTACGCAGGCCGCGCCTGCGGCCGAGTCGCGCAGACTTCCGTGTCCGCCGAAGTTCGACTCCCAAAAACCGGCCGGCCCGCAAGCCTGCCGCCACATCGGCGACGGGAGGAAATGGGCACGCAGGTTGAGGTTTCATTGGAGCTTGGATGTTGGTGCTCGGAGCTTCAGCCTGTCGCCATGAGCCGCGAACAGTTCATGCGCGAAGCCATCCACCTCGCCGAGCACGGCATGCGCTCCGGCCGCGGCGGGCCGTTCGGCTGCGTCATCGTCCGCCGCGGCGGGATCGTCGGCCGCGGCCACAACCGCGTCACCGCGACGAACGATCCCACCGCCCATGCCGAGGTCGTCGCCATCCGCGATGCCTGCGCCAGCCTCGAGACCTTCCAGCTCGCCGACTGCGAGCTCTACACGAGCTGCGAACCGTGCCCGATGTGCCTCGCCGCGATCTACTGGGCGCGCATCCCGCACGTGTTTTACGGCAACACGCGCGGCGATGCCGCCGCGATCGGGTTCGACGACGATTTCATCTATCAACAGGTCCCGCTTCCACCCGACCAGCGCACGATCAAGATGGAGCTCCTCCTTCGCAACGAGGCGCAGTCCGCCTTCCGCGAGTGGGCCGGGAAGACCGACAAGGTGCGTTACTGATCGCGCCGCTCGAGGAAATTTCTGGCATTCGCCGCGCTTCCTGCATCCGCTGGACCCGCATGGCTCAACCGCGCCCCCGCTCGTTCGCGCACCTGGCTTTCGCCGGCGCGCTTTTTTTCTGCCTCGCCGGTTTTTCCCTCGCCGCCGAGACGCGGGTCGCCCGGGCTGACTCGGTCGCTCCGCCGGCCGCCTCGCCACTCCAGACGGCGACACCCGTGCCCGGCACGCCGCCCGCCGCTGCGCCGATGGTCGAAAATTCCGTCGTCAAGGTTTTCTCGACGATGCGCTACCCCGACGTGTTCCGCCCCTGGTCGAAACAAGCCCCCGCCGAGGCCACCGGCTCGGGCGTCGTGATCGAGGGAAAACGCATCCTCACCAACGCCCACGTCGTGCTCTACGCGAGCCAGGTCCAGGTGCAGGCGAACCAGGCCGGCGACAAGATTCCCGCGACCGTCGAGATGATCGCGCCCGGCATCGACCTCGCCGTGCTCAAGCTCGACGACGAGTCGTTCTTCGCCTCGCACCCGCCGCTGCCCCGCGCCAGCCAGTTGCCCGAGATCAAGGACACCGTCATGGCCTACGGATTCCCGGCCGGCGGTTCCTCGCTCTCGATCACGAAGGGCATCGTCTCGCGGATCGAGTTCACCAATTACAATTTTCCGACGTCCGGCCTCGTCATCCAGATCGACGCCGCCATCAACCCCGGCAACAGCGGCGGCGCCGCCGTCGTCGACGGTCGCATGATCGGCCTCGTGTTCAGCCGGCTCGGCGGCGCCGACAACATCGGCTACATCATTCCCTGCGAGGAGATCGAGCTGTTCCTCGCCGACATCGCCGATGGCCACTACGACGGCAAGCCGGCGATGTTCGACGAGTATCAGACGATCGAGAATCCCGCGCTGCGCCGTTACCTGAAGCTGGACAAGTCCATCAACGGCGTCGTCATCCACCATCCCTACCGCGACGATGCCGCCTACCCGCTCAAGGAGTGGGACATCGTCACCAAGATCGGCGGGACGCCGATCGACGACCAGGGCATGGTGAAGCTCGGGCCGAACCTCCGCGTCCGTTTTTATTACCTCGTGCAGAAACTCGCCCACGGCGGCAAACTGCCGCTCACGATCATCCGCGACGGCCAGCCGCGCGACATCGAGCTGCCGGTCAGCGCCGATCGCGACATGCTCATCTCCGATCTCCACGGCACCTATCCCTCGTATTTCATTTTCGGGCCGCTGGTTTTTTCCACCGCCACCTCGCAATTCGCCGCCAGCTTCAACAACAACGCCAGCTACCTCGGATTTCTCAGCTTCCTCGGCAGCCCGATCGTGACCCGCCGCGGCGACAAGCCCGCCTTCCCCGGCGAGCAACTCGTCGTCGTCTCCAGCCCGTTTCTCCCGCACCGCCTCGCCAACGGCTACGGCCCGCCCACCGGCTTCGTCGTCAAGTCGGTCAACGGCACGCCGGTGAAAAACCTGCTTCAGCTCGTCGAGCTCCTGCGCGACGGCCGCGATGAATTCGTCGTGATCGACTACGAGGGCCGCAGCGGCGAGGCGATGGTGTTTCCCCGGAAGGAAACGCTCGCCGCGACCGACGACATCCTTTCCGACAACGGCATTCGCGCCCAGGGTTCGCCCGACACGCTCGCCGTCTGGAACGTCCAGCCGGCGAAGTAACGCCGGCGTCCCGCCGGCCCAAAAATCCCCCCGCGCTTGCCAACCTCATTCCGCCGCTCAACCTTGGCCCCCTATGCATTTCGACAATCTCCAGCCCGGCCTCTCCAACCCGCTCCCGCGTCTCGACGACGATGATGACGAGGACGAGAACGGCGACAGCGAAGAGGCCGCCGCGCGCAAGTCGGGCGGACCCATCGGCCACCTGATCCAGAAAAAATTCCTGGAACAGCGGAAGATTTTCCTCTGGGGCGCCGTCACCGACGAGACCGCCAAGGACATCACGGAGAAGCTGCTCTACCTCGAGGCGATCAACCCGGGGAAGGAAATCACCTTCTACATCAATTCCCCCGGCGGCTCCGTCACCGCGGGCATGGCGATCTACGACACGATGAAGCTCATCAGCTCGCCGATCACCGTCGTCGTCACCGGCATGGCCGCGTCGATGGGCTCGATCCTGCTCAGTGGCGCACCGAAGGGCCGCCGGCTCATTTATCCGCACGCCCGGGTCCTGATTCACCAGCCGCTCATCTCCGGCCGCATGGTCGGCCCCGCGACGGACATCAACATTCAGGCGAAGGAAATGGAGAAGCTTCGCAAGGAGATGAACCAAATCCTCGCCGACGCCTCCGGCCAGCCGCTCGAGCGCATCAACCAGGACACCGACCGCGACTTCTACCTCGATGCGAAGGAGGCGATCGCCTACGGCCTCGCGGACAAGATCGTCGAGCGAGCCTGAGCGACAGCATTTTCAAAAAATCTGTGGCGGTTCATCCGTAGCGGCAGGCGTCCCTGCCTGCCGTCTTCAGCTCCTGTCCGTCGGCAGGCACGGAGCTGCCGCTACATTCGGCGGCTACGACTTCATTTAAACCGCTCTAACATCCGATGGAGGCGCGACGCCCTCGTCGCGCATTCCGCATCGGGGCCGGTTGCAGTCCGCCTTACTTCTGCTCCGTCAGCAGCGTCGCGTCGATGGCGTTGCGCTCGCTCTCCCACACGTTCGCCTGCGCGTAATCGCCCGCCGCCTTCGCCGCCGCATGCGCGTCCGGCAGCCAAGCCCGCCGCACCGCCTTGGGGAGGTCGTCGATGTGGAAGAGAATCCGGTAGGTGTTCTCCGCATCGCGCGCGCGCCCGCCCGCCTCGAGGATCTGCGCCGCCTGGTGCACGAGGCCCCACTCGTCCGTCGGGTAGCTTTTGAGCAGCGGCACGAATCCGAGCACATTCGCCGCCTCCTTCGTCTTGCCCGCCGCCTGTAAGCGTCGCGCCAGTTCCATGCCGACCGCGAAACTCGGCTCCTGGCGCTGGAGCTTTCGCGCCAGCTCGGTCGCTTCGTCCTTTTTCCCCGCGGCGTCGAGCAGGTTGATTTTCCGCAGCGCCGCGTAGCCGGCGAGCCGCGGCGGCAGGCTGGCCCGGTTCTTCCATTGCTGGTCGAACGGCACGGCAAACGGCCGGTAGAGCGGATCGCCGATCGCGATCGCCTCCCAGCTCAGCGCCGGCAGCGCGTAATACACCGCGTCGCCCCAGGTCTTGCCGCCCGCGAGCGCGCGCAGCAGCAGGTCCGGATGGTGCGTGAACTGCAGGTAGGGTTCGAACACGTTGCCGACCGTCGCCGTGACGCCGCGCGCCACGAACGGTCCGACCCAGCCCGCCCCCGCCTCGTGCAAGGTCGCCGCGGAATAACTGTGAATGTGCAGGGCCACGGCGCCGGGCGGAAATCGAAAACCCGGCAGGTCGAACGGGCCGTTCACCCGGCCCGCATACCAGCCAAAATACAGCGCCGGCGCATCGAAACGCGCCGTGGCCGGAATCGTGGAGCCGGCGCGATCCACATCCGGGTCGAAGCCGAGTTCGTCGAGCTCCCGCGCCGCGGCCTCGAGCCAGCCGTCGCCGTCGGGGCTCTTGCCCTTGATGTCGACGTAGGCCCGGCCCAGCAATCCGTTGCGCTCCGCCTCGATCGCGTGGTCGACCAGCGCCAGCGCCTCGTCCGCCGTGGGCCCGTCCAGCCGCGAGACCCGCACCATCAGCTTCACGACCAAATCCGCGGGTTGATCCCGGTCGAACAGCGGATTGGGCACGAGCGCGTTGATCGGATATTCCGGGCGCGCGAGCAGCGAGAGCTCGGAATCGACCGCGCCGGCGTTCGTGCGGAAGATATCCTTCTCCGTGAGCGGCGGGTTGGCAACATAGAGCCCCGGATCGTGCATGATCCGCAGCGGCACGCCGCGGCATACGACCAGATACGAGATGCGGCAGCCGGACACCGCGTATTTCGTGCGCCCGATCGGATCGACCAGGTCCATCTTGATCGCGTCGATCCACCCGCGCCGCACGAGCTCGGCTTCGAGCGGCTCCCAGATTTCGCCGATGAACTCCTTCCACGTGATCGTCTCCGCCTGCGGCATCGGCAACGCCACGATGTTGGCCGCCGGCACCCCGCGCGCCGCGACGTAATGCTGGGCGATCCGCATCGAATCCGCGTCGTCGCGATTCGCCAGGACGACGACGCGCGCCGCGAGATCGTCGGCATGCGCCGCCGCCGCGATCAGCAGCACGAGCGGCAGGCAGAGGAGGAAACGGCAACGACGCAAAACCCTGCCACTGTGGGCGCCCGAATAAAATATTCGAGAAGCGATTTGGTCCGCGAACCCGACGGGGTCATCGGTTGTTTTTCCGGGTCCCGGCCGGCGGCCGGCGCGTCGCGGCACTTGCCAAGGGCCGTCCGGTGCTTCTTGCTGGCGGCGGCGATGGATTCCGCCTTCCCGCGAGGGTAAACCGCCACGGCTTGCGTGGTTGATGACTCCTGTCCAACACATCGTTTCTGACGGGTCAGTCATGTTCCTCTATCTACTCATCGCCCTCGGCGGCGCGCTCGGCAGCGTGGCGCGATTCTTTGTCGGCGGCGTGATCGCGTCCCAGTTCGGCGAGACGTTTCCGTGGGGCACCTTCGTGGTGAACGTCACCGGCTCGTTCGTCATCGGCTTTTTCTCGACCCTCACCGGCCCGGAGGGACGCGTGTTCGCCAGCAGCAACACGCGGATGTTTTTCATGACGGGCGTCTGCGGCGGCTACACCACCTTTTCCTCGTTCAGCCTGCAAACGCTGAGCCTCGCGCGCGAAGGCGATTGGTTGCGCGCCGGCGCCAACACCCTCGGCTCGGTCGCACTCTGCCTCGTCGCCGTCTGGCTCGGCCACCTCGCCGCCAGCTATCTCAACCAAATGAAAGGCTCCTGAGATGAATCTCCCCACCGACTCACTCCTGCTGCGCATCTTCATCGGCGAATCGGACCGCTACGAACACCAATCGTTGCACGAGGCGATCGTGCTGAAGGCGCGCGAGCTTCACCTCGCCGGCGCGACCGTGCTGCGCGGCGCGATCGGTTTCGGCCAATCCAGCCGGCTGCACACCAGCAAGATTCTCCGCCTCTCCGCCGACCTGCCGGTCGTGATCGAGATCGTGGACAGCGAGGACAAGATCAACGCGTTCCTGCCGATTCTCGAACCCATGATCGGCGGCGGCATGGTCACCCTCGAACCGGTGCGCGTGATCCACTACCGCGGCAGCGAACCGGCGGCTTGAATCAGAGGTCAGATGTCAGCAATCCACTCCGCCGCGGCGATGCCGATTTCTGATCTCTGACATCTGACCTCTGGCCACCGGCCTCTCAGCATCATGGCTGCTCCCGCTCCGGCACCGCCGCGCTCCCGCTGGCTCAACTCCACCGTCCTCGGCATCGGCCTCGCCTCGCTGTTTAGCGACTGGTCGCACGAGATCGCCACCGCCATCCTGCCCGCATTCCTCGCCACGATGGGCGTCGCCGCGGCGTGGGTCGGCTTGATCGAGGGCGTCGCCGACGGGCTGTCGAGTTTCGCCAAGCTCGCGTCCGGCCACTGGACCGACCGGCTCGCCCGGCGGAAACCGATCGCCGTCGTCGGCTATCTCACGACCACGCTCTGCACCGCATCCTTCGGCCTCGCGACGACCGCGTGGCAGGTGCTGCTTTCACGTTCCGGCGCCTGGCTCGGCCGCGGCGTGCGCACGCCCGTCCGCAAGGCCCTCCTCGCCGCCTCCGTCACCCCCGAGACCTACGGCCGCGCATTCGGCTTCGAGCGAATGATGGACACCGTCGGTGCGATCGTCGGCCCCGCCACCGCCTACGTGCTCCTGCGCGCCTATCAACATCGGTTCCCGCCGGTTTTTGCCTGGACGCTGCTGCCGGGATTCGTCGCCGCGGGCTGCATCGGTTTTCTCGTCCGCGAAAGATCGCGCCCGAAGATCGGAGCCGTTTCGTTCCGCGAAGGCCTGCGCAACCTGCCCGCGCCCTACCGGAAATTCCTCGTCGCCGTCGGCGTGTTTGGCGCGGGCGATTTCGCGCACACGCTGCTGATCCTGCTCGCGACGCAACGCCTCGCTCCGCTCGTCGGCGCGGGCCGGGCCGGCGCGATCGCCGTCGCGCTCTACGTCGCGCACAATGTTTTCTACGCGACGTTCGCTCTGATCGTCGGCCGGCTGGCCGACCGCTGGCCCAAGCCGGTCCTGCTCTCGGCCGGTTACGCCATCGCCGCGATCATGGCGGTCGCGATCATTGCGCTGCCGACCGGCGTCTGGACGCTCGCCCTCGTCTTCGCGTTCGGCGGCATCTACGTCGGCATCGAGGAGACGCTCGAAGACTCGCTGTGCGCCGAGCTGGTGCCGAAGCCGCAGCACGGCCTGGCGTTCGGCGTGCTCGCGACCGTGAATGGCTTCGGCGATTTCCTGTCGAGCGTCATCGTCGGCGTGTTGTGGAGCGCCCTCGGCCCGACGATCGCGTTCGGCTACACGGCGATCCTCGCCCTCGCCGGCGCGCTGCTCGCACTGCGGCTGCGAGCGCCGCAATAACACCGGGCCGCGGCCCGCCGATCACTTCGCCGCGGATTTCGCGGCTTGGCGCTTGAGCAATTGTTTGCGGAGATACTCATCCGGCGTCGTGCTGCGCCAGGCGGTGAGCCAGACTGCTCCGAGCATTTCGCCGCCCTTCAGCAGTTGTCCGTCGATGAAGGCGCGGGCCTCGGGCGTGATCGGCTGGTTGTCGTGCCCGAGCTTTCCCTCCTTCTCGAGCTGGTAAAGCGGTTCGACCTGGCGGTTCTGCGCTTCCAAAAATTCGAACACCGCGACGAAAACCGGATCCCGCCCGTCCGCGCGCGACGCCAGCGCGATCGGCTCCGCCGGGGCCAATCGCGGCGCGATCTCCCCGGTGGTTACGCCGGCCTTCGCGATGAAGCCGCCGTCGATCCATGCGTGGATGCCGGGCCACGTGGTGTAGCCGTGCGGATTGTCGCCCTCCCAGCCGTGATGGTGGACCGTCGCGTGCAGCGGCTGCGCGATGTCGCCGACGTAATGGCCCATCATTCCCATCAGATAAATGATGTTTTCCTTCGCGTTGACCGTCTCCTCCGGGGTCCCGAGTTCCTCGAAGGTTTTCAGATAGGAAAAAGCCGACCGGAGTTTTCCGTAGTATTCCGTGACCGCCCACGGCGCGAAGCCCGGCCATTCGCGCGAGTGGTCCGCGTCTTCCTCCGGGTCGATCGGCGGAAAATTTCCCGGGTGGGCCGCGCGCCCTCGCGCAAACGCCACCGCGAAGTCGTAGCGCAACGACGGGATCGCGCCCAGGTCGAGCCCGGCCGCGGGCAGTTGCTCGAGGTCGAGATAGTGGTCCATCCCGTTGTACTGCCGGAGCGGCAGGTCGGACACGTTGCGCCAGCGGTCCGGCTCGCCCGCGAGGAAGGCGATCCGCTCGGCGTTCGCCGGCTCGTGCACGAACGCGGGGAAATCCGCCGGCAGCGACCTGAGCGCGAGCTCGTTGACGATCCGGTGCCCGGCGTAATCCCATGCGCGCAGCGCGCTGGAAAACAACAGCAGTGAACCGAAAAGTCCCCCGGCCAGGCGAAGCGATTTCATGCGCGATGAGTGACGGCGCGCCGATGTCAGCGTTTCGCGCGCAGCGTGTCGAGCAGCGAGGCGTAACCCGCGATGCCCGACTCGATCGCCTCCGCGATCTGCTGACGGTAGGCGGGCGTCGCGATCTTGCGCGCCTCGGCATCGTTCGAAAGGTAACCGGACTCGACGAGCAGCGCCGGGCACGGTGCGAGCACGAGCACCTTGAACCGCGCCCGCTTCAGGCCGCGATCCGCCGTGCCCAGCCGCTCATGCATCGTACGGTCCACCGCGTAGCCGACCATGGTGTTCCAGTGATCAAAACGGTTCCCCGGAACGACCGTCCGCGCACCGTCATCATCCTCGTGCGTCGAGTCGCTGGTCGAATACTGGTGCTGCGGCGTCAGCGTGAAAACCTCGACGCCCGTCACGCGATCCGCGCCGGATTCGACCGAGTTGTAGTGAATGCTGATGAACAGATCCGCGCCCGCCCGGTGCGCGATCTCCGCCCGCTTGACCAGATCGTCGATCTTGCTGTCCGCGAGCTGGCGGTCGTCGGACCGCGTCAGCACGACCTTGTAGCCGTCGGCCTGGAGCAGCTTCGCGAGGCGCAGCGAGGTATCGAGCGCCATCGCCTTCTCCTCGACGCCCACGCGTTTGTTATACTTTCCCGGATCGCTGCCGCCGTGGCCCGGGTCGATCACGATCGTTTTCAGGTCCGGCACTTTCGCTTGGTTCAGGCCGGGACGCAGGATCGGCTCGAGCAGCCGCTCGGCGTC
>DASZPP010000343.1:0-21801 GCA_035549975.1 Opitutus sp.
AAGTGCCGCGGTTTTCACGTCGTCGCGGCGCTGGCGATCGCGGGATCGCTGGTTCCGCTGGTCCTCTCACCCGCGCGGCCGCTGGTGCCGGCCCGATGGCGGTTGCGGATGACGGCGCCGATGGAGCGGCTGGTTCCGGGGATCATGGCGCGCACGAAAATACTCTACGCGGTGTATGCCGGGCGCGCGGATCCGCTGCACGAACTCTGCGAGCCTCTGCCGCCGGATGAATCCGTCGTGGGGTTCATGGCGACGGCGGATGACAGCGAGATTTCCTGCTGGCGGCCGCTGGGCCGGCGGCGGGTGGAAACGGTGCGGTTGACCGACACGGCTGCGGCGTTGCACGCGCGGCGGGTGCATTGGATTGCCATTCGCGCCGACGCATTCTGGCCGGACGCGGCGGGGCGCGACGGATGGCTGGGCCCGCGTGGGCTCGCGGTCGTACGGGAAGTGCGGCTGCGCTCGAAGGCGCGGCACGCCGCGCTCGAGGACTGGGTGCTGGTGCACAGCGTGGAGGCGACACGCGCCGGTGATTGATCGGTCGCGTCGTGGCAAGGCGCGCGGCGCAGGGAATTTCATGCCAACGCTTCGGAACATTTGGATTTTTGGGTGGCGGCGGTCGGCCCGACCGCCACCTCGGAAAAATGGCCGTCGGGACGACGGCCGCTACCATGGGAAGTCCAAGTCTACAGAGACGTTGGCCTCAGGCGCGGCGGTCGGAGAGGCGGTCGTAGATCCAGCGGTAGAGGACTTCCACGCCGGCGCGCAGCGGGGTGGCGGGCTCCCAGTTGAAAAGGGATTTGATCAGCGTGTTGTCGCTGTTGCGGCCGCGAACGCCTTTGGGCGCAGCGAGATTGTAGCGGCGGGTGAGCTTTACGCCGGCGATGTCCTCGGCGATCGAAACGAGCTGGTTGATCGAGACCATCTCGGAACTGCCGACGTTGACCGGCGCGGCGTAGTCGCTGCGCATCAGGAGATCGGTGCCATGCAGGCAGTCGTCGATGTAGGTGAAGCTGCGCGTCTGCTCGCCATCGCCCCAGATCTCGATCTCGTGCCGGCCGGAGAGCTTCGCCTGCGCGACCTTCCGACAGATGGCGGCCGGGGCCTTCTCGCGGCCGCCGGCGTAGGTCTCGTGCGCGCCGTAGACGTTGTGAAAGCGGGCGACGCGGGTCGCGAGGCCGAAGTCCTCGCTGAAATGCCGGCACATGCGTTCGCCGAAAAGTTTCTCCCAGCCATAGCCGTCCTCGGGTTCGGCGGGGTAGGCATCGGATTCCCGCAGCGGTGCGAGATCGACGGTGGTCTGGCGCGCCGCGGCGTAGACACAGGCGGACGAGGCGAAGAAATAGCGGGCTGCGCCGGCGTCGCGTGCAGCGACGAGAACGTGCGTGTTGATGAGGACATTGAGCATGCAGTCGGCCTTGTGGGACTCGATGTAGCCCATGCCGCCCATGCTGGCGGCGAGGTTGTAGATTTCGGAGACGCCGGAGACGACCCGGCGGCAGGCGGCGAGGTCGCGGAGGTCGGCCTGGATGTTTTCCGCTGCGGGGAACTGTTGATGCCACTGGCCGAGCGGTTTCGAGTCGGCTCCGCGCACGCGCCGGCCCTGGGCAAGGAGGCGTTGAACCAGATGACCGCCGACGAATCCGCCGGCGCCGCAGACAAGGACAGTTTCGCCCATAGATGCTACAGCGGTGGAGTTATCCCGGACGCGCGCGGAAGAACAAGGGGATATTTGCGCAGGCCGGTGAGCTGGAGGAAAACGAGTGCGACGAAGCGGGGATTGTTGCGCAGGTAGCGCGGCCCGAGGCGGCGCGGCTCGGTGCAGAGGCGAAAGAGCCACTCGAGTCCGCCGCGCTGGATCCAGCGCGGCGCCTGGCGGACGCGGCCGGCGTGAAAATCAAACGCGGCGCCGACACCGATGAGCACGCCGGCATCGAGCGACCGCCAGTGTTCGGCCATGAAACGCTCCTGTTTCGGCGTGCTCAAACCGACCCAAAGCACGTCGGGACGCGTGCGCGCGACATCGGCGCGAAATTCCGCCAGCTCGGAGTCGGCCAGAGGGCGAAACGGCGGCGTGAACGTGCCGGCGACGACGAGGCCGGGGAAGCGTGCGGTCAGTTTTTCCGCGAGGGTAGCGGCGATGCCGGGAGCGCCGCCGTAGAAGTAATGCCGCAGGCCGATGTCGCGGCCGGCATCGCAGACCGCGAGCATCAGGTCGGGACCGTAGACGCGCGTGACGCCGGGCGGCCCGAGCCAGACGAGCGGCATGCCGTCGGGCGTGACCAGCCAGGCCTCGTTGTGGATGCGTTTCGTCGCCGGGTCATCCTGCGACTCCATGACGCCGTGGACGCCGGTCACGCAAATGTAGCCATGGCGCAGCGTGCCGTGGACGCCGAGGACGAGGTCGCGCGCGCGGTCGAGCGTGAGGGCGGAGATGCCGACGCCGAGGACGTTGTAGCGGGGGGGCTCGGGGGCAGGGCCCAGACCAGGATTGAACGGCATGGAGCACGCCGACCTTGCGCTGTCCGGTGATCGTTGTCCACGCTGACCGGTTCCCATGGCTTTGGTCAGTCTCCTCGATGTCAGCTTGAGCTTCGGCGGCGCGCCGTTGCTTGACCGCGTCAACCTGCAGATCGGCCGCGGCGAACGCGTGTGCCTCGTCGGCCGCAACGGCGCGGGAAAATCGACGTTGATGAAGGTGATCGCGGGCGAATTGAAGCCGGACAGCGGGCAGGTGATGCGGCAGGCGGGCGCGGAGTTTTCGACGCTGCGGCAGGAAGTGCCGGCGGGGCTGGGCGGCACGGTGCGCACGGTCGTCGAGGGCGAGGGCGGCGCATTCGAGGAGCACAACGACTGGGAGCGGCACGACCGCGTCGAGCGATTGCTGGAGCAGATGGGGCTGCCGGCGGAGAGCGAGTTCGTGTCGCTGTCGGCGGGGCAGAAACGGCGCGTGCTCCTCGCGCGCGGGCTGGTGGAGGCGCCGCAACTGCTGCTGCTCGACGAGCCGACGAACCATCTCGATCTCGAGTCGATCGCATGGCTCGAGGAATTTTTGCTGGGCTGGGGCGGGACGCTGCTGTTCGTGACGCACGACCGGGCGTTCCTGCGGAGGCTTTCGACGCGGATCATCGAGATCGACCGCGGCAAGCTGATCGGCTGGGCGTGCGACTACGACACCTTCCTCGTGCGGAAGCAGGCGGTGCTCGAGGCGGAGGAGATCGAGCGCGTGCAATTCGACAAGAAGCTCGCGCAGGAGGAGGAGTGGATCCGGCGCGGCGTGAAGGCGCAGCGGTCGCGGGCGAACAATCGCATTCACGCGCTGGAGAAAATGCGAGCTGAACGCGCGGCCCGGCGGGAGCGGACGGGCACGGCGAAGCTCACCGCGCAGGAGGCGGACCGCAGCGGGTTCAAGGTGATCGAGTGCCGGGACGCGGGGTTTCGTTACGACGCGGGCGGACCGTGGATCGTGCGCGGGATGACGACGCGGATCGAGCGGGGCGACAAGATCGGGATCGTCGGCCCGAACGGCGCGGGCAAGACGACGCTGCTGCGGCTGCTGCTCGGCGAACTGGCGCCGACGGAAGGCGCGATCGAGCAGGGCACGCGGCTGGAGATCGTGTATTTCGACCAGCTCCGCGCGCAGCTCGACGAGGCGATGCGCGTGCAGGATGCGGTGGCGGACGGAAACACGACGGTGACGATCGACGGCCGGACGCGGCATGTGATTTCGTATCTGCAGGATTTTTTGTTCGAGCCGGAGCGGTCGCGCACGCCGGTCAAGGCGCTGTCGGGCGGCGAGCGCAACCGGCTGCTGCTGGCGCGGCTGTTCACGAAACCGTGCAACGTTCTCGTGCTCGACGAGCCGACGAACGACCTCGATGCGGAGACGCTGGAACTGCTGGAGGACTTGCTGGTGGAGTTCGGCGGCACGCTGCTGCTGGTGAGCCACGACCGGGCGTTCCTCAACGAAGTGTGCACGAGTCTGCTCGTGTTCGAAGGCGGCGGAAGGGTGGACGACTACGTGGGCGGATATGACGACTGGCAGCGGGAGAAGGCGAGGCGCGCGGCGGCGGCCACGGCCGCCGGGGAAGCGGCGAAGCGCACCGCGCGCGCGATGCCGGCCGGCCCGGCGCCGAAGCCAAAAAAACTTTCGAACAAGGAGCGCGCGGAGCTGGAGGCGTTGCCGAAGCGGATCGAGGCGCTCGAAGCCGAGCAGGCGAAGCTGACGGCGACGCTGGCCGATCCGGAGTTTTTCCGGAAAGGAGGCGCGGAGGTCGGAAAAGCGACGGCGCGGCTGGACGCGATCGAGGCGGAAATGGCGGCGGCGTTCGTGCGCTGGGCGGAGCTGGAGCCGTGAGCGACCCGCGGCGCCGCGGCGCGTCGAGGAGCAAAAAATTCAGCCGCGGCTATCTTGCGAACTGCGCGAGCAGGGCGTCGAGATTCACCCCGGCCAGCGAGGCGACGCGGAGATCGGCGGCGGAAAAATCGTGATGGGCGGTGGAGGCGTTCGGGACGGCGACCGCATGGAGGTCGGCGCGCCGGGCCGCGAGAATGCCGGTCTGCGAGTCCTCGAAAGCGATCGCCTCGTGGCCGCGCAGGCCAAAATGATTTACGACGAGCCGGTAGAGGTCGGGCTCGGGCTTGGGCGAGGGCGCGTCGCCGCGACAGGCGAGAAAATGAAAACGATCGAGCAGGCCGAGGCGGGCGAGGTGGCCCTCCACCCATTCGTGACCGGAATTCGAGGCGAGGCCGACGCGCAGGTCGTGGTCGCGGGCGGCGTCGAGCAGTGCCACGACGCCGGGAAGAATTGGCTGGCGAAGGAGGAGCGCGTTCTTGCGGGCGCGGCGGTCGAGTTCGAGGGCGGCGCGGTCGGCGTGCGGCGAGAAACCGTGCCAGGGATCGAAGGCGTAGTCGGCGTGGCCGACGCTGCGGATGAAGGGCGCGCGATCGAAGGTCACGCCGTGGGCGGCGTGCACCCCGGCGTAGGAATCGATGAGCGGCGTCTCGGTGTCGACGATGAGGCCGTCGAAATCGAAAACGAGGGCGCGGATCATGGCGAATCAGTTGGACGGCGGCGGTCGGGTGGCGGCGTGCTCGCCATTCCACGGGTCCGAAGCGGCGCGTGCATTTTGTCCCGACCGGGACGACGACAGACGGTCGGACGATGCCGCGTGGGTTGCAGCAAGCCGGGGTGGCAGGAAGGATCCGGGGCGCCTCGCAGCACCGTCGCGCCAGCCGGCAGGCAAGTCATCGCAGACGCGGGAAGCGCGGACTACGGTCCCTCGCGCAGCACGCGGCGGGCTTGTTCGCGGGCCTCATCCGGCGTGTCGCCGCTTTCGATGAGCATTTCGACGAGAATCTCGTAGCGGCGCCGGCGGAGGGCCCCGCCGGACGAGCGGTCGCGCCGGTCGTGGCAGCGAAGCGCGAGCGAGGTATCGCAGGTGCAGTTGCGCAGGAGGAGAACGAACGTCCCCGAGGCCGGATCCATGCGCTCCATCAAGCCGGACGACTGGAAAACGGGGGTGGTGCGGGCGATGAAATCCGGGAGGTCGTAGTACTGTTTCCGGCAGCGGTCGCAGTGCAGCGGGAAGAGATCTTCCGAGCGGACCTGAAGTCCCGTGTAGGGTTCTGGCATGGGAGCGCAGGAATCGTGTTCCATGGTTTGGGCCGGGCGCATGAGCGGAGGAAGGACGCTCCGGATTTGCAAGGACGAAAGGTCAGCCGGCGCGGGCGGCGCCGGCCGGGCCGGGGCTCACCGTCGGGCGGGAGGCGAGGGCGCCGGCGAAGGCCGCGAGCAAGACGACGAAGAGTACGGTGAAGGCGAGGATGGCGCTGCCGCGGGCGACGATCAGCGTCATCGCGAAGGTCAGGAGCGTGCGCAGGATACGGTCGTAGGCGTTGAAGGCCATGCCGACGCGGCCCATGACGGCGTTGGGGACGGTCGTGAAAAGAAGGGCGTTGCGGGCGACGCGCGTGCCGGCGTTGCCGAAGCCGTAGAAGAGAAGGCCGAGATAAAACATGAGCGGCGCGGGCAGCAGCATGAGCACGAGGAGGCTGACGAGACAGAGGGAGGAGACGGCGATGATGGCGTGATCGGCGCCGCGGGTGGTGGCGAAGTTCGGCACGAGCGCGCCGGCGAGCATCGCGCCGACGGCGAAAGCGATTTCGCCGCGGCTGAACACGGTCGAGGAGGCGTGGAGTATTTCGGTGACGTAGATCGGAAAGAGATAATTGCTCACCATCACCGTGATGAACGGCACCAGCGTGCAGGCGAAGAAGATCGTGAGCCGCGGGCGTTCGTGGAGCCAGCGCCAGCCCTCGGCGATCGAGTGCCAGACCTTCGGCGGCACGGTGCCGGCGGCGGGATTCAGGTGGGTCGATTCGTAGGGGATCGTGGACTGGACGACGAAGCTGAAGAGGTAGGTGAGCGCGTCGATCAGGAGGATGACACCAAGCGGAACCCGATCGACGAGGACGCTCCCGAGCGCGCCGGCGATCATCATCGCGGTCTGGCCCTGGATTTCGAGCAGGCCCATGAGCGACTGATACTGGCTGCGCGCGAAGATTTGCTGGAGGAACGCGTATTTCGCCGGGTAGTGCAGCGTGTAGTAGAGCATGCCGCAGAAGTAGGTGAACACGAGCTGCCACGTGGCGACGTGGCCGGTGGCGAAGGCCCATCCGGCCATCGAGATCGTGGCGGCGAAACCGAAGAGTTCGCTCAGCAGCAGAAGCGTTTTGCGTGAATGGCGGTCGAGCCACGCGCCGTAGTGCGGCATGATGAGGAAGAGCGCGATCGTCGTGCCGAGGGTGATCCAACCGTAGAGCTGGTCGCCGTTGGCGCGGTGCACGAGCATCCATGGCACGGCGATGAGCGTGACGCCGGAGCCGATCGAGCTCGTGGCGTTGGCCAGCAGCAGGCGGCGCACGCGGAAGTCGCGAAGCAGCGAGGCGAGGCCGGCGAGGTCGAACATTCGCAAAAGGAAAACGCGGTGGCGGAACGAACGGAAGCGCGGAGTGGCGCGGCGCTGACAGCGCGAAGAGGAAAACGGGGCGAACTGTGGGCACGGGGTGCGACCATTTTGGAGTGCCGCGCTCCAAAGCTCCACTCCACAACTCCGCGCTCGTCACGCGGGCGGGAGCGGGCCCACACTGCGGTTGCCCATGGAACCTTCATCTTCCTCCCTGATTCCGGTCGAACGCATTCTGCTCGGGCCCGGGCCGAGTCCGGTGTCGCAGCGGGTGCTGCGCGCGTTGGCGGCGCCGACGCTCGGGCACCTCGACCCGCAGTATCTCGCGATCATGGATCGCACCTGCGCGATGCTGCGGGAGGTGTTCCGCACGAAGAACGCGCTGACGTTTCCGGTGAGCGGCACGGGCATGGCGGGGATGGAGTGCATCGCGGTGAACCTCCTCGAGCGGGGCGACGAGGCGATCGTGGGCGTGAACGGCGTGTTCGGCACGCGGATGAAGGACGTGATGGAGCGCTGTGGCGCGACGGTGCACGCGATCGAGGCGGCGTGGGGCGAGGTGATCACCCGCGAGCAGGTCGCGGCGGCGTTCGCGGCGCACCCGAAGGCGAAACTCGTGGCGCTCGTGCATGCGGAGACGAGCACGGGTGCGCACCAGCCGCTCGACGGGATCGCGGAACTCGTGCACGCGCGGGGGGCATTGCTGGTGATCGACGCGGTGACGAGCCTGGGCGGGCACGACGTGCGCGTGGACGACTGGGGGATCGATGCGATTTACAGCGGCACGCAGAAATGCCTGGGCTGCCCGCCGGGACTGGCGCCCGTGAGCTTCGGCGAGCGTGCGCTGGCGGCGATGGACGCGCGGAAGACGAAGGTGCAGTCGTGGTATCTCGACGTTTCGATGCTGCGCAAATATTACACGGGCGGAGGCGGCGGGCGCGTTTACCATCACACGGCGCCGGTGAACATGACCTATGCCTTGCACGAAGCGCTCGCGATCGTGCTCGAGGAAGGACTCGACGCGCGGATCGAGCGGCACGCGCAGATGCACCGGCGGCTGCGCGCGGGGCTGGAGGCGATGGGATTGAGCTATGTGCCGAAACAGTCGCTGCACACCCTGAACTGCGTGCGCGTGCCGGAGGGCGCCGATGACGCGAAGGTGCGGCGGCGGCTGCTGGAAGAGTATGGCATCGAGATTGGCAACGGGCTCGGCGCGATGGCCGGGAAGGCGTGGCGGATCGGACTGATGGGGCACGGCGCGACGGTGCGGAACGTGGATTTGCTGCTCGCGGCGTTGCGGGCGGTGATGGGGTGATTTTTTAACCGCGAATGGACGCGAAGGGACGCGAGTTCGGGCGGGGAATTCCCCAAGGGCGTGGACGAGCCGCGCCCCGACGTGGCTTCTTGATTCTAGCGGCGGTCGACGACCGCCGGGCCCGGCGCGGCGAGGGCACTGCGTCTCCAAAGATGGCGGGAGAACGGCGGTCATAGACCGCCGCTACAACCTTATGAGCGAGGTGCTCGAACGGTTGTCGGGGTTGGTGCCGCCGGAGCGGTTCATGCGGGAGGCGCAGCAGCTCGCGGCGTATGAGAGCGACGGGCTGACGGCGTTTCGCACGCAGCCGCTGGCGGTGGTCGTGCCGGAGTCGGCGGACGAGGTGATCGCGCTCGTGCGGTTTTGCCGGGATGAGAAGCTGCCGTTTGTGGCGCGGGGGAGCGGGACGAGTTTGTCGGGCGGATCGCTGCCGGTCGCGGGCGGGATCGTGATCGCGTTGAACCGGCTGAATAAAATTCTGCGGATCGATCCGACGCAGCGGATCGCGGTCGTCGAGCCCGGCGTGGTGAACCTCGCGGTGACGGCGGCGGCGCAGGCGCACGGGCTGCACTTCGCGCCCGATCCGTCGAGCCAGCAGATTTGCACGATCGGCGGCAATGTGGCGTTCAATTCCGGTGGCGCGCACTGCTTGAAATACGGGATGACGTCGAATCACGTGCTCGGGTTGAAAGCGGTGCTGGCGACGGGCGAAGTGGTCGAGTTCGGCGGGGCGAGCCGCGAGCAGGCGGGGCCGGATTGGACGGGGCTGTTCGTGGGGAACGAGGGATTATTTGGCGTCGTGCTCGAAGTGACGCTGCAACTGCTGCCGCGGGCGGAGAGGTTTCACACGGTGCTCGCGGGCTATGCGACGCTCGAGCAGGCGGGCGACGCGGTGGCGGCGGTGGTGGCGAGCGGGTTGCTGCCGGGGGCGATGGAGATCATGGATGCGCTGGCGCTCGAGGCGGCGGTGGCGGCGGTGCACGCGGATTATCCGCCGGGTTGCGAGGCGGTCCTGATCGTCGAGCTCGAAGGACCGCGCGAGGTCGTGGCGGTGGAGCGGGAGCGGCTGGCGGAAGTGTTGGGGAAGAGTGGCGCGGTCGAGGTGCGCGTGGCGCGGGATGCGGCGGAGCGGGCGGCGATCTGGAAGGGGCGGAAGAGCGCGTTCAGCGCGGTGGGGCGGCTCTCGCCGGATTTCATCGTGCAGGACGGCGTCGTGCCGCGGCGACGGCTGGGCGAGGCGTTGAGAAAAATCAGCGAGTGGTCGGCGGAGATGGGAATTCGTTGCGCGAATGTGTTTCACGCGGGCGACGGGAATTTGCATCCGCTGATTTTGTATGACGGGCGCGAAGCGGGCGCGCTGGCGCGGGCGGAGGAGCTGGCGGGAAAAATTTTGCGGATGTGCGTGGAGATGGGCGGCTCGATCACGGGCGAGCACGGCGTCGGCATGGAAAAGCGCGGTTATCTGCCGGACATGTTTTCGGCAGAGGAGATCGAGTGTCTGAAGCGCGTGCGGGCGGCGTTCGATCCGTTGGGGATCGCGAATCCGGGGAAGATGTTTCCGTCGGCGGAGGCGCCGGCGCTGGGGCAGCGGGGGATGCATCCGCTGGAGAGGGTGGGCGTGATTTCGCGGGAGTAACCATTGAACCACGGAGGCACAGAGGTCACAGAGCACCGCAATCGAGATTCGGGGGAAGGTCTCCGTGTTCTCCGTGTCTCCGTGGTTCAAGATGTATCGAAATGAGCGTGGGCGAACCAAAGACGCCTGATGAACTCGCCGACGCGGTGCGGTCGGCGCCGCGCGTGATTGCGATCGGCGGGGGAACGAAGCCGCGGATGGGGCGGGTCGGTGATGAGTTTGTGCGCGTGTCGATGTTGCGGCTGCGCGGGATCGTTGAATACGAGCCGAGCGAGTTCACGTTCACGGCGCTGGCGGGAACGCCGGTGAGGGAGATCGCGGCGGCGCTGGCGGAGCGGGGGCAGTATCTGCCCTTCGATCCGATGCTGGCGGAGGCGGGCGCGACGATCGGCGGGACGGTGGCGGCGGGGTTGAGCGGGCCGGGACGGTTTCGATTCGGCGGGTTGCGGGATTTTATTTTGGGCGTGCGGTTCGTCGACGGCGAAGGACGGCTGCTGCGGATGGGCGGAAAGGTCGTCAAGAATGCGGCGGGATTCGACCTGCCGAAATTTTTCGTGGGCAGCGCGGGGCGGCTCGGCGTGCTGGCGGAGGTCACGTTCAAGGTGTTTCCACGGCGGGCGGCGATGCGAACGCTGTGGGTCGAGTCGGGGGACACGGCGGCGCAGGCGAGGATTTTTTCCGAGGCGGCGAACGGACGGTGGGAAATCGATGCGCTCGACGCGGCGGCCGGCGAGGATGGGGTGCTCGTGCGGCTGGCGGGGCCGGACGCGGCGCTGGAGCCGATCGCGAAGGAGATCCTGGCGCGATGGCCGGGACGCGTGTTGCGCGAGGACGAGACGCGGGAGACGTGGCGGAGCGCGACGGAATTTGGATGGGCCCACGGCGGCGGAGCGCTGGCGAAAGTGGTGCTGACGCCGGCGACGGTGCCGGAATTTTGTGGGCGGGTGACCGCGGTGAAGGACGCGCGCGGCTGGATGAGCGGCGGCGGGAATGTTGGCTATGTTTCGGTGCCGGCGGGCGCGGGGCTGCCGGCGCTCGAATTGCCGGCGGTGGCGCTGCGGGGCGAAGTGCCGCTGTGGCCGGGGACGAAGCCGCGGTTCGAAGTGATGCGGAGGGTGAAGATGGCGCTTGATCCCCAAAGACGTTTTCCAGATCTGGACGAATGAACTCATTGAACCACGGAGACGCCGAGGCCCGGAGGAGAAAGATGGATTGCTCGATTTCTCCGTGCCTCCGTGGTTCACGTCGGGTCATCGTATAAAAAATCATGCTGCACGCGATCAAGCCGGAGGAACACGGGCCGCTCGGCGCGGCGATGGCGGAGGCGGTGCAGGCGTGCGTGCATTGCGGGTTTTGTTTGTCGGCGTGCCCGACTTACCAGGAGTTCGGGCAGGAAATGGATTCGCCGCGCGGGCGGATCGTGCTGATAAAACAGGTGCTCGAAGGCGCGCTGCCGGCGAGCGCGGCGCAGGTGCATGTCGATCGGTGTCTCGGTTGTCTCGCGTGCGAGCCGGCGTGTCCGAGCGGCGTGCCGTATCGCGATTTGATCAGCCCGTTTCGCGCGCGGATGGAGGAGCGGGGGGCATTCTCACGCGGAGCGGGGGCGAGGCTGCGACGGTGGCTGGCGGGAAAAACGATTCCGTTTCCCGCGCGGATGAGGCTGGCGCTGAAAGGCGCACGGATCGGCCGGGCGGTGGGCGCGCTGGTGCCGCGGGCATTGCGGCCGATGGTGGAGCTGGCGCCGGAGGCCGTGCCGGCGGCGGTGGCGTTGCCGCGGGTGACGCCGGCGCGCGGCGAACGGCGGGCGCGCGTGGCGTTGCTGGCGGGCTGTGCGCAGCAGGTGCTGGATCCGGATATCAACGTCGCGACGATCGAGGTGCTCGCGCGAAACGGTGTCGAGGTGGTCGTGCCGGAGGCGCAGGGATGCTGCGGCGGGCTCGCGTGGCACACGGGGGATCTGGGAGCGGCGCGGGAATTTGCGCGGAGGAATCTGGCGGCGTTTCCGGCGGACGTGGATGCGATCGTGACGAATGCCGCGGGCTGCGGATCGGCGATGCACGAGTATCACTTGATTTTGCGCGGAACGGAGGACGAAGGACGCGCGGAGAAATTTCGAAAACGCGTCGTGGACGTGAGCGTGTTCCTGGCGCGGCTGGGCTTGCAGGGGAAGCCGGCGGGCTGGAGCGGGCGCAGGAGGATCGCCTATCACGATGCGTGTCATCTCGCGAATGCGCAGGGCGTGCGCGAGGAGCCGCGGCGGTTGTTGCGCGAGATTCCGGGCGTGGAGCTGTTGGAGTTGGCGAATGCGCACCTGTGCTGCGGCAGCGCGGGGACCTACAATCTCGACCAGCCGGAGACAGCGGCGTCGCTGGGAGCGCAGAAGGCGCGGACGGTGGTCGCGACGGGCGCGGAAATCGTGGCGAGCGGGAATATCGGATGCCTGACGCAATTGCGCGCGCAGCTGGAGAAGCTGGGCGCGAAGGTGCGGGTGCGGCACACGATGCAGGTGGCGCGGGATGCGTATCGCGACGAATCACGTTAGCAGCGGACGGTTCGGAGAACCGTCCCTACCCGCGCTGCCGCGCGAAGCGCAGGGTTGCCAGCGAGTAGAAACTGCCGTCCGGGATCAGTGCGGCACGATGCCGGGCCAGAGGTAGGTTTGGAGGACGACGAGGACGCCGACGAGGACGGCGAGGCCGACGCTGTGCCAGAAGACGGCGCGGAGGACGGTGCCGGCGTCGGGGCTGTCGTCGTGGCCGCCGGTGACGACGGCGGCGACGACGATGCTTTGGGCGTCGATCATCTTGCCCATGACGCCGCCGGAGCTGTTGGAGGCGGCCATGAGGATCGGCGAGAGGCCGAGTTGCTGGGCGGTGACTTTTTGCAGGTTGCCGAAGAGGACGTTGGAGGCGGTGTCGCTGCCGGTGAGCGCGACGCCGAGCCAGCCGATCAGCGGTGCGAAGAACGGATAGAACGCGCCGGTCGCGGCGAGCGCGAGGCCCATGGTGGTGTCGGTGCCGCTGTAGCGCGTGGTGAAACCGAGCCCGAGCATGACGGCGATCGTGAGCAGCGACACGCGGACGCGCCAGAGGGTGCGGCCATAGATGGTGGCGATTTTTCCGGGGCTGAGTCCGAGGACGAGGCCGCCGGCGATGCCGGCGAGGAGAAGCGCGGTGCCGGTGGCGGAGAGGAAATTGAAACTGAAGGTGGCGTCCTCGAGGGTCGGCTTCGGCACGACGGGCGGCATGCGTTGCACGAGCAGGTGGAGGTGCGGCATCGTGAACGAGGGTGCGAACCAGGCGTTGAGGGCGTTCTTGATGACCGGCAGGCCCCAGAGGAAGACGAAGACGGAGAGGCAGATCCACGGCAGCCAGGCGCGGCCGGTGCTGACAGGCGGAGCGGCGGCCGGCTTGCGGTAGAGCGGGATGCCGCT
This sequence comes from Opitutus sp., assembly GCA_035549975.1. GTDB lineage: Bacteria > Verrucomicrobiota > Verrucomicrobiia > Opitutales > Opitutaceae > Opitutus. The sequence goes on from DASZPP010000343.1 coordinate 13,353, forward strand.
GACGTCGGGGGGCGGCGCGGCGGGCGCGTCGCGCGGTCGCCAGAATTTCGTGAGGACGACGAGCGCGACGATCGAGACCGCGGCGCTGATGATGTCGACGAGCATCGGGCCGATGTAATTGCTCACGAGAAATTGTGAAGCGGCGAAGCTCGCGCCGGTGACGAGGCACGCGGGCCAGACGGCGCGCAGGCTGCGCCAGCCAGAGTGCGCGATGATGAGCCAGAACGGAACGATGAGCGAGAAGAGCGGAAGCTGGCGGCCGACCATGGCGCTGAGCTGGTCGAGGTCGAGGCCGGTGATCTTGGCGAGGGTGAGGAGCGGCGTGCCGAGCGCGCCGAAGGCGACGGGCGCGGTGTTGCCGATGAGGGCGAGCTTGGCGGCTTCGAGCGGGCGGAAGCCGAGGCCGATCAGGAGCGCGCCGGTGATCGCGACAGGCGTGCCGAAGCCGGCGGCACCCTCGAGAAACGCGCCGAAGCTGAAGGCGATCAGCAGCGCCTGGATGCGATGGTCGCCGGAGAGGCCGGCGATCTGGCGCTGGATGACGGCGAAGCCGCCGGTCTCGACGGAGAGTTGGTAGACGAAAATCGCGTTGAGAATGATCCAGCCGATGGGAAACAGGCCGTAGGCGGCGCCGAACGTCGCGGCGGCGGTGGCGAGCGGCGCGGGCATGCCGAAGGCGAAGATCGCGATGCCGAGGGCGACAGCGAGGCCGGCGAGGGCGGCGAGATGGGCGCGGACGCGGAAGATCGCGAGCAGGCCGAGCAGCGTGACGACGGGGAGCGCGGCGATCAGGGCGGAGCCGGCGAGGCCGCCGACGGGCGAGTAGGTTTGGGACCAGGGCATGGGGGGTGCGGCTGGGATTGACGTTGGCGCGGCGCCGACGATGCGGTGATCGGGGCGTGGCGCGGGGTGATTCGAGCGAGCCATGCGTCCGGGCGGGTGGCGAGAATTTAACTGAGCGGCCTGCCGAGGGCGGGAGGTGTGCACGCGGTGCGACGTTTTTCGTTGCGACGGACGCCTGCCGCGCGGCGAATGCCCGCATGCCGATGGAAATCAAACCGGTGACCCTGGCGGGGCGGCGCGTGCGGCTGGAGCCGCTGTCGCTGGCGCATCTCGATGCGCTGGCGGACGGGTGTGCGGAGCCGGAGACGTGGAAATATTTCCCGATGCAGCCGCTGGCGACGCGGGAGCAGATGCGGGCGTGGATCGAGGAGCGCGTCGTGTCGACGGCGAAGGGAACGTGGTTCGCGTTCGCGACGATCGATCTCGCGACGGGGCGCGCGGTGGGAAGCACGAGCTACATCGACATTTCACCGGCGGACTGGCGGCTGGAGATCGGGAGCACGTGGCTGCACGCGACGGCGCGGCGGACAGGGATCAACACGGAGTCCAAATTTCTGCTGTTGCGGCATGCCTTCGAGACGCTGAACACGAATCGCGTGCAGCTGAAGACGGATGCGCGGAATGTGCAGTCGCAGGCGGCGATCGAGCGGATCGGTGCGAAGAAGGAAGGCGTGCTGCGCGCGCAGTTCGTGATGGCGGACGGCTGGCTGCGCGACTCGGTGATGTATTCGATCATCAAGCCGGAGTGGCCGGAGGTGAAGGCGCGGCTGGAGCGGCTGATGGCGCGGTGAAGGGAGGAGTTGAAAGTTGAGAGCTGAGAGTTGAAAGCCGGACAAGTTGCTCCATGCCCACGTGAAGACCGGTCGCGGACGGCTCGGAGAGCCGTCCCTACCGGAGGCCCGAGCGCGGACTCAAGCACCGCGCCATGTCCGAATTCGCGACGACGGTCAGAACCACTTTTTCTTTTTGATGTAGTAGATCATCACGAGCGTGGTGGAGAGCATGAGGAGCCACGCCATGATGTAGCCGTGCTGCCACTTGAGTTCGGGCATGTGCTCGAAGTTCATGCCATACCAGCCGCCGATGATCACGGCGGGGAGCGTGACGGCGGTGATGGCGGTGAGGAACTTGATGCCCTCGTTCGCCTCGAACGCGGCTTTGTTGAGATAAATGTCGAACGCCATCAGGAGGCGCTCGTGGTAGGCAACGGCGGTGTCCTCGAGGCGGACGAGGTTGTCGCGCAGGTCGCGGAAATACGGGAGCATGAGCGGGCGGATGAGCTTGCTGTCGCCGCGCGCGATGCGCTCGATGAGGTCGCGCTGCGGACGCACGATGCTGCGGAGCCGGGAAAAATCGCTGCGGACCTGGAGGATTTCGCTGATGGATTTCTCGCCGGTGGTCTTGGCGAGGATCGCTTCCTCGAGCTCCTCGAGCTCCTCGCCGAGCTCGGCGATCGCCGGCTGGTAGTTGTCGATGAGAAAATCGAGCAAGGTGTGCGCGAGCCGGTCGGGACCGCGGGCGATGACGCCGCCCTTCGTGATCCGGTCGATGGTGGCCTGGACGGATCGCAGCGGCTCGCGGTGAAACGTGACGAGGTATTCCTTGCCGAGAAAGAGATCGAGTTCGGTGCTGACGAATTTTTCGCTGCGGTTGAAGTCGACCGCGTGGGTGACGATGAAGAGATACGACTCGTAGTCCTCGACCTTCGGCAGCGAGCTGGGTGTGACGCAGTCCTCGATCGCGAGCGGGTGAAACTGGAAAACGCCCTCGAGGATGGCGCGGATTTCCTCGTCGGTCGGATTGTCGAGATCGACCCACTCGACGAGGCCCTTGTCGGCTTTGACGAGGCGCAGCGCATCCAGGTCGAGATCGCGCTGGACCAGTTTGCCTTCGCTGAAGACGAACGAGTGGATCATGGGCGGAAGCTTGACCGCGAGTGGGCGCGAATAAACGCGAATCTGCGGAACGCGGCGGCCAGCGGGCGTGGGCCGCCGCGGCCGGGCGTCAGACCGGGGCGAGCAGCCGGGCCTCGGCGGCGGTGACGATCTGGACGAATTCCCCCGGCGTGGGCGCGGCGAGAAACGCCTCGCGGTTGCCGGCATCCTTGAGCAGGCGGCAGAGATTGCTGAGGACCTGGAGGTAGTCGCCGGGGCGCGCCTTCGGCGTGCCGAGCATGAACATCATCCGGACCGTCTCGCCGTTGTCGAAAGGAAGGCCGGCGTCGCTGCGCCCGACGGCGAGCACGATCTGTTTCACGTGATCGGTGCGCGCGTGCGGCACGGCGAAACCGTGGCCGAGGCTCGTCGTGTCGAGGCGGTCGCGCGCGAGCAGCTCGTTGTAGAAGCCGTCGAAATTGACGACGTCGGGATGGGTGGCGAGCAACTGGGCAACCTCGTTGAGGGCGGTGGTGCGCTTGGTGCTTTTGAGGTGCAGCGAGACGCGTGCGGGGTCGAGAAGTTCGGAAAGTCGGCCGGCCATGGGGAGCAACACGGCAATGACGTGCGCGGCTAAAATGTTGGCAAGCGCGGAGTCGAGTTATTCCCGAAATTAATTGCCGGCGCGGTGCGGCGTGGTTGGCTCGGACGCATGACGACGATGCTCCGCGCAGGCTGGTGGGTGATGGTGTTCGCGGCGGCGACGGCGGCGGGTGCGGAGGAATTTTCAAAAAGCCTGACGCCGGACGAATTCGCGGCGGCGGGATTGAACAAGCTCACGCCGGAGGAACTCGCGCGGCTGGATGCGCTCGTGCACCGGCAGCGGAGCGGCGAGGTGGCGAAGGCGCAGGAGGAGACGGCGAAAAAAGTACGGACCGAGACCGAGGCGAAAGTGCGCGCCGAGGTGGCGGCGGAGGAGCAGAAGAAACCGCACCAGAGTTTGCTCGGGCGGATGAAGGTGATGCTCACGCCTGGGACGCAGGTCGAGTACGAGAGGGTCGAGACGCAGCTCGTCGGGCCCTTCCGCGGCTACGATCCCGGGAAGGTCCTGACGTTGTCGAACGGCCAGCAGTGGCAGGTGACCGATGGAACGTATTGGGCGCCGAAGCGCGACGCCAACAAGCCGCGGAAAGTGATCATCGAACCGGGGACGTTCGGAAGTTTCTTCCTGAACATCGAGGAAGGCGGGCGGCCGAAGGTGAAGTTTTACGGGACGACGAAGTAGGCGCGGCGCCGGCGGAGGCGCGTGCGAGCCCGCTGCGCGCACAACGGCGGCGGCATGACGGGAGTCGCGACGCGCGGCGACCGCCTCGCTTCCCGCGCTCGTTTTCCAATCCCAACCTCGTGCGTGCCCGATGCCGGCGGGGACGCCTGCGCTACGCGGCGCCGCGGCCGGTGCGCGCGGGCTGTAACTTTTCGTGCGGGGCGGTGTTTTCGGGACAACACATCCTCACATCATGAAGACTCTGCCACTCCTCGCCTTCCTGGCCGCGCTCGCCGCGTTCCTGTTTGCACCCATCACGATCGAGCTCGCCGGTTCACTGGTCTTTGCCGCCGGGCTCGCCTGCGTTTTTGTCGCGGACTACGCGCGCCGGGCCTCGCTCGTGCGCGCCCGGCCGGCGGCCGTGGTCCGCCTCGCGCCCGCGGTCGGCGCCGGCCGGAGACTTGAGCTGGCGGCGTGATCGTCTGCCGGCTCGCACTGGAAGCGGTCCCCGTTTCGCGCGGGGGCCGCTTTTGCGTTGCTGACGTGATCGCGGGCTTGCGACGAAGGCGGCCGCGCTACTGCGCCGGCGTGCCGCGGAGATCGAGCGAACCCTCGGCGGTGAGGTTCATGTCGTTTCGATCGTTCTCGATCCGCTGGTGGAGCTTCGTCTCGAGCCGGTAATGCACGACCGGCGAGCTGCCGCCGGCGAGCTGGCGGACATACGCGGGATTGGTGAAATGCACCGGAAGATCGCGGGTGATTTCGCTGACGGTGACGATGCCGAACGGTTGGTCGTTCGCGATCTCCGCGACGAGCGTGCCATCGAGGTAGAGCTTGTGTTCGGCATTCGAAAAGCCGAGCGAGGCGACGGACTCGTTGATGTAGCGCAGGGTGATCGTGCCGCCGTCCTCCGGCTTGTTCGGATCGGCGGGGTGGAAACCGGCGACGTTGGCGGCCATGCTGGTTTCGATCACGTGGACCGAAGAGCAACCGGCGAGGCAGACAACGGCGGCGAGGAGGGCGGTGAACGGGCGGAAAGAGCGGCGTTTCATGAAGGGTGGCGCCGAGCGAAAGTCGGAATGGCGGAAACTGCAAGGGCGCGCACCGGGGCAAAACCGGGGCGGCGGATGATTCCCGGCGCCGCCGACCGCCGTTGCGGAACGGGCTCAGAACATCGACAGTGCGCGGGCGCTCTCGACGACGACCCAGGCGGCCCCGCCGGCGAGCAGCACGAGCAGGAGCTGGCGGAAAAGCCGGCGGCCGCGCAGGACGGCGTCGTGCAGGTCGGTGCCGGACCGCTGCCGGTTCGCGTCGGCGAGGAAGCTGGCGAAGCGGGGATTGCGAAAACGGCTGCGCGGATCGCTGGCCAGGCCGAAGCGGATGGCGGGTCGATGAAAGAAGTTCAGCAGCGCACGGATCACAGCGGTATTATCGTCATCTCGAAAATTTGGTGTAGTGATTTCAAGGTGAATCTCGCTAACGTCGGCATTTCACGCATTTTTTCCCCGCGTTCATGCACCACTTCCGCTACTCCGGCCCGGACCTTCATTGTGAATCTGTCGATCTCGCGGCGGTCGCGCGACTCTACGGCACGCCGACCTACGTTTACAGCGCGACGACGATCGCGGACAACTACGCGCGGCTGCAGCGCAGCCTGACGGGGCTCGACCTGCAAATCTGCTACGCGATGAAGGCGAACCCGAGCCTCGCGCTGCTGAAATTGTTTTCCAACCTCGGCGCGGGCTTCGACCTCGTGAGCGGCGGCGAGATCCGGCGCGTGCTGGTCGCCGGCGGCAACGTGAAGTCGAGCGTGTTCGCCGGCGTCGGCAAGACCGAGGCGGAGATCAAGCTGGCGCTGGAGGACGAGGTGTTCGCGTTTCACGTCGAGAGCGAACCGGAGCTGGCGCGGATCAACCACGTGGCCGGCACGCTCGGCGTGAAGGCGCCGGTCGCGATCCGGGTGAATCCGGACGTCGACGCGCACACGCACGCGAAGATCACGACGGGGAAGAGCGACAACAAGTTCGGCATTCCGCTGCGCGCGGCGCCGGCGGCCTACGAGGCGGCGGCGAAGTTGAAGAACATCGCGATCAAGGGCGTGCAGATGCACATCGGCTCGCAGCTCACGTCGGTGGGGCCGTTCGTCGAGGCGGTGAAGAAGGTCACGCCGTTCGTGGCGCAGTTGAAGGCGGATTTCGGGATCAGCTATTTCTCGATCGGCGGCGGCATGGGCATCGTTTACCGCGAGGCGCTGGCGAGCGGCGCGCCGGAGTGGTGGGATGCGCAGCCGGCGGACCAGCGGCCGATCACGCCGGAAAGCTACGGCGAGGCGCTCGTGCCGCTGCTCGCGCCGCTCCAGTTGAAGATTCTGCTCGAGCACGGGCGGTTCATGGTCGGCAACGCGGGCGTGCTGCTGGCGCGGGTCGAGCACCTGAAGCGCGGGGCGAGCAAGAATTTCCTGATCGTCGATGCGGCGATGAACGACCTGATCCGGCCCGCGATGTATGAAAGCTACCATGAGATCGTGCCGCTGCATCGCGACACGGCGCGGCGGGCGCTGGTGGCGGACGTGGTCGGGCCGATCTGCGAGAGCGGGGATTGCTTCGCGAAGGACCGGCAGATCCAGGAAGTCGGCGAGGGCGAGCTGCTGGCGTTCATGAGCGCCGGCGCCTACGGCTACGCGATGGCGAACCGCTACAACGCCCGGCCGCTGGCGGCGGAGGTGCTGGTGCGCGGAAGCAGTTTCGAACTCGTCAACGCACGGGAGACCTTCGACCAGATGATCGCGGGCGAGAAGGTGCCGGCGTTTTTGAAATAGCGGAAAACGGCCGGCGGCCGGCGCAGGTTGCCGATCGGCGCCTGCCGGCATTGCGATTTGACCGGGGCGGAGGCGATCGCCCATCATCCGGCTCATGCAAAGTGCGTCCGCCGGGGAAATGATTGGACTGGGAGATGGGGTGGAGGTCGTGCTCGGCCACCAGTTTTGCGAGCGCGAGTACCTCGAGATGAATCCGGATGTGCGGGCGGCGGTGAAGTCGGGCGCCTTCCGCTCGGGCCGTGATCATTTCGCGCACCACGGCCTGATGGAAGGCCGGCTGGGGCGCACCCCGGAGCATGCGGCGCAGTTCTTCGGCGAGCTGGCGGTGGATGTGCGACAGGTGAAGGCGTTCCGCGCCGAAAACTTTCCCTACGCCGGCCCGCACCCGTGGCTCGACCGCGCCGATTGGCCGGAACTCCTGCAGGCGAAGCTGGATCGCGGCGAATTGACCGCGGATGAGGCGGAGCGCTGCCGGTATTGGAGCACGCACGGTTACCTGATCCTGGAGAATTGCATCGACGCGGCGACGGTCGACCGGGCGTGGGCGGCGTATGAACGCGCGATCGCATCCGGCGTCATCAAGCTCGACCCGGATCCGGGCGGACCGGGCGATCCCTGGCCGGGGCGCCACCTCGACGCGCACGACAAGGTGCCGGAGCTCTGCGCGATCCTGCGGCACCCGGAAATCCTGCGGTGGATCCGCATCCTGATGGATCGCGAGCCGGCCCCCTTCCAGACGCTGACGAGCCACAAGGGCACGCAGCAGCCGGAGCACTCGGACTCGATCCACATGACGACTTATCCGCTGGGCTACCTGACCGCGGCGTGGGTGGCGCTCGAGGACATCGGGCCGGATTGCGGGCCGCTCGTCTACTATCCCGGCACCCACCGGCTGCCCTACGTGTTCAGCCGCGATGTCGGCATCGGCGACGGGGAATTCACGCAGTCAAAATTCCGCGCCTACAACGAAAAATACGAGCCGTTCATCCAGGGCCTGCTGCGGTCGCACCGGTGCCAGCCGAAATACTTCACGGCGAAAAAAGGCGACGTGCTGCTGTGGCATGCGAACCTGCTGCACGGCGGCTCGAAGCGAAACGACCTGCGGTTGTCGCGGCACTCGCTGGTCGCCCATTATTTTGTGAAGGGTGCGGTCACCTATCACGATTTGTCCGGCAGCGCGGCGCACGAGCACACGGGCACCTGCATGCTGCGAGGCGAAAATGGCTGACGCGCCGGACATGACGTTTGCCGTCGTCGGCGCGGGTGCGTGGGGCACGGCGTTCGCGGTGCATCTCGCGCGGCTGGGCCGGCCGGTGACGCTGGCGCCGCGGCGCGCGGAGCAGGCGAAGGCGCTGGCGGGGGCCCACGAGAACGCGGAATACCTGCCGGGGGTGAAATTGCCGGCGCGCGTGCGTGTCGAAGCCGCGCTGGCCGCGGCGCTCGAAGGCGTGGACGTCGTCCTGCTGGCGTGTCCGGCCCAGGCGTTGCGCGAGACCTGCGGGCGGGTGAAGGCGGCCGGCCGCGCGACGCCGGGAATGGTGGTCAGCCTCGCCAAAGGCCTCGAACGCGGCACGCATCTGCGACCGTCGCAGGTGATCGCGGCTGCGCTGCCGGAGGCGGTGGCGGGCGCGCTGACGGGCCCGACCAACG
>DASZPP010000344.1:0-3305 GCA_035549975.1 Opitutus sp.
ATGCGGCGGCGGCCTCCGAGCTCACGCGCGCGCGGCATCCGTGGCTCGTCGGCGGCATCGACTGGACGCCGGCCATCACGCGGCGCGCCGTCGTGTGGCTCGCCCGCGCCGTCGACAAGCCGGTGCTCAAGCTGCTCGACGAACATTACAGCGAGCACGGCATGGCGGACCTTCTCACCGAGCAGGGACCGGCCTACGGGCTGAACATCCGGATCTTCAACGAACTTCAGCACACGATCACCGGCTGGCCGGGCGGCAAGCCGGACGCCGACGACCGCCACCGGCCCGAGCGCGCCGCGCCGCATCCGAAGCGCGTCGTGGTTTTCAGTCCCGAGCCATCGGACGACGTCCTCGGCATGGGCGGCACGCTCCGCCGGCTGGTCGAGCAAGGGCACGAGGTTTCCATCGTTTACCAGACCTCCGGCAGCCTCGCGGTGCCCGACGAGGAAGCGGCGATGGCGACCGAGCTCATGCTCGAGCTTTCCCGGCGCGACGACCCGGAAAAAGATCCCGGGCTGGCGATCGCGCGACAAGTCCGGCGTCAGCTCGAAACGAAGGCGGCGTTCGACGCCGACCCCGCAGAGGTCCGCCAGCTCAAGGGCTTCATCCGGCGAAACGAGGCGCGGGCCGCGCTCAAGGTCAGCGGAATCGATCCGGCGCGCGCGCACTTCCTCGACCTGCCGTTTTACGAGCAGGGACGCTACCGGCAGTTTCGCCTCGGCGACGCCGATGTGGGGATCGTCGCGCGATTGCTCGAGCACATCCGGCCGCACCAGATTTTTGCGACGGGATCGCTGGACGATCCGGCCTCGGTGGCGGCGATTTGCTTCGAGGCGGTTCGCCGCGCGATCGCGTCGCTCGCCGGCAAGGCGTGGATGGCGGATTGCCGGACGTGGCTTTACCGCGGTCCCGACAAGACCTGGGGCATCGCGGAAATCGAGATGGCGGTGCCGCTCAGCCCTGACGAACTGGCGACGAAAATCCGGGCGATCTATCATCACAAAAGCCAGCGCAGCCAGAGTCCCGTCGAGGCGGGGCGGAGCGAAGCCTGGCAGCAGGCCGATCATCGCAACCGCGAAACCGCGCGGCTCTACGATCAGCTCGGGCTCGCCGAATACGAGGCGATCGAGGCCTTTCAACGCGGCGATGCGTCCTGAGTTGATTTCGAGCCCGCCGTGCGCGCGGCGGAAAAATTTCCGCGGGGCGCCGGCTCGGATCGTGAAGAGAGGAGCCGGGCCGTGCTGACCGTCGCGCCGAAAATCCGGCCGCCGCTCGATCCCGAATTCCTGCCGGCAGCGCTCTGGAACCGCGCTTATCGCGAGCTCGTCGCGCGGGATCGCGGGGCGCGGCCGTTCGCGGTGGCGCTCGTCCGCGCCGACGGGACGGCGGCGCGCCACGACGACCGGGCGCTCGCAGCGGAGCATCCGGCGGGCGAGCGGACGTTCCGCTACGTCGAGCGCCTGCTGAAATTTCTTCTGTGGCAAAAAGGCGGCAGCACCGTCCTCGTCGCGGGGCTCGACGAGATCGTGCCGCGGCTTGCGCAGTGTTACAGCCCGGCCGGCGCGCGGGCGTTCGATGCGGCTTTCATGGGCGAGCGGGTTTACGGCCGGACGCTGACGATCGCAGCGACGAAGTTCGACGAATTGCCGGCGGCGAGCGACGGCAGCGCGTCGATCGGGCGGCACCTCGACGGCTGTCGCATCGGTTTCGACCTCGGCGGCAGCGACCGCAAGGCGGCCGCGCTGATCGACGGACGCGTGGTCTTCGCCGAGGAGATCGCGTGGGACCCGTATTTTCAGGCCGATCCCGCCTATCATCTCGCGGGCGTGCAGGATTCGCTCGCGCGCGCGGCGGCGCACCTGCCGCGGGTCGATGCGATCGGCGGCAGCGCGGCGGGAGTTTACGTCAACAACGAGGTGCGGGTGGCGTCGCTGTTCCGGGGCGTGGCGCCGGGGGATTTCGAGCGGCACGTGCGCCGGATGTTTTTCGCGCTGCAGGCGCGCTGGGGCGGAGTGCCGTTCGAGGTCGTGAACGATGGTGAAGTCACCGCGCTCGCCGGCTCGATGAGCCTCGGCGCGAATGCGATCCTGGGCATCTCGATGGGCACGAGCCAGGCGGGCGGCTACGTCGCGCCGGCGGGCAACATCACGCCCTGGCTGAACGAGCTGGCCTTCGCGCCGGTCGACTATCGCGCCGCGGCCCCGCGCGACGAGTGGTCCGGTGACGTCGGTTGCGGCGTGCAGTATTTTTCGCAGCAGGGCGTCGGCCGGCTGGCGGCGGCGGCGGGTTTTGATTTTTCGGAAAAAATGCCGCTGGCCGAGCGGCTCGTCGCCGTGCAGGTGGCGGTGAGCGCGGGCGATCCCCGGGCGCGGAAGATCTTCGAATCGATCGGCGTTTGTTTCGGCTACGCCGTCGCGCACTACGCGGATTTTTATGCGGTGCGGCACGTGCTGGTGCTCGGGCGCGTGACGTCGGGCGAGGGCGGGGCGATCATTCTGGCGGAAGCGGCGGCCGTGTTGCGGGCCGAATTTCCGTCGCTCGCCGGCAGCGTGCAGCTCCACACGCCGGATGAAAAAAGCAAGCGGCACGGCCAGGCCGTCGCGGCGGCGAGCCTGCCGGCGTTGCGCGGGCCGGCGGAGATTTCCGGCGCGGATTTCCTCCCATGATATTATCGCATCCCGAGGCCGACATCTATGTGCCGAGCGGCGCCGCGCCCGAGACGGCGCTCGCGCGGGTGACGCACCTGTGCATCGCGGCGCACCAGGACGACATCGAAATCATGGCGCACGCCGGCATCTGCGACTGCCTCGACGCGCCGGACCGCCGCGGCTTCGGCGGCGTCGTGATGACGAACGGCGCGGGCTCGCCGCGGACCGGCGCCTACGCACCGCTGACCGACGCGCAGATGCAGCAGGTGCGCCGGCAGGAGCAGCGCCGCGCCGCGGAGCTGGGCGACTATGCGATCCAGCTCCAGTTGGCGCACCGCAGCAGCGACGTGAAGAATCCGGCGCATCGCGGGATCGCGGCGGACCTCGACCTGATTTTCAGCGGTTGTTCGCCGGAGGTCGTTTACCTGCACAATCCGGCGGACAAGCACGACACGCACGTCGCGGTGCTCCTGCGCTGCATCGAGGCGCTGCGGCGCTTGCCGGCCGGGCGCCGGCCGGCCCGCGTGCTCGGTTGCGAGGTCTGGCGCGACCTCGACTGGCTGGGCGACGACGCGAAGGTGGCCCTCGATTCCGGGCGGCGGCCGGAGCTGGCGGCCGCCTTGCTCAAGGTGTTCGACTCGCAGATCTCCGGCGGGA
>DASZPP010000345.1:0-12499 GCA_035549975.1 Opitutus sp.
ACTAAGCGGCGCCTTCCGACCCGGCACGGAAGCCAGGCCCGGTTGTCCGCGTGACCGTCTGGCGTCGCCAAAAGAAAGGACCGAGTTGTCATGATCACAAACCATTGGTTTCGGAGCCGCCGACTTCAGACGGCATTCGCCGGCATCGTTTTCAGCCTTTGCCTGTTGGGGAACACATCCGTCGCGCTTGGGGCTGGCTGGTCACAGGGAGTTGCCATCGCGTCATCGGTGCCATCGGCCGCGCCCAACGCCTTCGCCTTCAACCCGGCCGGAAACGAGTTGTGGGCCACCGCCCCTGCGATGTCGGGCGGCGCAACGGTGCAAGTCGCGCAGCGTCCGTTCGGCGGCGCATGGAGCCCGCTCACGACGATCGCGACCATCCATTCCGTCGGCGCGCTTTCCGTGCAGGATTTGTCCATTTCACTCAGCGCCAGCAGCCACGCCGCTGCAGTTTGGTTGGTTGGCGGTGGCGTGCAGATCGCGCTTCGCTCCTCGACCGGCGCCTGGCAGGCGCCCGTCGGTTTTGTTCCGACCGGCGGCGCGTCCAGGCTCCGGTCCAGGCTCGACGCCCATGGCAACGGTGTGGCCGCTTGGGCCCGAGCGACTTCGACGGGATCCGTGGTCGAAGCCGTCGCCTGGACGGCGTCAGGCACCTTTGGCGCGGTCACGCAGCTTTCGCCATCGTCCCAAGGAGCCTACCTGCCGGACCTTTCAGTGAACGAAGCGGGAACCGCCGTTGTCGTCTGGCAGGTTGCGGATCCGCAGAATGCAGGCAGTCCATATCAGGTTGAGTCGGTCACCCGGTCCGCCGGCGGAAACTGGAGCATGGCGACCACCGCTTCGCCGGTCGTCCCGCAAACCTGGAGCCCGCAGGTGGCACTCGATGGCGCCGGCAACGCGACGGCCGTTTGGGAGCAGGGCTCGACCGTCGACAACTACCGCATTTATGCCGCGACCCAGCGCGCTGGCGGGCCGTGGAGCAGCCCGGTCCGAATCGAGCCGTCCGATTGGTATATGGCCGCCCAGCCGTCGGTCGCCGCCGATGCAGCAGGGAACGTGACTGCGAGTTGGGTCGTGGAGAACACGAGCGGAGCGATGCTCGTCCATGCAGCCACACGCAGCGCCGGAGGTGCATGGGGAACGCCGGTCAATTTGGGACAACTCACCGCCAGCGGCAGTTCACCCAATCTTCTCCCGCCAGTCAGCGCCGCTCGCGATGGCTCGATCACCGTCGTGGGCTGGGCCGCCTTTGGCGGGACGGGACCCAACGTTGCCGTCCGCTCCGGGTCGGGCCCATGGGTTCCCATGATCATTGGCGGCAATCCCCAACCTTTCGCTGTGCTGACTACGAACAATGCGCGCGCATCGGTCGTCTGGTCGGTGGGCAACGGCGTGAAATATCATCGAGCCCTGATGCAGAGCGACTATCAGTAACCGGAGGCAGCAAGGGCCTTGAATCAACAAGGCCCTTGAAGCCTCGCCCGGCCGATTCAGCAACCGCTTCGCAACGCTACCGCAGCGTCAGAAAAAGTGCAGACGTGAGTGAAGCGAGCGGGCGAATTCTCCGCCCGCTTGCGCTCGCAGCTACCATGGCTGGCCGGCTGCAGTTCAACTTAAGACGCCCTGGTCCGCACCGATCCGCAACGCCAGCTTGCCGAGGTGGTGCTCGCCCACTGCCCGGTGCGCCCGCGCCGCTTCGTCGAGCGGATAGACGTGCCCCAGTTCGACGTGAAACGGCTTTGAACCGATCAAGCCGTTGAGCCGCTCGAACGCGTCCCGGCCCGGCTCGCCATCGTAGGCCAGCACCTTCACACCCTCCGGCGCGCCCGGCACCGGCTCGACGCCGTTGGGATGCGCCACCCGGCCACCCTGTTTCATCATCGCCAGCACATCGCTCAGTTTGTCGTTTCCGACGAGCACCAGCGCGCAGTCGAGACCGTCCGGCGCAAATTCCCTCGCCGCGGCAACGATGTCGTCCTCATGGCCGTTCACCGCGGAATCCGCGCCGAGACGGGTGACAAGGTCCACGCCGTCGCGGCCGGATGCGACCGCGAGCACGTCCGCGCCGATCCGCTTCGCCAGTTGCACCGCAATGTGGCCGATCCCGCCGCTCGCGCCAAAAATCATGAGCTTCTCGCCGGCGCGCAGGTGCAGTTGGTCGTCGAGCCCGCGGAGCGCGGTGATGCCGTCGGCCCCGAGCGCCCCCGCTTCATGCATGTCCAGGCCCGGCGGAATCGCCGCGACGTTGTCCTCCTTCACCGTCACATACTCGGCGTAGAACCCGCCCTGCATCGCATAGCCGTAGACACGGTCACCCACGCGGAAGCGCGACACGTCGATGCCGGTCGACACCACCGTGCCCGCCCCGTCGTTGCCCATCACGAGCGGAAAACGCGTCGGGCCGAATTTCAGGTCGCCGGTCCTGACCTCGGGGTCCCAGACGCCGACGCCACACGTGTCCAACTGAATTTCGACCTCGTGCGATTTCGGCTTCGGCACCGGCAGCGAGTGCATCGTCAGGACTTCCGGGCCGCCGAAACGATCGATCGCCGCCGCACGCATTTCTTTTGGAAGGGAGGAATTCGTTTTCATGGTCAGGCAGCCTACGCGCGCGCCCGCCGGCGCGCTTGCGGGTGGCGTCCTGAAAGGCCAATCAGGCGAATCCGGTGCCCCGGCCCTCGGTGAATCGCAGCGGCCGCGGCGTCTGGCCGGAGGCTCGATGGATTCCCGCATCGCCTTCAAGCCAGCTCCCACCGATCGACGGTTGAACGGAATTGCCAACCTTCAGTCTAAGATTTGACTGCCAACGACATTTCCCCGCACGGCCCTTTCCCGTGTTGTCCACTTGAAAATGCCCCTGCAACCGCTCGTCTCCCACATCTTCACCGCCGATCCGTCGGCTCACGTTTTCGAAGGGAGGGTTTTCATCTATCCCTCCCACGATCTCGACGGCGACGCGGAGGAAAACGATTTCGGCGACCAGTATGCGATGACCGACTATCACATCCTGTCGCAGCCGCACCCGGAGGGCCCCGCGACGGATCACGGCGAAGCCATGCACCTGCGCGACGTGCCGTGGGCCTCGCGGCAATTGTGGGCGCCCGACGTCGCCTGTCGCGACGGTCGCTACTACCTTTATTTTCCGGCCCGCGACAAGGAAGGCATCTTCCGCATCGGCGTGGCGATTGGCGACCGGCCCGAGGGTCCGTTCAAGCCGGAGCCGCGGCCGATCGCCGGCAGCTTCAGCATCGATCCTTGCGCGTTCCGGGACGACGACGGTGAATTCTATCTCATCTTTGGCGGCATCTGGGGCGGCCAGCTTCAGTGCTGGACGAATGGCTCCTTCAAATCCGGCATCCAGGAGCCGCCCGATGACGCGCTCGCGCTCTGTCCGAAAATCGCGCGCCTCACGCCCGACATGCGGCAGTTCGCCGCCCCGCCGCAGGATGCCGTCATCGTCGACGAAAACGGCGCGCGCCTGAAATCCGGCGACCGCTCGCGGCGCTACTTCGAAGGCCCGTGGCTGCACAAATATCGCGGGACCTACTATCTCTCCTATTCGACGGGCGACACGCATTACCTGGTTTATGCGACCAGCGACCGGCCGACCGGACCGTTCACCTTCCGCGGCCGGATCCTGAATCCGGTGCTCGGCTGGACGACGCACCACTCGATCATGGAATTCGACGGACGCTGGTGGCTCTACTACCACGACGCCTCGCTTTCCGGCGGCGTGTCCTACAAGCGCAGCGTCAAGGTACGGGAACTCTTCTACGAGCCGGACGGCTCGATCCGCACGATGAATCCGTAAGGCGAAGCCGGGCGGGCAGCGCGCCCGGCGAACCACGATCAACCGCTCGGGGCGTGGCTGGTCCACGCCCGTCGCAGGCCGCGCTACTTCATCAATTCCGCCAGCGGCTCTTTCACCGCCTCGGCCCAGATTTCGTAGCCTTTCTCGGTCGGGTGCAGCCCGTCCGACATGACGTCGGACGGAATCTTCCCGTCGGCATCGAGGAACTTGCTGCCGATATCGAGGTAGAACACGTGCTTTCCGTCGTCCAGCCGCGCGATGATCGGGTTCACCGCGAGCACGGTCTTGCGCAGCCCGTCATTGGGCTCGCCGCGCGGAAAGATCCCGAGCAGGAGGATTTTCGCGTCCGGAAAATCCTTTCTCATCTCGAGCACGATCGCGCCGACGCCCTCGGCGATTTCCGCCGGCGAACAGTTCCCGGCGTTGTTCGTGCCGATCATCAGCATGATCGCTTTCGGCGAAAAGCCCTGGCCTTCGCCGTCCCGCAGCCGGTAAAGCACGCCCTGCGTCGAGTCGCCCGAGATGCCGAAGTTCGCCGTGGTCTTTTCGTCGAAAAACTTGTCGAACACCGCCTTGCCCGCGTAACCGGGATTCACGACCCCGGGCTTCCCCTCGTTCCGCCAGAAATCCGTGATCGAGTCGCCCATGAACAGCAGGTCGATCCCGCCCTGCTTCGCGCGCGCGACGTTGCGCTCGTGTTTTTCCCGGAAACCCCGCCAGAGGTTCGGCACCACGCACGGGTTCACCCGCGGCGGCCGCACTTCGATCATCCCCGGATATTTCGCGAGAATCTCCTTCGTCTGCGGGTCGACCTGCGCGAGGAATTCGTCGAGGCTCTTCTTCGCCGTCGCGATCTCCTGCTCCGACGGCCGGGCGATCGCCACCTCCGGCGGCACCGGCGCCGGCATGGCCGGCGCTTCGTCAGCGGCGAGGCCGCGAAAGGCCGCGAGGCCGCCGAGCAATAGAATGGAAAGGAATCGGGCCGGGTATTTGGGGTTCACGCCGTCCACGCTGGCGATCTTCGCGGCGGCGTCAAAGCGATGTGTGTCAAAAGAGCGTCCACGGCGCGAAGCGTCTCGTGCATTTGTGGCGCCGATCCGCACGGCTCGGGCAGGCCTTCGTGACGGATGATGCGGCCGAGACGACGAATTTTCGACGGATGGCCATCGACATCCCTCGCCATCGGGCGGATGCTCCGCCCGTTCAATGACAATCCATTCGAGTCTGCTCGCGCCGGGATTGCTGCTGCTGCTTTATCCGGCGGACTGGCTGCTGTCGGCAAAAGTCGAACTGCGAAGCTTTGAGAGTTTTCGCAACCTCGATTCGTCCCGGCGATATCGCCCGTGGTGGTGGGTGCCCGCCCTGTGGCTGGATCCGTTTCGCGGCTGGATCGCGACCGTGCTGCTGTTCCGCGCGCTTGAGCTCGACTCACCCCGGTTCGTGTTGACCGACCATCCCGAGTATTGGGCGGTCATGGGTGCACTGCTCGTCGGGGTGGCTCTCCAGGCTTTCACCCGGCGGGTCAGCGGAGTCCTGTTCGCGCCGATCGGGTTCACCACCGGCATGATCACCGCGCTGCTCCCCGTGCCGGTGGTCGCGATCGCGCTCGTGGCCGCATTGACGGGCCTCTTCGCGTTCCGTCGTTTCCACGCGTTCTTCACCATCGGCCTGTTTGCCGTCGCCGCGGTCGGCCTTCTCCTGCAGGTGGACCTCTTCCGGCTGGGACCTGCGATTGCCGTCCTGGCGCTGCCGCTCGGCCTCGGTTGCTTCACCAACTCCGTGCTCGAGATTCCGGCGCGCGATGCTTCCGGAGGACCGCCGCGCGCCGCCTGAGCGCCGCCCGTCCGGCACTCGTGGATTTCACGGCGCGTGCGGCAGCAGGAAGAGGAAAACCGCGAGATAGTGGCACGTGCTGCCGCCGAGCACGAACGCATGCCACACGGCGTGATGGTAGCGCAGCCGTCGCCACAGATAAAAGATCACGCCCGCCGAGTAGGACAATCCCCCGGCCAGCAGCAGCCAGAGTCCGCCATGCGGCACCAGCGCCAGCATCGGCCCGATCGCGACCACGACCAGCCAGCCGAGAAAAATATACGCGACGACCGACGCCATCTGGTAACGCTCGCCGAAGATCAGTTTGAACACCGCGCCGGCTCCGCACAGGCCCCACACCACGCCGAACAGCGACCAGCCCCACGGCCCGCGGAGGTTCGTGAGCAGGAAGGGCGTGTAGGTCCCCGCGATCAGCACGAAGATCGCCGCATGGTCGAGCCGGTGAAAAATCGCCTTCAACCGACCCGCACGCTGCGCGTGATACAGCGTCGACGCCGCGTAAAGCAGCAACAGCGCCAGCCCGAACACCGTGAAGCTGACGACGTGCCACGCATCGCCGCGCAGGCTCGCAAACACGATCAGCAGCGTCAGCCCCGCAATGCTGGAGGCGAGGCCGAAGCCGTGCGTCGCCCAGTTGGCCACCTCCTCGCCACGCGTGTAAACGCGTTCACGCGCCGCCGCCGGCGGTTGCATCGCCTGCTCCCGGCGGCGTTGCACCACCCGCTCCGCCCATGCATCGAGCCAGCGAATGATCCGCCGGGGCTGCGGACTGCGGAATTTGTCCGGCGTCCACTCCTCACCGTCGGCGTAGATCGTCTGCGGGACCACGCACGTGCCGAAAACCCAATCCGCCAGCGGCAGGGCGAAAAAGCCCGAGATCGATTCGTTGCAATCGATCACGGCATGGTGCCGCAGGTGAAACGCATACGCCGGCCGCCAGATCCGGCCCCAGCGCGGATGTTCGATCAACGGCTCCCATGTTTCGAACGGCCAGTGATTGATCGCATGAAGGATCTCGTAGAGCGCGAGCGACACCGCCAGCGCCGCCAAGCCCGACAGGAACCACGGAAACGAGGGCCAGATCAACTGCAACGCCGACAGCAGCGGCGCCAGCAGGCCCGCGAACACCGCCAGCGAATACCATGGGAAAAATGACGCCTCGCCCTGCTCCGGCTCGACGATCGGAAATTTGTTTTCGATGAACAGGATTCCCCGCCCGCCGCGCGCCGGCTTCCGGGCGATGTGCGTCAGCGCATGATGCCGGGTGTGCTGGCGGTAGAGCCGGCGCAGGAACGGCACGGCCGGCGTGTGCAGCACGTAACGATGGAAAAAGAATTCGATGAAACAGTTCAGCAGGCTGATCGCGCCAAATGCCACGACGCCTTTCCAAATGGGTGCCACGAACTGCTCGGTCCAGAAACCCGGCGCGAGCAGCCGCAGCGCGACAAGCAGGCCCGCGAGCGAGCCCGCGACGGTGACGAAAAACAGCGGGAGCGAAAATGCCTCGTGTTTCGGCGCCGCGGGTGGAGATGAATGAGGCATCGGTTTCGCTTCATTAACGGCCCCGGCACCCGGATGGCAACCCTCCTCGCGATTTCTTTTTCGCGAGCCGCTCGCGCCGCGCCTCGGTCGCGCCGGCCTCACTTCGCATTCACGCCGGGGCGCCGTCGAGAAATCGCTCGATCATCGGCCCGAGCAGGTCGACGCGCGACGTCAGCGCCATGTGCTCCGCGCCGGGAACGATCGCAATCTGCGCATGCCGCAGCAGCCGGAACAGCGCGACCGCGTGCTCGGGTCGCACGACATCCTTGTCGCCGCACACGACGAGCGTCGGCGCGGCGATGCCGCGAATCTTTTCCTCCGGGATGTCCTTGAATTCCTTCATCCGCCGAACGCATTTGTCGAAGAACGACTGGAGATTTTCCGGATGCGGCGCGACCGCGACATAGGCGTCGCGCAGTTCCTTCGGCATCATCGCGAGCGTCACGTGATCGAACCCCGTCCAGAAGCCCGGCTCGCAACCCGCGCGGCTGAAGATCGTCGAAATCGGCACCAGCCTGCGCACGCGGCCCGGATGCCGGATCGCGACCTGCAGGATGATCGTGCCGCCGTTGCTGAACCCGAGCAGGTCGGCCTTCACGATGTGCAGATAATCGAGCAACGCGATCGTGTCGTCCGCCGATTGCTCGAAGGTGAACGGCCGGTCGGCGATGTCCGCCGTGTGCCCGAAGCCCTGCTGCTCGAACGCGATCACCTGCCGTTCGCGCGCCAGCACCGGCAGGAGCTGGCCAAACGACGTCCCGATCGTGTCGCCGCCGCCATGCAGCAGCACGAGCGGCACCCGCCCGGGCCGCGCGGTGCCGTGGATTTCGTAGTAAAGCCGGAGCCCGTTCACGGGGGCATAGCCGGTTTGCACGACGGTCGGTGAGTTCATGGTTGGTTCGGCGGCGCGCAACGTTCCGGAAAAAATCACGGGCCGCGAGAATGATATGAGGGCAACGGGCGGGTTCATCGCGGGTGGCAGATCGACCCTTTCATCAGACGACGAACCATGTCATCGGCGGCGGACATTCCGAACGAGCGCTTTTTCAGCTTTGTGGATCGGCGCCGATCGGATTTGTTCATCCGTTCGTCCGCCCGCCACGGTCCTCCCACACATGCCCTTTCCTCCCGAGCCGGCCTCCCGCTTTCGTTGCCGCCTGCTGGCCCACTGGCCGGTCAAGTTCGCCGGCACCGTCGCCGGGATGATCGCTTTCTTTCTCGGATATTTCTGGGTGCTGCGGCATCCGATCCGGCCGGTCACAATCCTCCCGCTCACCGCGATCGATCGCTGGATTCCGCTGCAGCCACGGGCGCTGGTCCTTTATCTGTCCCTGTGGATTTATGTGTCGCTCGCGCCGGCGCTGCTCACCGAGCGCCGCGAGCTGGTCTCTTACGCGTTTGCCGCGATCGAACTGGCGCTGGCCGGCCTGGCGATTTTCTACCTCTGGCCGACGGCCGTCCCCATTCCGGACGTCAACTGGAACGATTACCCAACGCTCGCCTTCCTGAAGAGCGCCGATGCGAGCGGCAACGCCTGCCCGTCGCTGCACGTCGCGTTTGCAGTCTTCAGCGCGCTGTGGATCGGGCGCACGCTGGTCCGGATGCGAACCGCGCCCGCTCTTCGCGTCGTGAACTGGCTGTGGTGCGTCGGGATCATCTATTCGACCGTCGCGATTCGCCAGCATGTGGCGATCGACGTGCTCACCGGCCTGCCGCTGGGCGCGGCGTTCGCCGCCATCCATCTTCGCCGGCTGCGCGTTGCTTCGTAGCTCGGTGTCTCGGCGGCAATGTCCCGCTTCAGCGTTGCTCCGGGTTCACTTCCGCGCCCGCGATTCGGAAGGCATACGCATAGTTGCTGGGAGCGGCGTCGGGGCCGAAGTGCGGCGTGGTGATCGTCAACGTGTCACCCGCCAGTTTTGCGGGCAGCGCACCGGGCACGCCGAGCACTGTGACCCCGACGGCGCCGGCCGCCTTGATGTGATGCAACACCAGTTCGCGCCCCGGCCAGCCGGCGGTGATCGCGTAGAGCGCGCCGGGTTTTTGCGTGAAGAACACCTGCTTCACCGCCTGGCCGTTCACCGGCGCCTGGCCGACCTGGTTCATCAAATTGTATTTCACCATGTATTCCCCGTATTCCTGCTTCGGTCGCGCGCCCCCGGTCCACTGGCACGACCGGCCGGCGGTGCGCGTGCCGTAGATCGCCTCGCCGTTCACCTTGAGCCAGGCGCCGATCTGCAGGAGCCGCTCCTCCATCAGCGGTGGGATCGTGCCGTCGGCCGCGGGCCCGATGTCGAGCAGCAGGTTGCCGCCGCGGCTCACCAGGTCGACGAGCACGAGGACAAACTCCCGCGCCGACTTGTAGTCCTCGGCCCGCTCGGCGCGATTCAGCCCGTAGGAATACGCCATGCCGCGGCTTTCCTCCCACGGATGCGAGGCGTCGGGCATGCCGGCGGCATATTCGGTCGTGTAGTAGCCGCCGTGCCTGTGCCGCGTGTCGCTGCCCCAGCGGTCGTTGATCACGACGGTGTCGCGGCTGGGCGACTCGTTGAACAACCACGCCAGCAACTCCTCGCTCTTCCACTCCTTCGACGTCATCTCCCACTCGCCGTCCGCGAAAATGATGTCGGGGGCATAACGGCTGACCACGTCCTTGAATTGCGGGATCATGTGCTGCGTCACAAACCTGGGCCGGTCTTTCAGCCAGAGCGGATTGAACCACTCGTAGAGCGAGTAGTAGAAACCGAACTTCAGCCCGTGCGCCCGCACCGCCTTGGCGAGCTCGCCGAGCACATCGCGCTTCGGGCCGATTTCCGCGGCGTTCCACGGCCGGCCCCAGTCGCGGCTCGCCTCGGCGCTCGGCCAGAGCGCGAAGCCTTCGTGGTGTTTCGAGGTCGGCACGACATACTTCACGCCGGCCCGCTCGAACAGGTCGGCCCACTGGTTCGCGTCGAACAGCTCCGCCGTGAATCGCGGTGCGAAGTCCATGTAGTCGAAATTCGCGCCGTAGTTCTTCGCATGAAACGCCCGCCACTCCGCCCACTTCGGGTCGTCGCTCCTGATCCGGTTCCAATACCACTCCGCGTATTCTCCTTTCATGCCCCACGCTGGCACCGAGTAGACGCCCCAGTGGATGAACACCCCGAATTTCGCGTCCCGATACCACTCCGGCGTCGCCCGCCGGTCGAGCGACGCCCAGTTCGCCTCGTAACGATTTCCGGCGGTCGCAGGCAGGATCACGAAACAAACGACCCCGCACAGGAGTGCGAGGTTGCGGACGACGCCAGTGCGCGAAGAACTTCCCCGCCCGGTCAGCACGTCGGGATTGAGTGGCTTCATGCGCGCGATGTTTGAACGCACGGCGACCGCGGTCAAACCGTTGCCGGCCGCGCCGCGGGGCGCAGCCCCTCCGCCCGGGCATTCATTTGACGGAGAGGCGAAAACGCCTGTGCTGGCGATTCATCGAGCCGTCGCCGGAAAATCCGCTTGCGCTCACCGGCCAAAGCTTGCTTGTTCTCGCCCTCCTTCGCGCACCCATAGCTCAATTGGATAGAGCATCTGACTACGGATCAGAAGGTTTGGGGTTCGACTCCCTATGGGTGCGCCAATTTTCCGCAGGTTCCGGCGGCCTCGCGCCTCGAAAAGCCTGATTTGCGAGAGCCGCCATCGCTCCGGCGATCCCTCTTCCCCTCGTGCCGGTCCGAACACCGCTGCGATGCGATTGAGGCCGAGCCCGAACTTCTCGCAGCGCCGTCTTGCGCGATTCAGCCCGCGGGCCGCCAGTCGAGCAACACGAGCTGCAAAAAGCGGCGGTCGTTGAAATAATTCCATTTCAACTCGACCGCGAGATCGAGCGGCACCCCGATCGGCGGCAGGCGGTGCGCCTGTTTCCAGGCCACGCCGTGCAATCGCCGGCCCGACCCGTCGACGATCTGGAATCGATAGTGGTGATGTTTGAACACATCCGGCGGCACCTTCAGCATGACGCCGCGCACGCCGAACGTCGGCTCCGGGTTGCCCTGGCCGAACGGATGCAGTTGGTCGAGCTCCTCCATCAGCCGCACGTTGATCTGGTCGGTGGTCAGCCACACGCTCACGTCGAGCCGCGCCTCCACGAGATCGCCGCCGGTGTGCCGGCGCACCGCGTCCGCAAAACTCTCCCGGAAATGCGCGAGGTGCTCCTTCCGCAGGGCGATGCCCACCGCCATCGGATGCCCGCCCCAGCTCGTCAGGTGCTCGCAGCACGTGCCGAGCACCTCCACGAGGTTCAGCCCGTCGACGCTCCGGCCCGAGCCTTTCGCGAATTCGCCCTCGTTGCCGAGGACGATGCACGGCCGGTTGTATTTCCGCGAAACGCGTCCGGCCACGATGCCGACCACGCCCGGGTGCCAGTCCTCGCTGAACAGGACGATGCCCGGGAGCGCCGCGTATTCGGTCTCGATCAGCCGCTCCGCGTGTTCCGTGATGCGCCGCTCGATTTCCTGGCGCTCGCGGTTGAACGCATCGAGCTGCTGCGCCGTCTCGCGGCAAAAATCGACATCCTCGCTCAGCAGCAGCTCGACCGAGAGCGCCGCATCGGCCAGCCGGCCCGAGGCGTTGATCCGCGGCCCGAGGCGGAAGGAAATGTCGACGGGATTGATCCCCTGCTCCGGCTTCACGCCCGCCACCTCCATCAGCGCGCGCAGGCCCGGCCGCTGCGTGTGCTGCAAAATCCCCAGCCCGTGCCGCGCCAGGATCCGGTTCTCTCCCGTCAACGGCACCAGGTCCGCCACCGTGCCGAGCGCCACGAGGTCGAGGTGGTCGCGCAGTTTGATGCGAAACGCCACCGGGTGATTCTCTGCGCGCAATTGCTTCAGCAATCCGTGCGCGAGCTTGAACGTCAGCCCCACGGTGCAGAGATGCCGCCACGCCGCGTCGCCGCCGGTTTCGTCCGCATGCACGTGCGGGTTGATCAGCAGCCCGTCGAGCGCCCGCTCCTTCGAGCGGTGATGATCGAGGACGACGACGTCGATGCCGAGGTCGCGCAGGTAGGCGACCTCCTCGTGCGAATTGGTGCCGCAATCGAGGACGACGAAGAGCTGGGGCCGGCCCGATTCGAGCGCCCGGTCGATGGCGCTGCGCGAAAGCCCGTAGCCGTCCTCCGAGCGCCGCGGCACGATGAAGCGCGGCCGCAGCCCGAATCGCCGCAGCACGCTCACGAGCAGCGCCGTGCTGCTCACGCCGTCGACGTCGTAGTCGCCCAGGACGACGAGGTCCTCCTGGTCCGCGATCGCCTGGCGCAGCCGCGTCGCCGCCGCCTCGAGATTCTTCAGCCGG
>DASZPP010000346.1:0-4540 GCA_035549975.1 Opitutus sp.
TGCAGCCAGCGCCGCGCCAGCGCGGCCACGCGCGGCTGGTCGAGCCGGTGAAACGCCGCGCCGATCGTCACCAGTTCAAACGCCCCGTCCGGCGCGGCCAGTTCCTCCGCGCGGCCGGTGAACCACTGCACGTTCGCCACGCCATTCCGCGCCGCCGCCGCTTTTCCCACCGCGATCATTTCCGGCTCGAGATCGTTCGCCCACACCTTCGCAAACGACCGCGCCAGCGGCAGCGTCGCCCGCCCCGGCCCGCACGCCAAATCCAGCAGCCATCCTCCGCCGGTCACGCGCGCCCGTTTGACCAGATCGAGCACCAGCGCGTCCGGATACGGCGTGCGATACCTCAGGTAATAGTCCGCCGTGCCGGCAAACGCGTTCGCCGGGAAATTGACCGCCTGCTGCCGGTCCCGCGGTGATTCCATGCGCCGCACTATGAGAATTCCCGCGCGGTGCGCCATCTTCCCCGAAGGCCATCCAAAAATTTTTTCTCTCGGGGAGGGTTCTGTCACACCGATGGCCCTTGCTTCGAGGTTGGCGGTCGCGACAGCCGCCGCCAGCCGCGATCGCGACGACTACTCCCGCTCCGTCGCCGGCGAACCGCACGCGGGCGTCAGGTGTCGTCGCAGCATCGCCGCAATCGCCTCGGCCCGCGCGGGCTTGGCCAGGAAGTCGTCCATCCCCGCCTCGAGGCAGGCGGCTCGCTCGGCCGCCGAAGCGCCGGCCGTGACAGCGATCACCGGCAGGTTCGGCGGAAATCCCGTTTCGCCCGCCGCCTGCGCCGCGCGGATCACACGCGTCGCCACGAGTCCGTCCATGCCCGGCATCTGGCAGTCCATCAGCACCGCCGCATAGCGCCGCGTCCGCAGCGCCGTCAACGCCTCCCGGCCGTCGTTCGCGACGTCGGCCCGGTAACCCAGGTTGCGCAACTGCAGCACGAGCACCTTCTGGTTCAGCAGATCGTCGTCCGTCACGAGGATCGCAACCGGCTCCTCCGGCGCAGCCGCGAACCGCGCCGCGGTCCGCCCGCCCGACGCGCGCCCGGCCGCCGGCGCCGGCTCCGCCGCGAGCACCCGTGCCAGCGTCGTGTGCAGTTGCTCCGCATAAACCGGTTTCAATTCGCACGCCGCGATGCCGTGCGCCGCCATTTCCGCCTTCGGCAGCCGCTCGCCGCGCGACGTCAGCATCACGAGCGCGGGCCCGCCGATCAACGCGTCGGCCCGGATTTCGTTCGCAAGAGTCAAACCGTCGACGTCCGGCAGGTGCTGGTCGAGGAGCACGAGGTCGAACGCCTCCTGCGTCTGCGCCGCCCAGCGCAACTGCGCGAGCGCCGTCCCCGCTGATTCCGCCACGCCGTGCCGCACGCCCCAGCCGCTGCACAGGCGCGAGAGCAGGTTCCGGTTCGTCGCATTGTCGTCGACGATCAAGATCCGGCAGTCGTCCGGCAGCGGCGGCGGCGCGCTCCGCGGCGGCGGCGCTTCCACCGCGGCGGCGAACTCCAGCTCGAACCAGAACGTCGACCCGACGCCCTCGGCGCTTTTCACCCCGATCTCGCCGCCCATCAGCTCGACGAGGCGCTTGCAGATCGCGAGTCCCAGGCCGGTGCCGCCGAACCGGCGCGTCGTCGAGGCGTCCGCCTGCACGTAGGCCTGAAACAATTCGCCGAGCGCCGCGCCGGAAATTCCGATGCCCGTATCACTGACCTCGAACCGCAGCCGCGCCGCCCCGCCCCGCGCCGCGACGAGCTGGGCGCGCACGACGACCTCGCCGCGCTTGGTGAACTTGACCGCGTTGCCCAGCAGGTTGAGCACGACCTGCCGCAGCCGCACCGGATCGCCGCAGACCCAGGCCGGCGCGGCCGGATCGAAATCGAGGATGAGCTCGAGCCCCTTGCGCGCGGCATCGTCCGCCTGCAGATCGAGCGCCAGCCGGAGCTGCTCGACCAGGTCGAAGTCCACCCGCTCGAAGGTCATCCGGCCCGCCTCGATCTTCGAAAAATCCAGGATGTCGTTCAGGATCCGCAGCAGCGCCTCGCCGCTCCGGCACACGGTCTGGACCAGCTCGCGCTGCTCCGTGTCGAGCTCCGTCTCGAGCAGCAGGTTCGCCATGCCGAGCACGCCGTTCATCGGCGTGCGAATCTCGTGGCTCATGTTCGCCAGGAACGCGCTCTTCGCCTTGTCCGCCAGCTCCGCCGCCGCCTTCGCCCGCTCGAGCTCCGTCCCGATCGCGGCGCGCTGCGCGAGCTCCGCGCGCAACCCCGCATTTTCCCGCCGCAGCCCGTCCAGTTGCGCGTCCCGCGGGTTCGCCGTTTCCGCCGTCGCCGGCCAGCCGATCCGGTCGGCCAGCACCGCGGTGACCGACTCGATCCATTGCCGAACCCGGTGCCGGTCCACCCCCGCAGCCGCGGTGCCGGGCGCGCCGGTCAACCCGGCTTCGAACAGCCGGGCGTCGTTCTCCGGGGAAAGGGCGTGCGGGGGGCTCACAAGCCGAAAAGCGAAATCGCCCCGGCAAAAGGGCCATCGCCAACCGATTTTCTTTTCGGCTCCCGCGGATAAAGCCGCGCCCCGCCGTTTGCAGTTTCCATTTCCCTGGCGGCGCCCAAGCTCGCCCCCGTGAACGAAGGCGAAATCACGCTGGTGCTCCAGCGCGCCGGCGAGGGTGACTCGCAGGCCGCGGCGCAGCTCTTGCCGCTCGTCTATGACGAGCTGCGCCACCTCGCGGCCGCCAAGCTCGCCCGCGAAACACCCGGCCAGACCTTGCAACCCACCGCGCTCGTCCACGAGGTCTGGCTCCGCCTCGAGTCCGCCGGCCCGCACTGGAACAACCGCGCGCATTTTTTCGCCGCCGCCGCCGAGAGCATGCGCCGCCTCCTCATCGACAACGCCCGCCGCAAGCGCGCCGCCCGCCACGGCGGCGATCTCGCCAAGGTCAGCGCCGAGTCCACGGGGTTCGACCTCGCCGCCCCGGACGACGACGAGGAGCTCCTCCTCGTCAACGACGCGCTCGACGCCCTCGCCGCCCACGACCCGCGCAAGGCCGAGCTCGTGAAACAAAAATATTTCGTCGGCCTCACGCTCGAGGAGGCCGCCGAGGTCCTCGGCATCTCGCCCCGCACCGCCAAGCGCGACTGGGCCTACGCCCGCGCCTGGCTCTACAACGAAGTCCAGCGCCTCCGCGGCTGAGGCGATCCGGTGGTTCTTCACACCAAGAGCCTGACGCTCACTTCGATGTAGCGGCGAGCGCGAGCGAGCCGGCCAATCGCAGGCGCCGGCAAGGTGGCGCGGCGCTTCCGCCCGCGCTTCGAACACCCAAACGCTTCCGGACGCGGGCCGAAGCATCGCTGCCTCCGATGGCCCTTTCGCCGCCAAGATTTCGCTTTGAGGACGACGTGCTCTCCCGTTCCACTCTTCGCGCCATGCTTCGCCCCCCATCCCGTTCGCGCGCCCCTTCATGAACCGCGACGACGAGATTTTCGGCGACGCCATCGACCTGCCCGCCGCCGAGCGCGCCGCATTCCTCGACCGCGCCTGCGCCGGCGACGCCCCCCGCCGCGCCCGCATCGACGCGCTCCTCGCCGCCTACGACGCCGCGGAAAACTTTCTCCAGCGCGAACCGATCGAGCGTCCGCCCCCGCCGCCCGAGGAAAAGCCCGGCGACGTGATCGGCCGCTACACCTTGCTCAAGAAAATCGGCGAGGGCGGCTGCGGCATCGTCTACCTCGCCGAGCAGACCGAGCCCGTCCGCCGCCGCGTCGCGCTGAAGGTCATCAAGCTCGGCATGGACACGCGCCAGGTCATCCTTCGCTTCGAGGCCGAGCGGCAGGCGCTCGCGATGATGGACCATCCCGACATCGCCCGCGTGTTCGACGCCGGCGCGACCGCCGCGGGCCGGCCGTATTTCGTGATGGAGTTCGTCGACGGCGTGCCGATCACGAAATTCTGCGACGAGCATTCCGTCGCGATGCCGGCGCGGCTCGAGCTGTTCGCCCGCGTCTGCCTCGCGATGCAGCACGCACATCAAAAAGGCATCATCCACCGCGACGTCAAACCGTCCAACATCCTCGTCGCCCTTCACGACGGCGTGCCCGCGCCCAAGGTGATCGACTTCGGCATCGCCAAGGCCACGCAGGGCCGGCTCACCGAGCACACGCTCCTCACCGGCCTCGAACAACTCATCGGCACGCCCGCCTACATGAGCCCCGAGCAGGCGGAGCTGCGCGATCTCGATATCGACACGCGCAGCGACGTCTACTCGCTCGGCGTCCTCCTCTACGAACTGCTGACCGGCCAGCCGCCGTTCGACCCGAAATCACTCGTGCAGGCCGGCGTCGACGAAATCCGGCGCATCATCCGCGAGGTCGAGCCGCCGCGCCCGTCGACGCGCATTTCCACTCTCCCCGACGCCGACCGCGCCACCGTCGCCCGCCTCCGCGGCGCCGCGCCCACGCAGCTCACGACGACGCTCCGCGGCGATCTCGACTGGATCGTGATGCGCTGCCTCGAGAAGGACCGCGATCGCCGCTACGGCACCGCGCACGAGCTCG
>DASZPP010000347.1:0-10351 GCA_035549975.1 Opitutus sp.
GCGGCTGAACTTGTCCGCCTTCCATATCTCCGCATCGCGCCGGATAGCCTCCGTCAGGATTTCCTCCGCTCCGGCGGCCGCCGGTGGCGGCGGAAGCGTGTCGAGCAGCGTCTCGGTCAGACGAAGCCGCTCTTTGTCCGAGAGACGACTGATCGCCGACTCAATCTCCTGAAGCGTGCTCATGACGGTGGAAAGGTCGCGCGCACAATTGGACTGGCCAATTCGGACCGGTCTGACCGGCGCTTCTCAAGACGTGACACCGACGCGCTCGAACATCCGGGCCGAGCACGAGAAGTATCGGACCAACGTCGAAAACATCTTCGCCGCCGGCGACTGCCGCCGCGGCCAAAGCCTCGTCGTCTGGGCCATCAACGAGCTTCGCCGACACGGAGCAAGCCCTGGCGACCTTCATCACCACCCTCGGCTCCCGTTATCGGTTTGTCGACACGCCTCCTCCCGCCGCTACGCTGCGCGGGCATTCCGTGGGCAACCATAAAGAAGTTTCCGACCACTATTTCTGCGAGCTTGCCGTCGCTCATCGTGCCAAGCTCGCAACGCTCGATGGCGGCATCAAACATCAGGCGGCTTTCCTGATCGGGTAAGGCCAGCGTGAGACAAGCGATCAGACCAGTGCGCGGTCCGGAAATAATCGCGGTCTCACGGAATCGGTCCTCGCGGCACCGGCTTGATCTCGTGCTCCGCCAGCCAGTCCCGAACCGCCTGCTCCCCGCGGCGATTCTGGACGGCAAACCACTGCTCCCGCAGGTCCGGCCAGTCGCGCAGCGCTTCGCGGAAATTCCGAAACGGTTTCGACCGCTGCAGCACGCGTTCCAAGTCCCGCTTGGCCTCGCCGTCCGGCAGTCCGGAAACGAAATCCTCCATCACGCGAAACTCGTCACGTGAATCGGCGGACACCTCGATGAACAGAAAGCGATCAGGGTCGTTCTCGACCATCTCCTCCGATTCCGGATCATCGAAGACAGGAATCACATCGCCGGTTTCGAGGTCGAGATACCATTGGTTCTCGCCGCCCTGGTTCTCCAGCGCCAACGAGAGCGTCTGCATATCGACGGGAACCTTTCGCATGGTCGGATTCGGTCGGTTCAAACAATCAGACCTCTGGCGGAATTCAAACTGCGACGAACAACGGTGGGGACTTCCCCGTCGATGCATCCAGGGCCGGAAATTCGATGCGGTTCCAAGCGCAGGCTTCCGCCTTCGCCAAGGCTACGGCGGATGCCGCCGGCATGAGTCCCGCCGACGCGCTCTTCGCCGCGACGCGCAACGCCGCCGACCTCATCGGCGCTTCCGACCGCATCGGCTCGATCCAACCCGGCCGTTTCGCCGACCTCGTCGCGACCACCGGCGATCCGCTCGCCAACCCGGCGCAATTTCGCCACGTCGATTTCGTGATGAAGGGTGGGGTGGTGTTCCGGTGGAACGGCAACCGACCATCCCGGTGGTAGAGTAGGTGGCGCTTCGTCGCTGCATCTCGTGGCGGCAGGCGTCCCTGCCTGCCGAGTTTCGGCGTTCAGAACGGCAGGCACGGAGCCTGCCGCTACTTGACCGCCGCAGTTGCCGCCGCCGCACAAAGATATGTTCAACCCGCGCTCACCCGTGTAATCCGTGGTCCCAGCCCAAGTTCCCGCCATGCCCTCCAAGAAAATCCCGATGGGTTTGAACAAGAAGATCGCGCTCGTCGCGCACGACAACATGAAGCGCGACCTGGTCGAGTGGGCGAAGTTCAACCGCGACCTGCTCGCGCACCACAAGATCTTCGCCACCGGCACGACCGGCGCCGTGCTTGAGCGCGAACTCGGGTTCCCCATCGAAAAACTCCAGAGCGGCCCGCTCGGCGGCGACCAGCAGATCGGCGCGAAGATCGTCGAGGGCGAAATCGACTTCCTGATCTTCTTCTGGGATCCGCTCGAACAGCAGGCGCACGATCCCGACGTGAAGGCGCTCCTGCGCATGGCCGTCGTCTGGAACATCCCCACCGCCTGCGACCGCGCGACGGCCGACTTCATGATTTCGTCGCCGTTGATGGACGAACCCTACGACCGGCTCGTCCCCGACTACGATGTTTACCGCAACCGCAAGGTCCCCGGCGTCGAGGCGCCGCCGATCCCGATCCCCGGCGTCGCCGAGCCAAAGAAACGCCGCGGCGCCGACAACACCCCGTCCGCCAGCGATGCCTCGGCGAAACCGCCGGTCGTCACCTGAGCGCCAGGTCGGTGGAGACCCGCCCGCACCGCATCGCGCCCGATCATGAGTGAAACCTGGCTGGTCTGGTGCATCCGCGTCGCCGGCGTTTTCCATTTCATCACACTCGTCGTCGCGTGTTTCACGCCAGTCCCGCCCAACTGGGACGAAAACCTCGCAAAACTGCCGGAGGTTCATCGCCGCTTCGCCATCGCGCAGAATTTTTTCATCGGCGCCACGATCGCTTTCTTCGGCGTGGTCGCCGTCGGCTTCGCTCCGCAACTCATCGACGGCTCGGCGATGGCACGCATCGTTTCCGCCGCAATCGCGCTCTGGTGGGGCGGCCGCTTGATGGTTTTGCCATGGCTTCGTGTGTGGCCGCACCTTCGCGGGCCCGGCTGGCAACTCGGTTTCATCCTCCTGCATCTCGAGTGTGCCACCTACGCAGTGGCGTTTGGCTGGCTGGCCCTCCGCCATGGCTGACCATCGCAGCCGGAATGATCCACTCACGGACGTTGCAACTTTCCCGTAGCAACACTCATTTCGACGGTTCCCCACCATGAAAGCGTTCGTTTGCCTCGCCGCCGCCCTCGCGTTCTCCGCCCGCCTCGCCGCCGCCCAGCTCGCTGAGGCCGCCGTCCAGCAAAAGGTCGCCTCACTCCTCGCGCAGATGTCGCAGGACGAGAAGATCGGCCAGCTCATCCAGTATTCGCAGCCCGGCGCCGAAACCGGCCCCGCACTCCGTTCCAACATCGGCGCCGAAGTCCGCGCCGGCCGCTGCGGCAGCATGCTCAATGTCGTCGGCGCCGACAACACCCGCGCGATGCAGGAACTCGCCGTCAACAACACCCGCCTCCACATCCCGCTGCTCTTCGGCCTCGATGTCATTCACGGCTTCCGCACGATCTTCCCGATCAACCTCGGCCAGGCCGCCTCGTGGGATCCCGCCATGATCGAGCAGGCCGATCGCATCGCCGCGACCGAGGCCGCCGCCGCGGGCATCCACTGGACCTTCGCCCCGATGGTCGACATCGCGCGCGACCCGCGCTGGGGCCGCATCTCCGAGGGCGCCGGCGAGGATCCGTATCTCGGCAGCGTGATCGCGCGCGCGGAGGTCCGCGGTTTCCAAGGCGACGACCTCTCGCGCACCGACACGATTCTCGCCTGCGCGAAACACTTCGCCGGTTACGGTGCCGCCGAAGGCGGCCGCGATTACAACACGACCGACATCCCCGAGATCACACTGCGCGACATCTACCTGCCGCCCTTCCACGCGGCCGTCGAGGCGGGCGTCGGAACGCTGATGGCCGCGTTCAACGACCTCAACGACGTCCCGTGCTCGGCGAACAGTTTTCTCCTCACGCAGGTGCTGCGCCACGAATGGGGTTTCAAGGGCTTCGTCGTCTCCGACTGGGGCTCGATCCGCGAGCTCATTGCGCACGGTATCGCCGCCGATGACGCCGCGGCCTGCCGGCTCGCGATGAACGCCGGGCTCGACATGGACATGGAAGGCCGGGTCTACGGCCCGGAGCTGGCGAAGGAAATCGACCGCCACGAGGTCTCGTCGAAGCGGCTCGACGACGCCGTCTCGGCCGTCCTCGCCGCCAAGGTCCGCCTCGGCCTGTTCGACGATCCGTATCGTTACTGCGACGCCGCCCGGGAAAAATCCGCGATGCTTCGTCCCGAGTCGCTCGAGGCCGCGCGCACGCTCGCGCGCGAATCCTGCGTGCTGCTGAAGAACGCCCGTTCCACGCTGCCGTTGCGCCATGAAGCGCACATCGCGCTCATCGGGCAGCTCGCCAGCGTGAAACGCGACCTGCTCGGTTCCTGGCAGGGACGCGGCCGCGAAGAGGATGCCGTGAGCATTCGCGAGGCGCTCGAGGCAGCGTTCCCGGACCAGGTCACCTACGTCCAGGGGGCGAAGACCGCCGGCGACGATCGCTCCGGGTTCGCCGCCGCCATCGCCGCGGCGAAACGCTCCGACGTCGTTGTCGCCGTCCTCGGCGAGGGCTGGTATCTCGGCGGCGAGGCGAGCAGCCGCACCCATCTCTCCATCCCCGGCGTGCAGTCGGACTTGCTCGCCGAGCTGCATCAGACCGGCAAACCGGTCGTGCTGGTGCTCTTCAGCAGCCGGCCGCTCACGCTGGCCGGCGACCTGCCGAACGCCGATGCCGTTTTGCTCGCGTGGATGCCCGGGACGATGGGCGGGCCCGCGATCGCGGATCTGCTCAGCGGACAGGCCAGCCCGTCGGGCAAGCTGCCGGTGACGTTTCCGCGCGTGCTCGGCCAGATTCCGATTTTCTACAACCACATGATGACCGGCCGGCCGGCCGATCCCGCGCGCCCCAATTACAAATTCATGTCCCGCTACGTCGATGCGCCGAACTCGCCCGAGTTCCCGTTCGGCTACGGGCTTTCCTACACGACGTTCTCCTTCACCCGGCCGCAGGTCGCGCCGACGCTCGCCGGCGGCGGCGAGGAAAAGATCGCGGTCACGGTCACGAACACCGGCTCGCACGCCGGCACCGAGGTCGCGCAGCTCTATGTGCGCGACGTCGTCGGTTCCGTCACGCGGCCGGTGCGCGAGCTGAAGGGCTTCCAGCGCGTCGCGCTCAACCCCGGCGAATCGCGCCAGATCACATTCACGCTCAAACCCGCCGATCTGGCGTTCACGCATGCCGACATGAGCTTCACCCCCGAGCCGGGCAAGTTCGAGGTCTTCGTCGGCGGCGACTCCGACGCGCCGAAGGTCGGCGAGTTCGAGCTGACCGAGTAGCGCAGGCGCGCGTCCGATGGCCGGCGGCAGGCGGGACGCCTGCGCTACTTCGCCGGGACGAGCCGCACCACGCGGCCGAGTTTCCCGATGTATTCCAGCGCGAGGTAAATGTCGCCGTCGGGGCCGGTCTTGATGTCGCGAATCCGGCCGAGCCCGTGGAAAACTTCTTCGCGGTGGGCGACCCGTCCGCCGTCGAGCACGATGCGGAGGAATTTCTGCTGCGCGAGCGAGCCGACGAAGAGGTTGCCCCTCCAGTGCGGAAACTTGTCGCCCGTGTAGAACCCGATCTCGCTCGCCGCGATCGACGACGTCCAGTTGATGACGGGCTGCTCCATGCCCGGCGCCGCGGTCTTGTCGCTCACCGGCGTGCCATTGTAGTTGATGCCGTAGGTGATCACCGGCCAGCCGTAGTTGCGCCCGCGACGGATGTGGTTGAGCTCGTCGCCGCCGCGCGGGCCGTGCTCGCTTTCCCACACCTCGCCGTCGCGCGGGTTGATCGCGAGCCCCTGCGGGTTGCGGACACCGTAGGCCCAGATCGATTGGAAAGCCCCGGGCTTTTTCACGAACGGATTGTCCGGCGGGATCGAGCCGTCGTGAAACACGCGGTGGATTTTCCCGTTGGGCAGCGCGAGATCCTGCGCCTGGCCGGTCGTCGAGGTCTCCATGCCGCGCTCGCCGACGCTGATGAAGAGGTATTTTCCCTTGAACGCGAGCCGCCCGCCGTAGAGCACGGTGCTCGGCTGGTATTTCTCCGGCGGAATCGCGAACACCACCTGCTGGTCGACCAGCGCGCCATCGCGCAACCGCCCGCGGATCACCTTGGTCATCGATGACTCCTTCGGCCCGGTGTCGCAGTAGCTCAGGTAAATCCAGCCGTTCTGCCGGTAATCCGGATCGGCCACGACCGACATCAGGCCGGCCTCGTCGCGCACCATGATCGTCGTCGGCAGGCCGCGGATCGGTTCCGGCAGGAGTTTGCCGTGGTCGATCACGCGGAGCCGGCCGACGCGCTCGGTCACCAGCATCCGGCCATCGGGCAAAAAGGTCAGTGACCACGGGACATCGAAGCCGGCGGCGACCGTCTCGATGCGGTAGTCCTCGACTTCGCTGTGCTGCACCCCTTCCGGCACCGGCCGCTCCTGCTGCGGCATCGGCTCGGCGGTGCGGGTCGCGACCTCGTGGAGGTAGTTGATCATCGCATGCGTCTCCGCATCGTTCAGCGCGGCGGCGAAACCGGGCATGCCGTTCGCCGGCCGGCCGTCGCGGATCGTGCGCAGCAGGCTGGCGTTGTTGCGCACGTCGCGAAATCGCGCGCCGAGCAGGCTCGGGCCCTTGCCGCCCTCCATGTGCTCGCCGTGGCAGCCGCTGCACAGCTCGGCGTAGACCTTGGCGACGTCGCGTTTGACGGGAGCCGGGGCGGCGACGGCGGCGGAAACCGCCAGTGAGAGGATGCCCGGGAAAATTCGGAGGGAGGAACGCATGCGAGAGAAACGGAAAGTTTGGCCGTTCCGACCGGAGCCGGGCCCGACCGTTCCGTGGCGCGAACGTTGACGACTCCGCAGCGGCGTGACAATCGGGCTTGGATGCCATCGAAACCGATTCCCGGCTCGTCGGGCGACGTGCTCACCTGCCTGCCGTCGCCCTATCTCGCGCATGCGGCCACGGGCTTGCTGTATCTGCCGCGTTTTCTGGCAAAGTGCCGTTACGTGAAGGAGCACGGCGCGCTTCCGCCCAGCTACGCCAAAAACTACAAGCGCGGCTGCGACCGGTTCCTGTGTTTTCACCTCGGGATCGATCCCGACGCCGTCGAACGGATCGTCTTCGAGTCGGCGACGGACGCCGAAATCGAGGCCGGGTTGCGAACCGTCCTGCCGTCCGACGTGCGCGCCGCCCGATGGAACCGCGAAATCGTGCAAAAAGGCCTCACGCCGGCGGGGCAGGACTTCATCAAGGAAGCGCTGACCGCGATGGGCTGCGCCGATCGCGCCGGCGACATCAAGACCGTGCCCGACCTGATCGATTTCGACGAGGGGCGGATCGAGTAGCGCGACCGGCCCCGCGCGCCATTCGAGGGTAGGGCGGGGCTTCAGCCCGCCCCGCCGCGACGACTCGACCAGCAAAAAATTCCTGACCGCCTCCCGGCGGAAAAACCGCGGTTGCATCCCACCTTCGCCGGCTGCAAATTGGTCCTCCGCTCGTGCCATGGTCAAAGGTCAGAAAGTCGTCTGCATCAACGACACATTCCCGCCCATCATCCTCGCGCTCTACAAGCAGCTCCCGGTGAAGGGCGACGTCTACACGATCCGCGAGGTCTTCCTCGGCCGGGAGAAAATCGTCCGCGGCGGCGAGAGCGCCACCGTCGGCCTCCTGCTCGAGGAGTTGAAGAACCCGCCCGATCCTTTTCACCAGGGCAAACAGGAGCTCGGCTTCTCCTCCGAGCGCTTCGCTCCGCTCGAGGAGCTGCCCGAGGAGGAAGAGGAAGAAGAGGAAGCGCTCGGCATCGGCACCGCCCAGCCCGGCTTCGTCTGAGTTTGTAGGGCGGGGTCTCCCGACCCCACCGCACCTCTCCGCTCACGAGTCATTTTGGCGGGGTCAGGCAACTCTGCTCTACACCTTCGGCAGCAGCTCCGGCCTCGCCGGCCGGCCGATCAGCAGGCGGATCGATTCGAGGTTTTCGCGGACCAGCGCGCCCATCGATTCGCAGCGCAGGTAATCGTCGCGCCCATAGTGCTCGGCGAGCCCGGCGCGCAGCTCGCGCACGTGCTCGATCGGCGCAATCGGATCGGCGGACATCTCGTCGAGCAGCAATCCCAGGCGTTGCGCCGCGAGGCCGGCGCGATGGGCCATCAGCGTCTGCTCCTCGCGCTGGTATTGCAGCGCCGTCTTCACGTGCAGGTGCTTCAGGCAGTAGCGCACCACCGCGAGGTTCTCCTTGAAGAACTGCGGCAGGTAGGAATTTTTCGCCGCGCCGTAGGACTGCTGGTCGAAATCCATCGCGCGAATCCGGACCTGCGCGTCGTCGAAATCCGGCGTGATCGCCACCACGTAGTTATACGACCGCATGTCGCCCAGCAGCCGCACGAAGCAGCGCTCATTGAACTTCACCATCTCCTTCGCCACCCGGATCGGCCGCAGCGTTTGGTCCTCCAGCCAGTCCGCGATGAAGATGTCGCCCGGAATCCCGATGATGTGCTCCTCGGCCAGCGTCGCGCCGTCGACGAGGAAGTTCAGCCGGTTCGGCGACAGCAGGTGCTCCAGTTCCAGTCCGTAGATGCGCGACGCATCGGCCTTCTTCACGTAGAAGTAGTCCTGGTTGTCGTTGTAGGCATTGACGATCCGGACGCGAAACGGCGTCGAGTTCCCGAAGCTGCAGAAATCCACGCGGTCGATGTAGAGGTGCTCCACGATGGAGAAATCGCCGTCGACCTTCAGCAGCGCGTAGATCCGCTTCAGCCCTTCGAAGATTTCGCCCATTTCCTCCGCCCGATAGACCACGCTGTCCCACAGCGTCGGCTCGCCGCGCGCATCCGGCAGCGGCATCGCCTCGTGGAAGTCGAGCAACCGCTCGTAGGACAACGGCAGCTCGCGCGCGCGCCGGTAGCTCCGCAGGTAGCCGCGCAGACCTTCGTTCACGGGAAACGCCGGCTT
The DNA here is from genome assembly GCA_035549975.1 of Opitutus sp. Classification (GTDB taxonomy): domain Bacteria; phylum Verrucomicrobiota; class Verrucomicrobiia; order Opitutales; family Opitutaceae; genus Opitutus. The sequence continues at coordinate 8,627 of DASZPP010000347.1, forward strand.
CTTCTGCACCGCCGGCAACTGCGGTTGATGCGGCGTCGCCTTCTTCTCCATGGCTGCGGAAACTACGCCCCGGCGCCGTCAACGCGAGCCTCGGCGCAAGGCGGACCCGCGGAGGTGCTGGCGCTCGCCAAATCCGGCCGCACCCTGGCCGACGCCTGCCGCTACGTCATGACCGTCCCCATGGAGGAACGCTACGTCGCCCATGCCGCCGCTTCCACCGCCGCGCAGGATTCGCCACAGCTTCGCCGACCGCGCGTGCTGCGCATTGTTCGGCCGCTCTATCCCAAGGCGCTCGAGCTGACCCACACCGAGGGCGAGGTCCTGGTCGAATTCGTGGTCGACACGACCGGGCGGGTTCGCGACGCGCGTGTGGTCAAGACCTCGCATCCCGCCTTCGGCGATTTCGCCGTCGCGGCCGTGAAACAATGGCTCTTCGCCCCCGCCAGCCACGACGGACACCTCGTCGACTCGCGCCTGCGCGTGCCGGTTCAATTCCGCCTCTCGGACATCTGGCAGCCGAGGCAGCGCAAGGCCGCCTCACCCGGCGAGCAGCCGCCCGCAGAGATCCAGTAGCCGCTCGCGCAGCGGTTCACCGCGCGCCGCGAACTCGCGCTGCCAGCGTTCATACTCCGTCCGGCCCGCCGGCGTTTCGATCGCGATCGGCTCGAACCCGAGCGCGCGCAGGTCATACGGGCTCGCGCGCATGTCGATTTCGCGGATGTCGCGCGCCAGCTCGAAGCAATCCGCGACCAGCTCGCCCGGCGAAAACGGCGCCAGCTTGAACGCCCATTTGTAAAGATCCATGTTCGCGTGCAGGCAGCCGCGCTGCTCCAGCCGCACCGCACTCTCGCGCGCCGGCTGCAGCCGGTTGAGCGGACGCGCCCCGGCGGTGAAGAACCGGAACGCGTCGAAATGCGAGCAGCACACGCCGGTGCGCTCCACGATTCCCGCGATCTCCGCCGCCGGAAACCGCAGCGGCCACGCGTGGTGCCGCAACTCGTCCGCCGGCTGGCGATAAACCATCGCCCATTCGTGCAGTCCGAAGCAGCCAAAAAACGCCGGCCGCTCCCGCATGCCGGTCAGCAACTCCCGCAGCCAGCCGGCAAACTCGCGGCGCGACGCCGACAGCGCCCCGACGTCCGCGATCACGCCGCCCGCCGTCTCGCGATATTCCGGCCAGCGCAAAAATTCCCGCGCGCGTTCCCCCGCCAGCAGGACATCCGGGCCCGGATGCCAGCGCCGCAGCCACGCCGGTCGAAACGCGTAGTAACTGAAAAGAAAATCATACACCGGATGTTTTTCGCCCCGCGCCGCCCGCGCCTGGTGCGGGTCCGTCCACGCCCGCACGCGCCGCTCATGCGCCGCCCGGCGCGCGACCCAGTCGCGTTCGCTCATCGCGCGCGCGGAAAGTGCGACGGTCGTGGTCATGGCCCCGTCGATTCTTCCCGGTCCGCCGTCGATTGCACGCTCAACCTTCCTTCGGCGCCCCGAGCGCGTCCGGCGGCACTCCCGCGCGCACGGCGATCGTCGCGCAGACCTTCGGCACGTACATCCGCGTCTCCGACGGCAGCGCCGGGGCGATTTCCGCGAACGTGTCGGCGTTGCGCTGTTTCAACAGCCGCGCGACCCGGCCCTCGCCCGCATTGAACGCGGCGAAGGCCAGCGGCCAGGTGCCGAATTTCCCGTGCAGCGTGCGCAGGTAGCGGGCCGCGGCGTGCGCCGATT
>DASZPP010000348.1:0-1929 GCA_035549975.1 Opitutus sp.
AAGGGAGACGGGAACAGGTTTCATGGGAAAACTTAGCGGTTGTATTTCGGACTCGGCCCGCGCAGGCGGCCCCAGACGCGCTCGCAGCCGGCGAGCGTCTCCGGGCTGAGCGGACCTTCGTCCACGGCGCGCAGGTTTTCCTGCAGGTGCGCCAGTCGCGACGCACCGAGAATCACGCAATCAACTCCCGCGTGATGCAACACCCAGTTTAGCGCGAGGCTCACGAGCGAGCGCTTCGCCTCCGCCGCCAGCGCAGCGAGCGCCTGCACCGCCTCGAAATTCGCCTCGTGCCAGTAGCGGTCGAGATACGCCTGGTTGTTGTCGAAACGCGTTCCCGGCAGCGGGGCGGCAAACTGTTGCTTGCCGGTGAGAAGCCCGCCCGCGAGCGGATTGTAGACGATCGTCGCGACGCCGAACTCGCGGCACATCGGCAAAAACTCCTGTTCGATCCCGCGCGCGATCAGGTTGAGCATCGGCTGCGTCACGCCGATCGCCGGCAGGTTGTTTTTCGCGGCCAGCCACAGGAGGCGGACCATCTGCCAGCTCGCGTAGTTCGACGCGCCGACATGCCGCACCTTGCCGGCCTGCACGAGCTCGCCCATCGCGCCCAGCGATTCCTCCAACGGCACGGAATAGTCCGGACAGTGCAGATAGTAGATGTCCAGGTAGTCGGTCTGGAGGCGCTGCAGGCTTTCGTCGATCGCGCGCCGGATCGCCGCGCGCGACAGGCCGGCCTGGTCGGCGGCCGGCCCCGTCTTGAACGACACCTTGCTCGCCACCACCGCGCGATCCCGCCGGCCCTTCAGCGCCCGGCCAAGAATCGTCTCGGACGCGCCCGCGGCGTAGACGTTCGCCGTGTCGAAAAAGTTGACGCCGCGATCGAGGCACTGGCTCACCATCGCGACGGCGGTCGCCTCGTCGGTTTGCGCGCCAAAGGTCATCGTGCCGCAGCAGACGCGTGACACGGTCAGGCCGGTGTGATTGAGGGTCCTGGTTTCCATAGAATCAGGTTACGAGCAACGGACGCAGGTAATCGAGGCTCTGCCGCGCCCAGAGTTCCTCTTTTTTGACCGCCTGCGCGACGTCGTCCTCCGGCGGCGGCCACAACTCCACGATCGCGCTCGGATCCACGCCGAACTCCCGCAGCCGCGCCAGCAGCCGCGGCAGGTCGAGCTGCCCCGCACCGGCGGGCGCGCCTTCGACGACAAAGCCCTTGTGATGCGGCGGTCGGAACACGCGAACATCCTTCACGTGCAAATTCACCACCTGCGGGCCGAGCGTCTCCACGACGTGCTCGGGCCCTTCCAGGCAGCCGAGCGAGTTCGCCGTGTCGAGGCACACGCCGACGTTCGCGCTGCCGAGCGCTTTCACGATGTCGCGCAACGTCGCCGCCTTGAACCGGTCGTGATTTTCAATCGCCAGCGTCACGCCCGCGCGCTCGAACTCCGGCACGAGCGGCGCCAGCCGCGCCACGGCTTCTCCGGGCGACGGCCGGTCCGCGCCGGCGTCGATCACCGTCCGCAAGATGCGCGCGCCGAGCTCTCGCGCGATTGCGAGGTAGCGTCGCAGGTTTTCGGGTTCGATCCCCGCGGTGCCCGCCTCGAGTTCGACGCCGAGCGTTGCCGCGCGATCGCGCAGCGCCGTCCGCTCGCCGCCGGTGAGCCGGTGCAGCGGCAGGTTGTCGGCGATCTGCACCACCGGCACCCGCACCTCCGCGGCCTTGGACACGAGTGCGAGCGCCGACAGCGGTTCCGCGGGCGGCGGGCAACCCGCCACGCCGACCGCCCAGACATATGTGTAGGACCCGATGCCGAGCTTCATGATGCCTCCGCCAACTGCAGTCCGCCCGAATCCGCCAGGAGCGGTTTCGCCGCGTCGATTTTCCAAAACAGCCACGCGCTCACCATGACCATCCCCGCGATCACGAGC